>JBGSYQ010000343.1:0-9864 GCA_041750795.1 Pirellulales bacterium | reverse complement strand
ACCAGCACGACGTCGGCGCCGGCGGAAGCGCAGGCCAGCGCCATTTCGCGTCCCAGGCCGCGGCTGCCGCCGGTGATCAGCATCCGTTTTCCGTCGAGGCGGAGTCGATCGAGCACGCTCATGGCATCTCCTTCGTCTGCGCGGCCTGTTGGCGACACTACAATTCTAGCCCGTCAGGTCGCGCGTCGTCGCTGGATTCGCTAGGATTCGATCGGGTGTCGCGGGGCATCTGAACTCTTGGGCTTTTCAGCGACACGAGTGGCGGACGCCAGGCAATTCGTTGCAATCGGCGCACAATCCGGCTAAGGTTGAGCCTTGCGTATGGCCTCGCCCGCGACCCGCCGTCACCACCTGCCGTCGAGATACTCCATGCCGATGCGAAATCTTCGCCTGTCGCTGCTGCTGGTCGTTTTTCCGCTGGTGTTTCAGCAACTTCAGGCCGGCGAGACGGACGTCAAGCCGGCAGATGTCAAGCCGACTGGGGTCAAGTCCGAGAGCGCGCAGGCCGCGACCGCCGTGGCGGCCAAGCTGCCGGCCAAGACCGACGTCGCGCCGCCCGCGCCTGACGCCAAGCCGGACGACGCTGGGAAAACCGAGCCTGCGCCGGGGCACTCGATGCACGGCGAGGCCTTCGACGAAGGACCGCGTCAGGCGGCCTACCTGATGGGCGGCACCGGCAACGTCCATTTTCCGGTCACTACCGGTGTGCCCGCGGCGCAGCAGTTCTTCGACCAGGGCATCGGCCAACTTCACGGCTTCTGGTATTTCGAGGCCGAGCGGTCCTTCCGCCAGGTGTTGCTGCTCGCTCCGGATTGCGCCATGGCCTATTGGGGCATGGCCATGGCCAACTTCAACAACGACAAGCGGGCCAAGGAGCTGATCAAGAAAGCCCAGGCGATGAAGGGGGGCGCCAGCCCGCGCGAGATCGCCTGGATCGACGCGCTGGCCGCCAGCTACGACGGCGAAGACACCACGAATCGCCGCCGCCAGTACGTGCGCGACCTGGAGTCGATCGTGCAGCAGTATCCCAACGACGTCGAGGCCAAGGCCTTTTTGGCGCTGCGCATCTGGCAAAACGGCAGTTGGATGACGGAAAAGAAAAAGCAACTGCCGATCACCAGCCACCAGGCCGTCGACGCCATCCTCGACCAGGTGTTCGCCGCCAATCCCATGCACCCGGCGCATCACTTCCGCGTCCACCTGTGGGATCAGGAGAAAGCGGCGCGGGCGCTGGTATCGGCGTCGCTGTGCGGGCAGTCGGCCCCGTCGATCGCCCACATGTGGCACATGTCGGGGCACACCTATTCCAAGCTGCACCGCTATGCCGACGGCGCCTGGCAACAGGAAGCCTCGGCCCGGGTCGACCACGCACACATGATGCGCGACCGCGTGCTGCCCGATCAGATCCACAACTACGCCCACAACAACGAGTGGCTGATTCGCAACCTGGCATTTCTGGGGCGCGTGAACCATGCGATCTCGCTGGCCACCAACATGATCGAGCTGCCCCGGCATCCGCAATACAACAATGCCGACAAGGGTAGCGCCCGCTTCGGCCACGAGCGGCTGGCCGAGGTGCTTGTGCAGTACGAGCGGTGGGAGGACATTCTGCGGTATGCCGACACGTCGTATCTCCAGCCGCTCAAGGACGACGCGGACGCCAAGCTGCAGCGCCTGCGCATGCTGGGTTTGGCGCAATTCGGCCTGGCAAACCAGGACGAGGGCGCCAAGCAGATCGCCGCCGTCGAGGAACTGCTCGCCGAGCGGCGCGCCGCGCGCTATCAGGCGGCCGACGACGCTGAAGCGAAAGGCCGAGCCGACAAAAAGTCGGACAAGGACGTAGCGCAAGCCATGGCCGACGCGTTGGCCCGCTCGACGCCCAAGCTGAAGGAGATCGAGCACGTGCTGGCCGAGCTACGCGGGCACGCAGCGCTGGCAACCGACAAGCCGGCCGACGCCAAGTCCGAGTTCGAGAAGATCAAAGACGCCAAGGCGATTCGCAAAGACCACCTGGCCCGTGCATTCTCACTGGCCGGCGACCATGCACAGGCCGAAACGATCGCCCGCAAGGCGGTCGAAGACGGTCCGAACGAAGTGACGCCTTTGGCGGTGCTGGTCGATGTGCTCGTACGGGGCGACAAGAAGGCCGACGCAAAGACGGAGTTTGCCAGGCTTCGCATCCTGGCGGCCGATGCGGACTTGGACAACCGCGTTTTCGAGCGGTTGCGACCGCTGGCCGACGAGTTGGGGCTGCCGGCCGATTGGCGCATCGCCCGCGAGGCGGCGCTCGACGTGGGCGTTCGTCCCGGATTGGAAACGCTGGGGCCCTTCCGTTGGCAGCCGACGCCGGCCACCAGTTGGAGGTTGGCCGGCGCCAATGGGCAACCGGTCTCGCTCGACGATTATCGCGACAAGCCGGTAGTCGTGATCTTCTATCTTGGTTCGGGCTGCCTGCACTGTGTGGAGCAATTGCAACAGTTTGCGCCGCTGGCGACGAAGTATGCCGAGGCCGGCATTTCACTGGTGGCGATCAGCAGCGAGCCGCTCGACACGCTGCAGGGTTCGCTGGAGAAGCTGTCGCCCAAGGAGCCGATTCCGTTTCCGCTGGCGGCCGACCCCGACCTGGCGGTCTTCAAGGATTACCGGGCCTACGACGACTTCGAGAAGATGCCGTTGCACGCCACCTATCTCATCGACGCCGGCGGACTCGTACGCTGGCACGACGTCAGCTTCGAGCCGTTTAGTGACGCCGAGTTTCTGCTGGGCGAGGCCAAGCGGCTGCTAGGTAAGTAGTAAGTCACGAAGTAGACGCTGCGGCAGGAAGTGTGCTCCTGGCGTGCAAAGGATCCCGGTATGCGCTGCGTCGATCGACCTTCGTTCCGCTTGCCCGTTGCGTGCGCGGTCTGGGCTGCCTTGGTTTTGCCGATGGCCGGCAATGTGGTCGCCGAAGAATCGATCGCGACGTTCTCGCTCGCCGATCTGCCGGCCGAGGCCCAGACGCTGACGTTCGAGCTGAACGGCATTGCGCCCCCGGCCGGCGGACACTTGCAGGGCATCCAGATGCGCTTTGACGCCGTCGCCCAGCGGCACCTGGCGCTGGTGTCGCACGATTCGCTGACGGTCGCGTATTTGCTGGTGGTGGAGTTTCCCGCCGATCTGAGCCAGTCGGGACGTGCGATTCTGAGCCAGCCGGGACGTGCCATCCACTTGCACGCGTTTTCCGGCGACGGCCAATCGCCGCCGCTGCGACATGCCGGCGGAATCCAGCTTTGCCAGGATGTGCTGGTCGTCGGCCTGGAAGACAACCAGCAGAAAACGCGCTCGCAAGTGCAGTTCTGGGATGTGTCCGACGCGCTGGCGCCGCGGCAGCTCGAGCACCTGACGATCCTTCGTTCGGGCGAGCCGGAAGATCAAACGGCCGGCGGCGTAGGGCTGACAAAGCACAAGGGCGAGCACGTCGTGGCCGTGGCCAACTGGGACAGCCGGGCCATCGACTTCTACACCAGCAACGGCAAGCCGTTGGACGATCCCGCTTGCCGCTTCGCACTGCACGCTCGCTGGACGGCCGCGGCAGCAGACAAAAGCAACTGGCACCCAGACACAAGCAGTGAGCCGTATCAGGCCGTGAACCTGGTGGCGGACGCCGAGGGCGGTTTGCACCTGGTTGGCTTCGCCACCACGCAAGGCGGGCAGGACGTGGTGGATGTATTCGACGTCGATCTCGATCAGCGTGACGCCCGCCGGTTGCTGCGCAAGCAAGCGCGTCAGACTTTGACGCTGAGGGCCGGCAATCACTTTCGCTATGCCGGCGGCTTGTGGCTGGACGGCAACCGGGCGGGCGTGCTATCCAGCCAGCGCAACCTGGCGCCGCGAACAACGCTCAACCTGCTTCGCTGAGGCGGGCGTCCGCCGCGGCCGGCGCCGGCACCAGGTCGATCACTTCGACTTGCATGGTTTCGCTGTCGAGCATGGCGATCGTCGGCCGGCCGAAGGTCCAGCCGCTCGTCTCGCCGGGGTTCACGAGCAACCGGCCCGCGTCGTCGCGCTTAACGGACGGCTTGTGCGTGTGGCCATAGACGAGCACGTCGAACGGCCCGTCCAGCCCGCGTGCCTGCGACAGCATGTGTACGATGACGAACCGCCTGCCGTCGGGCGACTGGTAGCGCACCGGCGCCACTTCCAGGCGTCCGATGATCTTCATGCCCGCCAGCAGCCCGACGCGATTGCCCTCGTTGTCTCCGAAGCAGCCGACGAACGGGCATTGCAATTTGCGCAGCGGCGGCACGGCGAACGTCGACACCAGGTCGCCGGCGAACAGCACGACCTGGCACTCGCGCCGGTTGAATTCGGCCACGGCCCGGCGCACGTTGTCCAGGTGGTCGTGACAGTCGGCAAAAAGTCCCACGCGCACAAATTCGCTCCCGCGAATCGTTCCGGATGCGATGCACACCGATCAGCACAATCCGGGGATCGGGCGTCCGCCCTCGCTGACGATTCCGATCGGCCGACCCTGGCGATTCACCCAGTGGGCGTCCAGCGGAATGCCCAGGTGCTTGAAGGTGGTGGCGGCGAGGTCGGCGGGCGCCACGCGCGCTTCCTTGACGTCGTAGCCCTTGTCGTCGGTGGCGCCGATGGCCTGGCCGGTGGGCAGCCCGCCGCCGGCCACCAGCATCGACATGACGTTGGTCCAATGCCCTCGGCCGGCCGTGGTGGTCATGACCGGAGAGCGGCCGAACTCGCCCATCATCAGCACCAGCGTCGAGTCCAACAGGCCGCGTCTCTCCAAGTCGCTGATGAGCGTGTGCATCACGCGGTCGACGCTGGGGAGAATGGGCTTGAGGCCCTTTTCGATGCCGCCCCATTTCACTTCGTCGCCGTGATGGTCGAAGTATCCCCAGGCGCCGCTGACCAGCACGTAGGTCACGCCGGCCTCGACCAGCCGGCGAGCGAGCAACGCTTTCTCGCCGATGCTCTCGCGCCCATAGGCGTCGCGCATCGCGTCGGATTCGCGCGAAACGTCGAACGCCTGTTGCACGCGGCCCGACGACACCATGTCATAGGCCATCTCGGTATAGCGGTCGGTGGCCTGCACCTCGGCGGCGCGATCCAAGTTGTGGCGCAGCCGATCGAACTGGCGGCGCAGATCCTGGCGGTCTTGCAATCGCTGCATGTCGATGCCCTGGGGCAGGGCCAGCCGTCCGGTCAGTTCCTTGCCTTGGATCGGCTCGTACTCGCCTCCCATGTGCCCCGCGCCCCAGACGTCGGCCTTCCAACTGTCGGCCAATCCGACGAAGGCGGGCATGTTGGTCGCGTTGGGCCCGCGAAACCTGGCGGCGATCGAGCCCATCGAGGGGTAGCCGGCGCCGTCGTTGCCATCGTCGGTCCGCCGCGCCAGCGGATTGCCCGATTGCAGCGTGATGGGCGTATGATTGCTGGCGGAGCAGTCGACGCTGCGGATGATCGACAGCTTGTCCATGATGCGCGCCTGCAGCGGCAAGTGCTCGCACACCTGGATGCCCGGCACGCTGGTCGAAATGGCTCGAAACGGCCCGCGGATTTCCGCCGGCGCGTTCGGCTTGGGATCCCACATGTCCAAGTGACTCGGCCCGCCGGAAAGCCAGAAGAGAATGACGGCCTTGCGATCGCCCGCGGGCCTTGCGATCGCGCTGGAAGCGGCGCCGGCCGCGCTGCTCGTCATCCCCAATCCGGCCAGGCCGCAGCCAGCCATGCCGGCCAACCCGGTCTGCAGGAACCAGCGCCGCGAGCCGACCCGGATCAAATCTCTCGGCGGCACCAGCGGATTGCTGCGCTGGGCCAGGCGATGGTGGGAATCGTGCGACGACGGAGGGGGCAGGGGGGCCATCGCAATGCGCTCCAGTTTGGCGGGGGCTCGGGCGGTTGAAGCTCGCCAAGTATAACGAATCAGCGCCGGCCGATGCAACGTCCGCACTTGTAGCTGGATTCGCAAGAATTCAGCCGGGACGTGGTGCCGGGTCTGAAGTCTGGCGACTTCAGCTACGGGTTGGGTCTGGGCTCTGGCGAGTTCAGCTACGGGTTGGTAGGGCTTGCTCGTGGGTTGCAAACAGTGGACAGTACCGTCCTTGCGGAACGAGTCGCATTACCCTGTCCTCAATCTTGGCCTGCCATGCGAATTCTGGCGATTGAAACTGCGGGTTTGCACGGGTCGGTTGCGGCGCTGGCGCGCGATCGATTGCTGGCCGAGCGCCCGCTCGACGTCCAGCGGCGCAGCGCCCAATCGTTGGCGCCGGCCATGGCCGAGTTGCTGCACGAAGTGGGTTGGCAGCCCCGCGAGGTTGAATTGGTCGCGGTCGCAACCGGGCCGGGGTCGTTTACGGGCCTGCGCATCGGGGTCACCACGGCCAAGGCGTTCGCCTACGCCGCCGGTTGCCAGTTGATCGGCGTCCACACGCTGGCGGCCATTGCCGCACGTGCGGGCGTGGATCGTGTTTGGGCAGTGCTCGACGCCGAACGCGGGGAGCTGTTCGCGGCCGAGTTTGCGCGCGACGAAACGGGCGGCCTGCATGAAGTCACGTCGACCCAGGTCGTGGCCAAGGACGTTTGGCTCGCCGCGCTTGCTCCGGGGAGCGTTGTCAGCGGGCCGGGGCTCGAGCGACTGAGCGGGCAATTGCCGCCGAGCGCAACGACGGTGGCGTCGGCGCTGTGGGGGCCCACGGCGTCCGCGGTGGGGAGCTTGGGATGGAAGCTCTACGAAGCCGGAGAGCGCGGCGACGTATTCGGCCTGGTGCCCAACTACTTTCGACGCACAGCGGCCGAAGAGAAACGCGATCGCGGCGGCTGACGTGGCCTTGGACGCATTGCATTGCAAAATGAACCGAGCCCCTGGTATTCCATACCAGGGGCTCGGAGGGGTGGTGAGCTTAGTTGCTCTTCAGACTCTCAAGGTTTACTCAGGCAAAACTCATGTTGGGCGGATTAGGCCCGGCGCTTGCGACGGACGACATAGCCGATCAGGCCAATCGCTCCGCAAGCCAACAGTGCAACGCTCGACGGCTCGGGTACCACGGTGGCAATAATGACACCCTGGGTGCGTACGTCGTACATCGTGCCGTCGTCTTCGAACACGATCCGGTTGACCACCGGAATCGTCAACGTGGTGCCGTCCCAGGTCACGACGGCATCCGTGGTGGGCGGATTCGCATTCGATGCAAAGCCGCCACCGATCGGCTGGGGGACACCGCTGATGGCAAGGTCATCGGTAATCAGCGAGCTGGCGATATCCAACTGACCGAAATTAAACAATGACACGTCATAGGCGAGGTACGAAGTGCCGCCCAAGAACGGCATCGGGGAGCCACCGTCACCTGCCAGAGTCAGCAGGCTGCCGATGGTGGCTTGCAGGTCGTAGATATTTGCCTTGCCAAGGGAGCCGTTGTCCTTCGCCCCCTGGATGTTGAGGTCGTCGTCGCCAACGGCCGTCCCAAAGTGGACGTCAAAACCGAACTGGGCGAGCTTGCCCGCGACACCACCAACGCCGATGCCGTTGGGCGGGAACGGAGTGGCCAACGGTCGCCATGGGTAGTACGGGAATTGATCAACGGGCACAACCACGGCACCAGGCTGAATCTGGATTTGCGAGCCGACGGAGATGTCCGCAGAGAAACTGCCGGACAGAGGGGCACGGTTCGGCTGAGCGACGAACGATCCGAACCCAGGGTACTCTTCGTGATTGGGATCGGTGTAGTTGGAGTCGACATCTTGATTCGCGTTGTACTCCAGGTTTCCTAGGTAGAGGTAGTTCTGACCTGCTTTCAAGTGAGGATACGGCACGTCATCGTCTGCGGGGGAATAACCTCCCAAAGCGGCCTCGGAGAACAGCAGCTCAACGCTGAGCCAACTCTGGTTCACGTCGATTTGGAAGGGCAAGACGGCTGCCCTGGCAGCAGGGGCACTGAGAAGGGTCGCGATTGCGACCAGTGCCACCAATCCACGGCCCAGACGCCGGCCGTGTGGCGAAAAACCAACCTTGTTGTCCACTCGCATTAGCGGTCTCCTTGCAGAAATAAACCGTGATTGCCTGACTCAGCCTTGCAACTAAGGCTACGCACGTCGAACCCGAATATAGTCACAACCGCTACAACTTACAAGAAACTGCTGGAGATTTTTTCTTTTTTTTGCAACAGTTGCCTCGCGCGAGGGGGCTTGTTGTAAGTCTCATTGAATAAACGCCTTACGCATTACCTGCCGTTGCGAGCAGGGCCGGCCGGTCGACTGCCAGCCGCAATGCGGGGGAGCAAAGTGCAGTTCGCAGGGGCAGTTTCCGGCAGCTTCCCGATGTTACAGGGATTGCGCCAGCACTTCGGTTGCCACCGCGACCGCAACGTCGACATCACTCTCGCTGTGTGCCGCCGACACGAACAGCACTTCGAACTGGCTGCACGGCAAATACACGCCCCGCTCGGCCATTCCCCAGAAGAAGCGAGCAAAGGCCTGCGTGTCGCTGGTCTTGGCCGCGTTCCAGTCGGTGACCGGCGCGGCGTTGAAAAACAGCGTCATCATACTGCCGACGCGCGCCACGCTGTGCGGGATGCCCGCCGCGGTGGCAGCAGTAGCGAGTCCCGCAGCGAGTCGAGCGCTGAGCGCTTCCAGCCGCTCATAGGGCGGCGAATCGTGCAGCGCGCGCAAGGTGGCGATGCCGGCGGCCGTGGCCAACGGATTTCCGCTGAGCGTGCCGGCCTGAAACACTTTGCCGCGCGGCAGAATGTGATCCATGACGTCGGCCCGTCCGCCGTAAGCGCCCAGCGGCAGTCCGCCGCCGACGATCTTGCCCAGCGTCGTCAGATCGGGCGTCACGCCCAACAGCGATTGCGCTCCGCCATAGGCCACGCGAAAGCCTGTGATCACCTCGTCGAAGATCAACAAGGCGCCGTGCCTGTGCGTCAACGAACGCAGGGCGGCCAGAAACTCGCCGCTGGGGACGACACAGCCCATGTTGCCCACGATGGGCTCGAGAATCACCGCGGCAATCGCGTCGCCATGCTCGGCGAACGCGGCGGCCAGTCCGGCCGGATCGTTGTAGGCCAGCACCAGCGTGTCGCGCGTGGTGCCGCGCGTCACGCCGGGCGAATCGGGCCCCCCCAACGTCGCCGCCGCGCTGCCGGCTGCTACCAGCAGGCTGTCGACGTGGCCGTGGTAGTTGCCGGCGAACTTGATCAGCAGATCGCGCCCCGTGAAGCCGCGCGCCAGGCGAATGGCGCTCATGGTGGCCTCGGTGCCGGAGCTCACCAGCCGCACTTTCTCGACCGCGGGCACCGCGTCGATAATCGATTGCGCCAGTTCGTTTTCGGCCAGCGTGGGGGCCCCGAAGCTGGTGCCGCGCAGGGCCGCCTCGCGCACCGCCTCGACCACCTGCGGCGGAGCGTGGCCCAGGATCATCGGTCCCCAGGAAGCCACAAAGTCGAGATAGCGATGCCCGTCGACGTCGAACAGATAAGCCCCCTGGCCGCGTTCGAAGAAGATCGGCTCTCCGCCCACGCCGCCGAACGCGCGAGCGGGGCTGTTTACGCCGCCGGGAATCAAGCGTTGCGCTCGAGCAAAGGCCTCGTGGCTACGCGGACGCCGCTCGGGGGTGCGCAGTTCGCCGGGCAGGGCCGGTTGCGACGGAATCATCGAAATCGCCTCGACTTTCTGAGTGCCTGCGGTCGGAAGGAACGCTCTGCCGCGCCCCGGGCCGAGTGCGGCGGTCGGGGGGCGCTGCGATCAGCCAGCCAGCCAGCGAGCGGCCTGCTTGGCCCAATAGGTGAGAATGATGCCGGCGCCGGCCCGCCGCATGGCCAACAGCGACTCCAGCGCGACGGCCCGCTCGTCGATCCAGCCGCGCTCGGC
>JBGSYQ010000342.1:0-19834 GCA_041750795.1 Pirellulales bacterium | reverse complement strand
TTCCGCGACCCGCGATGGTGCTGAAGCTGACCGGCCGGGCATTGGCTTGTTGCCAGTTTGGCTACTACGCGCAGCGATCGGCCGCGCTTGCGCAGTTGCAATCGGGCGGTCGTTCGCCGCACGAGGGCCGAGAGGGGACGCGCATCGACGCATCGCACCCGCGGTCGCCGCGCACGCGGCCGTCGCAGGCCGGAACTGGGGCGCGTTAGCAGCCCGCGGAAGCATTCGATGGACTGCGCATTGCCTCGAGTGGTTTACGCTTCCGCTTCGTCGTACTCTTCGGCCGAGTCCTCGTCCGACATCTTGTACTTGCCGGGGAAGAACATTTCGCAGGTCGCCCTTAGCAATCGCGGATCGTCCTGCGGGGTTGCCTCGGCCTGGAAGCGCGCATCGAGTTGAGCCAGGTAGTGTTGACCTTCGGGCCAACGCACGGCCATCACGCGGCCGCACTCTTCGAGCAACTGATAGACGCGCGCCCGCGTAACGCCCATTGCCTTGGACTGCTCACGCACGACTTGCGGCGGCCCAGCGACACCGAGCCGGCCGGCGCACAATTCATAGATCGTCGGCCCCGCATCGATCTGGATCTGGTTCAACAGCGGCACGGCCAGGTGTTCGCGCACCTCGTCGGCCGTGGGCAAACTCGGGGCCGCCAGTGCTTGAGCCAGCCAGTTCTCGATCGGCAGGATAAAGCTCGGCACGACGCGCAGCGCCAGGTGAGAGTGGCTGCCCGCGCCCGAGAGCATTTCGTGTACTTGGAAGAAGACTTCGAGCACGACACGAACGCGTTTCTCTCCGTGGGTTTTCATCTGGCGGATTTCGGCCACCGTGCGATCGACGTAGTGCGACAGCGGCGTGTGCCAGATCACGGTGGGCAGCGCTTGCAGCGTGGGCGCCAACCGGCCCAGCAGCTCGCGTCCCAGTCCGTTGTCGACCACCGTTTGCTGCCATTGTTCCCACAGCGCTTCCGACACGATCGACGGGTCGAAATCGGTGGACTGACGGCGGGGCTTCTGGGCGGCGCTGGGTTTCTTGGCTTCGTTGATTTCGTTCAAGCCGAACGGCACCGCGGGCGGATGATCTTTCGTGGCGCGCGACAACAGCTTGACCAGCGAGCTGATTTTCTTTTGTCCGATGCCAGGCGTCGCCGACAGCTCTTCGAACGGCGTGGCCAGCAGGTCGCGAATGGTGCGGCCCAGAAATGCCAACGGCAGCCGGCGGTCGTTGGGCAATGCCCAATAGGCCAACGGCTTTTCCAGGCGATCGGCGTAGCGGTCCTCCAACAGCGTCTTGCGCAGAGTCTGAAAACTACTCACGATTTTGTAGTCCTCGACCGACGTCACCTTGTTCATCTTCATGGGTCTCTCCCTCCCGCGAGTTGGCGCGGGTAGCCAATTTGCCGGCGGGCCGTCCAAAGCCCGTTGCCGTGCTAATGCCTCGATCACTGTTTCCAAAACCACACGTTGTTCCAATGACGCTACGTTCCAATGACGCTACTGCTAGACGCGCCAAATCAGGCGCGGCGGCGCGCAAACGCTATCGCGGTGTCGCCCCGAGCCGTCAACGAATGACCGGCCCGGACACCACATGTCAGGTGGCCTAGCAGAGTTCTGAGTTCAAAAAATCAAAAGGGTCGCGTCGGGGGGAGGCGCTCTCAAAGTCGGCGGGAGGTCCGTTGCAGTGCAGGATGTCCGTTCCATCGTCCCGACCGGCCTACGCCAATCCAATCAAATCTTTTTACGAAGATTTGCCGCTTAAAGTTCGAGTCGATTCGAAACAAAAGCGAGGCTAGGTCCTGGTCCTACACCCACATCGGCAGCCGGCACGTTGTCGTTGCGAAACACAGCGCCTGAGGTTCACGCGCGTGCCGGCCCATGCTTTATGCCCCGTTATTCTGCCCCTAGCATGCATCGGAGTCAAGCGAGCTGTGGCACACTTTGCCCCGCAACCGCCTCCGTAAAAAGCATGTAACATGAATGTGGAAAACGAGTTACGATGTAAAATGAATTGCCAAAAAAACCAGCGAAGGAAAACAGCCCAAAAGGAGGATTTCTGGTTTGGACCGCTGGCGGGCCACCGACGGATGACAAATCAGGGGGGCCATGCCCGTCGATCGTGCGCCGCCAACGGCCTGTTGAAAAATTCAACAAGCCGCCAACGGTGAGATCGCGGCTGCGTGCTGCCAGGCAGGGAGGAGCCGGACGTGCGGCTATTTCTGGCCCGGGAACAGTTGTTCCAGGCCTCGGCTCAGGCCCTTGTTGAGGACGTCGCGAGCCGTGTTCTGCAGCAGTTGGCGCGGAATGTCCCGCAGCGCGCTGCGGTCGAGTTTCGGCTTGCTGAGCGTGCCGGAAATGGGGATTTGCAGCATCTGGCCTTCCAGCGCGCCAAGCGACAAATCGGCGCCTAACAGCCGCGCGTTGATGGGCACCTCGGCCAGCATCTTCAGCGATTCGTCGAAGCCGACGGATCCCTTGGTGGTGATGGGCGTGGTGCCCACGACGAGGGTCAAGCCGCGGTGGTAGACGCGTCCGTTGACCATTTCGAACTCGACGTTCGAGCTGTCGACGCTCATCAGCGCGCCGTCCAGGGCGCGCAAGCTCGGCACGCCGCCACTTTGCACCAGCGTGACGATTTCCTTGATCAGCCCGACGAATTCCTGGGCGACGGGGCCCGGCTTGATCTGTCCGTTGATAGCCATCTGTCCCGAGAGCTGGCCCTTGGCGGGATCGGCCAGCGGCACGCGGGCGCCGTTGAGCGACACGGAAAAGCGCCCCTCGGCCACCGTTGCATTGGCCAGCAGCGGCGCCACGAATCGCATTCCCTCGGAACACAGTTCGGGCGACAAGCGAATGTCCTTCAATACCTGGCCGGCCGGCAGCACCAACTCGGCCGGCGCCCCAGAGAGTTGCACCACCGGTGTAACGGTCAAGCGCCCTTCGCTGATCTGAAAGTCGATGGGTTTGGTGCGCACCTGGCCATCTGCCAACTGCGCGTTGATCTCGCCTTGCCCGGCCAGCAGTCCGTAGAGATTCATCTCGGTCCAGCCGATGCCGGCCTGACCTGTGACGTTCTTCCACGAATCGGTGTCGGTCGGCGGACCGGTGAGCTTGCCGCGAATAGCAAATTCGCGCGCGTCGCGACCGCGGATTTGAAAGCCTTTGCCCAGGTAGGGCCGCCACAGCGGTTCCAACTGCGCCCAGTCGTAGGACGTGGTGCCTTGCAGGTTGACGTCGCCGCCCGCTGTGGCCATGGCGATGGCGCCGCTGGCCGCCACGCGCAGCGCGTTGGATGCGATTTCCAGCGCGTCGAGCTGTAACTGCTCGCCGCTGTGCCGGTAGTTGCCGCGCGCGGCCAGGGTGATCCGCGGTTCTTGCCAGCTTGCCGGCGGGGCGCCGGGTTTAGCGGGTGGGCCGGCGTCCACGATCTGCAATCGATCCACCGCGGCGTTGATCTGGCCCGACGTCGTACCGTCGGCATGCTTCAGTTGCGCGTCGCCGACCAATCTGCCGGAGACGTTCCAGGCGGCCGGTATGCCAGGATCCTGGTACCACCGCGCGAATTGCGCCAAATCGCCTTCGACGTGCGCCGTGCCGCCGTTGAGGTTCCAGCCCTCGCCGGTTGCGTGGAGCACGGCCTGGTTCACAACAGCGGTTGCTGTGCCGGCCACCATGGTCGCGCTGGCCAACTCGGCGCGACCTTGCTGCACGTCGTATTGACCGGCGAGCGTCGAAGTGACCGTCGGCTCGTTGATGAAGAGTCCGCCGCCTTGTACTTGCAGTTGGTTGAATTGCGCCTGGGCGTTTTGCACCCCGATGATCGACGGCGACGCGTCGAGCGACGCTTGCAGCGCACCTGCGCCGGCCAGGTTCCAACCGGTGATGCCAAAGGTTGCCAGCCGCGCCGGCCAGGCGGCCAGTTGTCCGCGCCACGAGCAATCGAGCGGCCAGGGGCCGTTGGTCACGTCGGTGATTGCCGAACGCAGCTTTGCTTCCAAGAGATCGCCGCCGGCATCGATGGTCAGCTTGGCCGAGTCGATTTGCTTGAACGATTGTTCCGCCAGTTGGCCGGCGGCGGTGAGCTTTGCCGTCAGGTTTTCTTCGATCCAGGGTTGGGCGTTGGCGGTGATCCACTGGAAGCCGCGCGCTTGAAAGTCGGCGTCGGCCGCAAAGCCGCTCTCACCCACGCGCTTGACGTTCAGCTTCGCGCGCCCCTGGCCGGCCAGTTGCACGTTGTTCAGATCCGAAAATTGGCGCAACTCGGCCAGCAGCCGCTCGAGATCGAACTGGGCCGTGGCAGACAGGTTGTCGAGCGAGCCGGCCGCGCTGGCTTGCAGAAAGCTGGACGTGCAGACCGCCCGATCGATGGTGATGCCGTTGGCCGATTCGTGCAGGGCAAACTGCAGTGCCAGCGGTTGATCCCAAGTGATCGGTCGGCCATTGGCGGTGCCGGCCAATTGCCTGGTTTCCACCAGGCCGGTCCACGACGTGCCGCTTTGCAGCGGATTGGCCGAGGCCATCAACTCGATCTGGCCGGCGGTGATCTGCGTGCCTTCGCGCAGCATGAGCGTCTTGGGGAGCATGGCCGCAAGCCTGGCCAGATCGAGATTTCCCTCGAGCTGGAGCTTCTCGCGCGCCAGCGCCGCTGTGACATTTTCCGCCGAGAAGTCGCTGGTTTTGGCGCTGCCGGAAAGCGCGATCTGTCCCAATTCGCACTGGATGGCCAGTTCGTCGATCTGGACGACATCTCCCTGCTGACGGATGCGGCAGGGCAGCTCGACGCGTTCCAGGCGAATCGCATCGGCCGCCAGCGCCTTGGCGGTGAAGTTCACCTGCGCCAGACGCACTACGCCTTGGAGCGTGGCCTCGCCGTCGGCGGCCAGGTCTCCCCACGCGCCGTCCAGCTCGCTGGACATCTCACCCGAGATGCGCGCCTCGTCCACGACGCGCCGCAACCATGGGTCGAGCAGTTCCAGCGGCAGCGCGGTCGTCTGGCAGCGAACCTTGCCGTTGGCCAGCGCAGCGCCCGTGGTCTTCGAGGGCGTGGCGCGCAGCTCGATCTTGAATCCGCCGGGCTGACCGTGTCCGGTCAATTCGCCCTCGGCGGCCAGCGACAAGCCTTCCGCGGCGTCGCCCAGCGCGCAATCGGCCGTTAGCTGGTTGATTTGATACTGGCGCTTGTCGATGGTGTCTTTGTAGAGCAGCGTGCCCTCGGTCACGTTGACTTGGGCCGTGACGCTCGACTCCTCGTCCGATCCCAGCAGCGAGGCGAACACGCGTTCGAGATTCGTATCGTGTTCGTAGGCCACGACGTTCACGCTGGGCGTGCCCACGTGAATCCGGCCCATCTGATCGACGTCGAGCAACAGCGACAGGAGCGTTTTTTCGGTGCGGAAGCTTCCGATCGAGACCACCTCGTGACCATCGCGGTCGCGGACGTCGATATTCTCTGCCAAGACCGGCGAGAACCAGCCCAGCGACGCCGAACCGGCGGTGACGGTGCCCTGTGGATCCAGCGCCGTCTGCAACATCCAGTTGCGCAGCGACGTGTGGGCGATGATGGCCGGCGCCAGGTATGCGATCACACCCCCGCAGAGCATCAGCAGCAGAAACCCGTTGCGCAGCCAGTGCCGCTTGGCGCGGGGCGCGTCGTCAAACGTCTTTCGGGATCGTTTCGCGGCACGATCGATGGTGGCCATGGGCAGATACTCGACAAGGACTCGGCGGCGGAAATGACCTGTGCGAGGAGCCGCCAACCGTGGCGGTCTCCGCGCCCATCGACGGGCTACCAGCCTGTTGAAAAACGCCGTCGTGGCATTTTTCAACCTCGCCAAGTGCGAAGCAAAGCTTCGCACGGCTCGCAGAATAACGACTCGCGTCGCTATTCTGTCATCGCATCCATGCGATGTAGCAGCCTGTTGAATTCTTCAACAGGCTGCTACGTAGGGTACACCAGGAGCCGGCTCGGCGACTAGACCGCCGGGGCGAATACGCTGGCGCGTGCCGAAGCAGGTCGACGCGCCAAGTGGCGCCGGCTACGATAATGAGACAGACGCGGGAGAGTCGGCAAATGCCGCCAGTGCCGGGTTAGCTGGCATGCGGACGCTGGCAACTCATGCCGGGCCGCGGCGTGCTGGCCGTCGCGATTCCTCGCGTTGCATTGGGAGATCGAGAATGGAGCTACCGCCAATCTTTCGCGTGCGCCAGTCGTTCGAGGCGCCCCGGGTGGAAGACATCGAGGGTGAAGTCCAGCGCCAACTCGCCGCGCTGCACTTGGAACGTGTCATCAAGCCGGGCCAAAGCGTGGCGATCACGGCCGGCAGTCGCGGCATTGCCAACATTCACCGCATCACCCGCTCGATGGTCGACCATATCCGCGGCCTGAACGCCCAACCGTTCATCGTGCCCGCGATGGGCAGCCACGGCGGCGGCACGGCCGAAGGGCAGCGCGGCGTGCTGGCTTCGTACGGCATCACCGAGGAATCGTGCGGCTGCCCGATTCGGGCCACGATGGAAACCGTGATCGTCTGCCAGACGTCGGAAGGCATCGACGTACACTTCGATCGCCATGCGTTCGAGGCCGACCACGTGGTGGTGTGCAACCGCGTGAAGCCGCACACCGGTTTCGTGGGCGACGTCGAAAGCGGCTTGATGAAGATGATGCTCATCGGGTTGGGTAAGCACGCCGGGGCGAAGGTCTATCATCGCGCGATCCAGGATTTCAGCTTTCCGCAAATCGTGCGCAGCGTGGCCGGCCACGTGCTGGAAAAATGCCGCGTGGCGGCGGGGCTGGCCATCGTCGAAAACCCCTACGACGAAACGGCCGCCATCGCCGGCGTGGCGCCCTCGGAGTTCGAAGAGCGCGAGAAGGAGCTATTGACGATGGCCAGGAAGCTGATGCCCCGGCTGCCGTTCGACGACGTACACCTGCTGATCATCGACGAGATCGGCAAGAACATCAGCGGGGCGGGCATGGACACCAACGTCGTGGGACGAAAGTATCACGCCCACGAACCGGCGCGCAAGGAAACGCCCAAGGTCAAACGCATCTTCGTCCGCGGGCTGACCGAGGCCACGCACGGCAACGCCTCGGGCATCGGCCTGGCCGAGTTCTGCACGACGCGCGCGGTGCGGCAAGTGGACGTGGAGGTCACGCGGATCAATTGTCTCACCGCCGGCCACGTACCGGCCGCGATGTTGCCGCTGGATTTTGCCACCGATCGCGCCGCGATCGAGGCCGCCCTGCCGACGATCGGGCTGATCGAGCCAGCCGATGCCAAGATCCTGTGGATTCGCAACACGCTGGAGCTGGGCGAGGTGGAATGCTCGGCCGCGTATCTCGGCGCGGCGCAGGAGCGCGACGATCTGAAGATTCTCAGCCAGCTTCGCCCGCTCCCCTTCGACGCCGCCGGCAATCTGCCGCCCGGCGGCGTGAGCGAGTTGGCGGCGCACTAGTTGCTGCGGACTACCTCTGCACATCGTGACCCAGGAACATAGGGGCTGTCTGACAGTGTGTCCACGTGCTTTGCTTCCAGGATGGTGTTTCCCCGATACACGTCGCTATCGAAACTGCCTAGTGGAGCGTCAACCCGATTCATTCGGGTGACGCGGAACGATCGCCAAGGACGCAAGTGTTTTGGCGCAATAAACAACTAGTGCTCCGCGCGAGACCTATCATCCGAATTTCAAGCTTTGACGGGGCACTAATCTTCTGCGCCGTGCGCCCGCAAGATTTGATCGGCGCGGTAGCACCACGCACCCAGCACGCTCTTGCCCTCTCTGTCTCGTGCCGTCGCATCGCCGCCTGCCGCCAGGATTAGCTTTACGCTGTTCAGCGAGGACACGGCGGCGTGATGAAGCGGCGTTTGCCCCTTGTTGTCGCGCGCATTCGGGTCGGCCGCATTGTCGAGCAGCAGGCGAACGATCTTCGGCCACTGATGCCACGCCGCAGCCATCAAGAGCGTCTGCCCTCGCTCGTTGCGCGCTTCCACATCGCCGCCTTGTGTCAGATACTGCTCGATGGCAGTGATCGCGCCGCGTTGAATGGCTTGAAACAGCGGCAGCGTCTCCCGCTCTTCCTCGTAGGCACATACGTCGTACACGAGCATCGAGAGGAACTCATGAAAGGAGTCGGCCAGCCAATAGAAGACCGGTTCATCCTCCATCGCCGAGCTATTCCAGTGCCATACTCCGGCGAAGCGTGAATCCGGCCCCAACAGCTTCAGCAGCACGTAATCGCTGAAGTTGCAGCGTGCGATGGGCAGGAATTCTGATGGGATTCGATCACTTAGCGCGTCGTGCCACCAGGCAAGCCCGTTTTCGTCATGCCCGTCATTAGGCTCGCCAAAGAAGGATTTCACCAACCCGCCGGTCACGAACTTCGTCGGATTCGGGATTGAATACTCGACCGATCGCATGAAGTGGCCGCCGTTGAACTGCAAGAGGAAATCCGCGTATTCCTGCGGGAATCGCACGCCCAGCCTTGCTTGCAGCGACTCCAACGATTCAGGAGTCAACGGCGGATCGCAGGAGTCTTGCAGCAGGTCAAGGATAGGAAATGATTTCAGCATGGCCGCGCGGAAAATAATTCTCACCCCAACGGTCCTCGCCGCAGTGGGCCGCGCTTTTGACTGGCCCGTTCGAGTCGTTCGCGAAGCTGTTGCTTATTATGCGCTGCCGCCGTGATCAATTGAACTGTTCCGGGGCGATGGCTTGCTCTTGCGCGCTGCGTTTTCGGAGTCTGTCGAGCAGTTGTTGCGATAAGGAGTCGCCTGCGGCGCTAAGATCGGCGAGGTCGCGCACCTGTCGTTCAAGCTCTGCCTGGATCAGGGGCTCGCTTACGACCCTCGCCTCGTCCGTCGGTCCATCTGGCGAGGAATTGTCGCTGTTGGTTACCAGGCAATCGAGTGCCTCGTACACGCGCCGTGCCGCCCAGGTTGCGTCCTGTGAGTCGGCAGACCGCACGCACCGCAGGCAATACGCCAAGGCCGACAAGCCGTCTTCGGCATAGGCAGTCAACGGGGTCCAGCCGGGCGCGTCCTGATCGGGAATCAGTGCGATGATCTTCGTCAGCAGCCGTTCTGTCACCGTCATCTCGGAGGCATCCAAGATGTGCGTCCAGACATGATCCAATGCGGCGTCGCAAGTGCCTGTTCGATCATTCTGCCGGCTGCAGGCCAGAAAGCGATGGCATACGTCCATCATTCGCTGAGCGCAGCAGGCTGCGAAAGCCACGCGCGAGCGTGGCGGCAAACGATCAAGTTGCTGCTTGAGTACGTGTTCTTGAAACTCGAGCATTTCGATCACCTCGGAAACTCGGCTGTCGTTGGACTAGTGATTCTACCGCCGGCTGCCTCAATTGCCTCAACGCTTTTTGGGCAGAAAGGCCGGGACGCGACCATCTCTGCGGGACGAAACCCACTCTGAGCCGCATGCTCTAATGCGGTCATTTCCGCATGAGCACGAGGCGACGTTGCGGCAATCTCTCCTGGACCAAGTAGTGCCCTTTGAGCCGGCGTCAGATCTCGGCCGCCGCTTGCCATAATTCGAGAGCCATCGGCGGTCTCAAGGACTGCTGTAGTGCGCTGGGATTGCGCAATCGGATCAAGTTTTGTGTGTACTTCGCTGACCCGCGTTCGAAGTGGAACCCTCCCCGGGGACCTAGTCACAGCCGTTTTCAGCGCTGCTTTGGTCAGTCGGCCTACGGATGCAGCGCCAAGCGCAACATCAACTTCAATGCCCGTTGGCTTGAGTCCCGCCGGAAAACCGCGCGTGTTGACGGCATGTCCGACGCGCTCGATGCCTCGTCCGCCGGCTAGGGTTTCGGCCGGAGTCCACGTAGTGTACTCGATCTCGTCGTACCCGGACTCGCGGTATTGCCGCTCGAACTCGTGCAATTGCGCCTCGAGCTGCGGAATTTGTGCCTTGGCAGCCTGCAATTCGCGTTCTGCTCTGGCAAGGTGTTTTTTGTAGAGGTACGCATACCTGCCTCCCCGTTGGACTTGTGCCCGGAGATTGGCGATGCGCTTGGGCAGTCTCTCGAGATCGTGGCGGGACTGCAGTAGCTGACTATTCGTTTTCCACCACTGGTCAGCTAGCTCCAGCATGCGAGGGGGCATGTGATCTTGCCTGACCGGCTCCGGCCGGGTTCCCGGGACGGTATGAGTCGGCGCACTTCGCGTCCCGCCGCTGCCGCCTGTCGGCGAAAACCAACCGCGATTCTGAGGAAAGGCGCCGCGTGGATGCTTGGCCGGATCCCAGTCGGCTTCGTGAACGGTCGAGATCGTGGACAGCCATTCGAGGCGTTCGTGTCTCGCACGCGCGTCGGACTCTTCCTGCACCAGCCGCCGCAAGCGGCGCTCGTGCTCGGTGGAGATCGCTGCCAGCCACTCCAACTGCTCGCGCTTGTGGCGTGCGTGGTCTTGCGTCCCTGCGGCACTCGGCACGACCTTGCCAAGCAAGGCTTGTGCGAATTCCCGCGTGCTGCTCGACGTTGCCGAGCCGCCTTCTGCGCCAGCGCAGCGATTGCAACATCTGCGATGCATGCCGCTTCTCCCGCAGGTACCAAAAAAAAGAGCCCGCAACCGGCGGGCGCTTTGGTGGCGCACGCCGGCTACGGGCTCTGGGGATACTCGTTTTCAGTTCGAGCTCTTGGGAAACCCAACGGTCACGCGGGGTAACCGTGCTCGCAGCGAATTACTCGCTTGAGCATCTACGACCTTAACAGAAAGCATGGCCTGATTTCAAGTAGCGAAAATAGCCACTGGAGTATCCGCACGTGGTCGATCGCGCTGGTGATTGGGCGAGCACTGGTGGCTGATCGCCACCTGGCACCGTAAGCGAGGCGTTGGCGCGAAGAAGCACGGGTGGCTGAGCGCCACCCGTGGCACGACGATCGGATCGCCGCAAGCCGGCGCGCCAATTTACAACTTGAAGTTGAACGTGCGCATGATGTAGCGCCAGAAGCGTTTGCCGATGGGCTGCCACTGGGCGGACACTTTGGCGGTGCCGCGCAAGCCTTGCACGAGGTTGCCGTCGATGTCGTCGATGGGCACGCGCGCCTGGAACGACGTGCTGATGGGACGCTCCATGCCGGTCGGGTCTTCCATGCTCATCAGGTCGCCGCCCGCCTTGCTCGAAAGCTGGCGCGACGAGAACTCCATCTCCGGACCGATCTCGGCGATCGTGCTGGTGAACGTGCGGTTGGGCAGTTCGTCGAGCCGGATGGCCACCTGCTGGTCCTCGTGTACGAACTCGATGACTTCCTGGTCGATCACCAGGTTGGCTTCCCATTTGGTCGGGTCGCCAATCTGGCAAAACAGCACTCCGCTCATGAAGGCGCCCAGGTTCTTGGCGTCCAACGTGCTGCCGGTCCATTGATCCAGTTGGTTCTCGGCGAGCGGCCTTTTGGGGACTTCGGGCGGGGGCAAGACGATGCCGCTGGAGCGCGCCACCAATTGCAGCCGCTGGCGATCTTCCAGCAGTTGGCGCAATTGCTCGCGCAGCGATTGCAACAGCTTTTCCACTCCGGGCAGCTCGCGGCCGGCCGTCGGGTTGCGCAGCCTGGATTGTTCCAGTTGCAGCACCTGCACCTCGGTTTGCTGTTCGGCGATTTTGCCTTCCAGTTCCGCGATCTGCATGTCCAGATCCGTATTGACCAACCGGCCCAGCGGGTCGCCGGCGGAGACTTTCTGCCAGGGCCGCACGTCGATTTGCGCCAGCGTGCCGGCCACGTCGATATACACCGGATCGGCGTCGCGCGGCTTGATTTCCAGCGGGCACATGACGCGGTAGGGCAGCGGCACGAACACGACGAACGCGGCCACCAGCCCCAGCACCGTCAGCGTGACGTTGACGTTCTTGCGTTTCACTTGATGGAGCTTTCCGGGGACGTAAAAGAATTTTCCGAGTTTCCACAGCGGCATCGCCACCAGGCTGGCGATCGACATGAAGGCCAGCATCTGGCTGATCACCTTCAGGCCGTACGGCTCGAACACCTTGTACAAAAAGAGCAGAATTCCAACCAGGATCAGCCAGCGATAGGCCACCGCGGCGATCGAGTAGATCACGAAGAACAACTGGTTGCGTTGGGGCAGGAACGGGTCGTCGGGCTCCTCCAATCCCAGGCACCAGTGGCCCAGCTTGCGATTGAGAATCGTGCTCGCCTTCTGTCGCAGGTTCGGTATCTCCATGATGTCGGCCAGGATGTAGTAGCCGTCGAACCGCAGCAGCGGGTTGGCGTTGAACAGCACCGTGCTGACCGAGCAGATGAACATCACGCTCAGACTGACCTGGTTGAGCAGTCCCGGCGCGCTAAACCACCACAAGAACGTGGCGATCGACGCCATCACGATCTCGACGTACATGCCCGCGGCGCCGATCATGGCGCGGTGCCACTTGTTGGGCAGCATCCAGGAGTCGGAAACGTTGCAGTACAGGCAGGGCGTCAGCACCAGGAACATCACGCCCATCTCGTGGCACTCGCCGCCGAAGTACTTGCAGGTCAGGCCGTGGCCGAATTCGTGAATGATCTTGCTGACCGCCAGCACGATGCCCATGTAGATCCAGTTCTTGGCTTCGAAGAACTGGTGAAACGTGGGCAGCTTGTTGTGAAACGTCTCGAACTGAACCAGCACCAAAGTCAACGCCGAGAGGGCCAGCAGGATGCAAACGATCCGCGCGGGCAGCGAATACAACCAACGGAACCTGGGGTACATCCAGTCCAGAATTCGCTCGGGGTCGATGCCCTTGAAGCGGATGGCCAGGATGTTGGTAAACGCGCCGGCCACGGTGCGCAGCTTGCGCTTGCGACGGCGTTCCAGCAATTGCTCGCCCTGACCGGCCGCGTCGGAGATCACCAGCCCGTTGCGGTGCAACGTGCCGACGAAATGGCCCAACTCTTCGACGGTGACCTTTTCGGGCGGAAATCGCCGCTCGAACTCGACTTTCACTTCGTCGAGGCTGGTCTGCCCGTCGAGCATCTGCAAGATGGCATACTCTTCCTCCTGGAAGCGGAAGTATTGCAGTCCCACCGGTTCCTTGATGACCCAGTAAAGCTGCCCCAAGTAGCGTTGCTGCCGCGCGGTCAGGTCGGGCCGCATCCGCAGCGGGAGCACCCGTGCGGAACTGGATACCAGGCTGTCGGCCAACGTTACCATCGAAGCTGCTCTCGCTGAATCGTGGCGCCACGATGCACCAAGGCGACTTGTCGCGCCCGGGGACTGTCGCGCGCGAACGAACTATTTTGGGGCCGGCGCCCGGCGCGACGCCGGTGCGATCGAGGGCCGCTCGGGCGAACTCTCCGGTCGGCGGAGCGACGGCTCGGCCGCGCCGATGCTGGGCGGCTGCGGGCGATTGTCGGCCACTGCCGGTTGACTGGTATGAATCGTCATCCGGCCGTGCATGCCGCCGTAGATCAGCGGGACGCCATTCTCGCGCGGCGACTCGATCTCGGCCGCCACCGGCAAAACCGAGCCGAGGTCGATGACGGGGCTGACGTAGACGATCTTGCCGGGCACTTTGACGACGCGACCGCGGGGCAACTCGACTTCGATGGTGACTTTGCGGTTCTCGATCTCGGCGCGCGACCAGGCCGTGGCGTCGAGGCGGCCGGTGACGCGCAGCCGGTTTTCGGCGACGAGTTGCACGACGGGATCACCGGGTTGCACCCACTCGCCCTCTTGCAGGTACGTCATGGCGACGACGCCATCGAAGGGGGCCACGATTCTGCGGCGTTCAACCGCGACTTTGGCGGCGTCCAGCTCGGCCTTCTTCGATTCGGCCGTCAGCTTGGCGGTCTCGGCATCCTCCTTGGCCTTTTCGATGGTGAGCTTCGCCCTGTCCCACTCATACTTTTTCTGTAAGACTTCGAGTTCCGATAAGGCGCGGGCCTGGCCCTTATTGACTTCTACGTACTTTTCGTGGGCAATTCTGGCGACGTCGGCGGCGGCGATCGCATGGCGCAGGTCGGCGTCGCTCTCGGCCTGCTGCTTGGCCACCTCATAGTCCAATCGTTTGACGTCGTACATCGCCCGCGCGTCGCGATCGTCGATGGTGGCCAGCACCATGCCTTTCTTGACTTGCTGGCCGTCGGTCACGTGCAGATTGATTAGCACGCCGGCATCGGAGGCCGGCAGTTTCGGGCTTTCGATTGAAATGATGTTGCAGTTTTCCATCGTGGCTTCCTGCGCCTGCGCGCTCGGTTGGCCGGCGGCCGTTGCCAGGGCCACTACGGCGGTTGCGAAGAGCGAATGCGTCAACATCGGGCACCTCGTCGTTGGGGCTCGTTTCCAGAGCCTGCGTGCTGGGTTTGGGGGGATGGCGGGCTGTCGAGCCTTAGAAAAAAGGAAAGATGATCTTGCGCTGCACGAAGGAAATCAGGTCGTGGAACCAGACGTAGCCAATCGAGGCGCGGCCGACGTAAACTTTTCCGGTGACCGTGGCCCCTGGTCGCGGCTCCTTGCCCAAGTCGTCTTTGTTAATGGCGACGCGGATCAGCACGGTGTTGCCTTCCTCGCCGCGAATTTCGGCGGTCCGGCCGACTTCCTTGACCGTTCCCTGGTGCGTTGCGCCCGGATCGGTAGCCGCGATGTAGGACACCGGCAGGTTCTCGCCGATCTGGCGCCGCGCGTCGTTGATAAAGCCCATGCGGTCTTCCGGCATGTAGAGATCGATCTGCCAGTCGCTTTGCGGCTCGATCACCTGCATCAGGATCTGGCCTCGCTCGACCGGTCGATGGATCAGCACTTCATCCACCTTCCAGGTCGTGACCTGCCCGTCAATCGGGCTGCGGATGACCAGTTGATCGAGGTCTTCCTGCACCAGGTCGAGCTGGAGCTGTAGATTCTTTTCCTGGTCGGTCAGCTTGGAGAGCTCGCCTTGCAGCCGGATTTGCTCGGCCTCGGAGAGCCGGCGGCTGTTGGCGAGCGCTCGGTCGACGCGCATCACCTCGGCGCGCGTCGTTTGCAAGCTGCCGTGGATGCTGACGCGCTTGCTCTCGAGTTCCGAGTTCCGCAGCCTGGCCAGCACCTGGCCTTTTTTCACCATCTCGCGATGGTGTACCGGCACGTCGATGACTTCGCCGTTTTGGGTGGTGAAGATATTTTTCTTGACCGCTGGCTCCAGCGTGCCTTTGGCCTGCAACTCGAAGTTGGTGGGCCACAAGGACAGGAACAACAGCAATCCGACCAGCGCGGCGGAGATCGAAACCGTATAGGGCAACTGCCGCGCTTCGGTCAACCACCGCGATTTGCCGATCGCGCGCCAGACGGGCATCAGGAACAGGCTGTGGTGTTCCAGCGCATTGGACAGCGCGATCGAGCTGTGATCGCTCACCACTTCGATCCGCTGCATCAGCCCGTCGCGCGGGCGACTGTCCTCGATTTGCTCGATGATCAGCGCGCCCAGCACTTTGGGGTTGGCCAGCGGATCGGTTTTGTCGTGAGGTTCTTTGAGCGGGACGATGGCCACGGCTTTGGAGTGTACCTCGTCGACGTACTCTTGCACCGCGTCTTCCACTTGCGGCGCCATCATCGAGGTGTCGCCCGTGTACCAGACGGTTTCGCCGGTGGCGACCACCGCGTTGGCCAGCCGGGTCAACAGCGCCACGGTGTTGGAGCGTTTGTCGACCACGTCCTGGCCGCTGACCGACTCGATGACGCACTTGCGCCCGCGCTTGATGGCCACGCTCACGCGATCGCACTCCACCAGCCGGCGACCTTCGTTGGCGATGGTGTAGGCCGTTTCGCGTGCGTCGAGCTTTTCGTGGACCAGCCGCGTGAAGTTTTCCAACTGGGCCCACAGCGCCTGGCGATCGGTGAAGTGCTGCAGCTTGCGGCTCTTGAGATACTCGCTGCACAGCTCGCACATTTGCAGCACGAACCGCAGGTATCCGCGCTGCACCGTGGGGCTGGCGTTGGGTCGCTGGAAGATCTCCAGCACGCCAGCCGTTTCGTTGGCCGTTTTCAGCGGCCCGAGCACCAGCAGCAGGTCGGTTGGGTTGCCGCCGTCCTCGGCGTTGCCGGCGCCGGAGTGCGGCAGCGAGAGCATGCCCTCGGGGTTCGCCATGGCCTTGCGCAGCAGGCGGCCGTGGCGAACCTGATCCTCTTCGCTTTCGGCCAGCCGCGTTTCGCGCAGGTTGATCTCGTATTCGAGCATCAATTGGCCGTTCTCGGCCACGGTCCAGATCGCTCCGCCCACGGCGGCCAGGGCCGTGACGATGCGGCTCAAGACGGCGTCGTAGAAGTCGACCGGCGCAACTTCGGACTTCGAAATCTGGGCAATCTCTCGCACCAGATTGCGAATCTGCTGCTTCGTCTGTTCGACGAGTTCCGGATCGACGGACTGTTCGGTGCTCATGCGCATCTTCCAGCGACTACGTTGTCAGGGGCCGGTTAGGTTCGGCAATCCAAGGCGCCGGCATAGGACCTTACCATTGGTATCGGTTGCGAAGCCGTTGAGGACTATGCGGCCGTCGAAAAACACCGTCGTGGCAGGATTCAACGAGCGTCAAGTCCGGAGCAAAGCTCCGCGATCCCTCAAGGTTAGCTTGTGTGCTTGCACGGTGTGGCAGCATTCCACCCCTGTGGGGCCGGGTGACCGTCAGCCGCGCCAAAAGCGTTCCGGTAGTATCAGAATTGTACTTAACGACAGGATTTCGACCGACCGGAGGATGGGACGGCTCGACGGCGGGCAGGACTCGCCATGCGGCTGGGCGTTGATCCGCCTCGTCATCCCCGGAGACCACGCCCGGCAACCAGCGATTCCGCGTGCGATCGCGGCAAACCGCAATGCCCCTGGCGCCCCGACCCTCGCCCTGCCGCCAGGAGCTATTCGCTCGAATGCGGCTGGGGTATTCCTCCAGGTACTAGTTGAGCATGTCCCCTTGCGCGCATCAAGCGAGGGCCAGGATTTCGAGCCTGATTCTGGCGCCATCGGGCCGACCGCGCCGGCCGGCGCAACGGGCACAATTGGCGCCAGCGTTCCCCCCCGCACAACGCCATTGGCGAGCGCCGTTGGTCCGGCGGTGCCCTATAGCTACACTACATTCGCCACCTTTCCCGGCCATTCAGCAAGCCACCGGTCCATGCGCATCCTGTTCCTTCACCATGCCCCGCTCGACGAGTCGGCGGTGGGCCGCCTTACCGCGCGTTGGCTGGCGTCGCTGGCGGGCGCGGGGCACGACGTTCGCCTGCTGGTGGTCGATTCCCAGCGCCGCGACCCGTCCGACGACAACGTCGAGCGGGTGGTATGCCGCGCGGGGGATGGGGCGGCCGATTTGCCGTTTGACGGGCCTCGCTTCAGCACGGAATCGGCGGTTGCTTCCTTCGCCAGCCTCAGCGATGAGCAGTTGCACCAGTACCGCGATCTTCTGCGGCGCCGCCTGGACGGGCAGGTGGACCGCTTCAATCCGCACGTCATTCACGTGCAATACGTGGGCGTGCTGGGACAATTGGCGGTCGAAACCGGCGTGCCCTACGTGGTCAACGCCTGGGGACCGGAGCTGACCCCCGGCGAGCTCGATACGCGCTACTTGCCCTTGGCCGAACAGGCCGCGGCCAACGCGGGCCGGATCCTCGCGCCCGACGAGCCAACGCTACATCTCTTGGTCGAGCGGTTCGATTTCGACCGCGAGCGCGCGCTGGTGGCGCCGGCCGAACTGGGCATGACCGCGCCGGACGGTGCCGAAGCGGCACGCGCGGCGGACGCGCTGGTGCCGCTGTATCAGTCGCTGCTCAAAGAGCTGTTTGGCGCAGCGCCGTAGCACTGGATGGGCTGCGCACGTTATTCGACGGGCTGCGTGGCGCTCGAAGTATCGCCTCGATTGCCCCACAGCGCGTAGACGACGGCGCCGGTGGCGATCAGGCCGATGCCCATCATGCGGTCCCACGGCTGGTCCCAGAACATGGTGGCCAGCAGGAACACGTAAAACGCCAGAAAAACGGCCGGCACCAGCGGATAGCCCCAGGTGCGATAGGGGCGCGGAGCGTCGGGCCGCGTACGGCGCAAGATGAACACGCCGAACACTGCCGAGAAATAGAAAATCGATCCGCCGAACACGGTCCAATCGGTCAGGACGTTAAACAGCGGCCTGCTTGGATCCCAACTCAGGCCACCCAACAGAATCAGCGCGCACGACCAGCCGCACATGCCGGCGATGGCCAACGCCGGCGTGCGCGTCACCGGATGAATGCGGCTGAACCGATGCAAGAACCGTTGATCGCGCGCCACGGCAAACAACACGCGCGGACCGACCAGCACGTTGACGTTCAGTGCGCCGAACACCGACACCAGGATCATCGCCTGCACCAGTCGGGCGCCATAGTTGGGCAGCAGCCGTTCACACACGCCGGCGGCCGGATTCTCCAGTTGCGCGATTTCGCTCGACGGCAGCGTCAGGTGATATGCCAGGTTCGCGCCGGCATACAGCACGATCAATGCGATCACGCCCACGATCAACGCGATCGGCACGTTGCGTTGCGGATTGTGGACTTCTTCGGCGATGACCGTCACGTTGCCCCAGCCGTCGTAGGCCCACATGATGGCGGCCACGGCCAGCCCGATGCCGACCACCAGCCCCGGCTGATAATCGCTGGGCCACAGCGGCCCCAGCTCGATCGGCTCGGCGCGGACGGCGATGAACGGCAGCATGGCCAGGAACACGACCGAGCCGATCTTGATGATCGTGGCCACGTTTTGCACGCGATTGCCCCAACGCGTGCCCAGAATGTTGATCGTGCCCAACAGGGCAATCGTGCCCACGGCCAACAGCTTTTGGTTCTCGTCGGCGAATTTCGCGCCGCTTTCCCAGGAGGTGTGGTGCAGAATCTCTTTGAGCGCCACGGCGGTGTAGACGGCCAAGGCGGCGATGGCCGCGGTGCGGATCACCCAGAACTCGGCCCACACCCACAGGAACGACCACAACCGGCCATACGTCTCGCGCAGAAAGACGTACGTGCCGCCGGCGTGCGGAAACATGCTGGACAGTTCGGCCATCGACAACGCGCCGCACAGATTGACCAGGCCACACACGATCCACAGTGCCAGGATCAAACCGACGAATCCGCCGGTCGCCTGGGCCACGACCTGCGGCTTGAAGAAGATGCCCGAGCCGATCACTTCGCCAATGACGATGGCGACCACGGAGAACAGCCCCAGCACCTGATCCAGGCGATGCGGATCGTGTTCGGCGGAAGGGGCAGCGGGCGACGCGTCAGCCATGCGGCACAGCATAACGGCCCGCCGCGACCCCGGCCAGCGGTGCGTGTCCCGGCGTTCCTCCGCGGATATACTGGGGCGGTTCCGAAGCTACCCAGACACGACGCACGACTCATGTCACGACCCGCCGATGATCTTTGCCCGCGGCCCGAGCGATTGCCGACGCAGCCGACCGAGCCGCACGTGCCGCCGATCCAGTTGTCGAGCGTCTACGAATGCCGCGATCCGGCGCAGGCCGACGCGCTGCTGGCCGGCGACGAACCGGGCTATGTCTACCTGCGCGACGGACACCCCAATGCCGATCTGCTGGCCGAAAAGTGCCGCCAGTTGCACGGCGCCGAGTGCGCGGCCATCACCGGCTCGGGCATGTCGGCACTGGCGCTGGCGCTGTTGTCGCAGCTTGCGCCGGGCGATCACGTGCTGGTGAGCAATCAGCTTTACGTCCGGACAAGCACGCTGCTGGTTGACGAGGCCGGCCGGCTGGGCATCACCAGCACGGTGGTCGATTTCTGCGACCTGGCGGCGGTCGAGCGTGCCGTCACGGCGCAAACGCGTCTGCTGGTGGTCGAGACGATCAGCAACCCGCTGTTGCGCGTGGCCGACCTGGCGGCGCTGGCCCAGAT
>JBGSYQ010000341.1:0-9487 GCA_041750795.1 Pirellulales bacterium | reverse complement strand
AGGGGCTGGCCGCGGCCGATCACACGTTGGAATCCTCGTATACGATTGCCTACATCGCGCATGCTCCGCTCGAGCCGCGTGCGGCCGTGGCCGAGTGGGCCGATGGTCGGCTCACCGTCTGGACGGGGACGCAGCAGCCGTTCCGCGTGCGCGATAGCCTGGCGGAGGCGTTCGGCGTTGGCAAGGACCAGGTGCGCGTGATCGTGCCCGACACCGGCTCGGGCTATGGCGGCAAGCACAGTGGCGAAGCGGCCATCGAAGCGGCGCGACTGGCCAAAGCGGCCGGCAAGCCGGTCAAGCTCGTCTGGACGCGCGAGGAGGAATTCACCTGGGCTTACTTTCGTCCGGCCGGCGTCATCGACGTGAAAGCCGGCGTGCGCAACGATGGCACGATCACCGCCTGGGAGTTTCACAACTACAACTCCGGCGGTTCGGCCATTCGCCCGCTGTACGACATCGCGCATCAGCGAACGCAGTTCCACCCGGTGGAGTCCCCCTTGCGGCAAGGCTCTTACCGGGCATTGGCGTCGACGGCCAACCATTTCGCACGCGAGTCGGCCATCGACGACCTGGCATGGGCCGTCAAAAAGGATCCGCTGGAGTTCCGGCTGCAGAACCTGTCGCACGCGCGACTGCGTGCGGTTTTCGAAGCGGCCGCCAAGGCTTTTGGCTGGGGCGACGCGCCAGCGCCGGCCGATCGCGGGTTCGGCATCGCGGGCGGGGAAGAGAAGGGGAGCTACGTGGCTACCTGCGCCGAAGTGGCCATCGAGGGGGCGAAGAACCAGGTACGCGTGGTGCGGCTGGTCACGGCGTACGAATGCGGCGCGATCGTCAATCCGGATCAACTGACCAACCAGGTCGAAGGGGCGGTAGTCATGGGCCTGGGGGGCGCGTTGTTCGAGGCGATCCGCTTCGCCGACGACCGGATTAGCAATCCCAAGTTTGCCCGCTATCGAGTGCCCCGTTTCAGCGACGTGCCGGAGTTAAAGACCGTGCTGGTCAACCGCAAGGATTTGCCCAGCGCCGGCGCCGGCGAGACGCCGATCGTGGCGGTGGCTCCGGCGATCGGCAACGCCATTCGTGCCGCGACTGGATTGCGGCTGAAGTCGCTGCCGATGTTGCCTGATGGATTGCCGGGGTGATGGGTAAGCATTTGTTGACGCGGCGTTCTGCGCCGTCATAGACTAAGCCGTCATGGCGGCAGGTTTCGTTCGCCGCCGGCACGTCTCTCCTCTCGATGCGGGTGCGCACTGATGCGGATCATAGTTTGTCATTTCCTTGTCGGCGCGTTGCTGGCGGCGGTGTTATCGGCAAGCGCGGCTCGGCTGGCCCGCGCTGCAGAATTGGACGTCGACTCGCCGGCCGCACGCGGCTATCGATTGCTGCGCACGGAGCCTTATGCTCCGGCGGACTTTCAGGTGGCGCTGTTCGACCGGCTGTGGGAGATCTGGCCGGAGGAATTGAAGCAGAAGGCCGCGTCGGCTTCGCCGGCCGAGCGGCGGCAGATGGCTTACTCGCGGTATGGGCTGGTGGCCGACCCGGATGATCCCGGCGGCACGCCGCTGGGCGCGGTCGACGATGGGCAGGGCGGCTGGGTGATGAACTGCCTGGCCTGTCACCAGGGGAAGGTGGCCGGCCGCGTGATCTGGGGCGTGGGCAACTCGCACTTCGCGTTTCAGACGCTGACGCAGGACGTGCTCAAAGCGCGCCGCGCCGGCGGCGAGAAGCTCAGTGCGGGCGAAGCGATGGGCCCGCTCATCCCGTTGGGGCTCTCCAACGGCACCACCAACGCGCAGGTGTTCAGCGTGGTGCTCAGCGCCATGCGCGACAACGACCTGAACGTGCGCCGCTCGCCCAACTTTCCAAAGTTTCGCAATCACGATCTCGACGCGCCGCCGTATTGGAACGTCAAGCGCAAGAAAAACCTGTACATCGACGGCTTTGTGCCCAAGACGCATCGGGTGATCATGCAATTCGCGCTGACGCCGTCGAACAAGGCCGACACTTTCAAGCAGCGCGAAGGCGGTTTTCGAGACATCCTGGCGTGGATCGAGTCGCTTGAGCCGCCCACGTATCCGTTCGAGGTCGACTCGGCGCTGGCCGAGCAGGGGCGGCTGGCTTTCGAGCGGGCGTGCGCCGATTGCCACGGCACGTACGGTCCCGGTGGAGAGTATCCGGAACGCTGCGTGCCGATCGACGAAGTGGGCACCGATCCGCTGCGGCTCACTGGCATGCCGGCAGAACATCGGCGTTTCTATCGCGAGAGTTGGTTCGGCGAGTACGGCAAGCTGGAGGTGGAGGAAGAGCCGGTTGGCTACGTGGCGCCGCCGCTGGATGGCATCTGGGCCAGTGCGCCGTACTTTCACAACGGCTCGGTACCGACGCTGTGGCACGTGCTGCATCCTGACGAGCGACCGGCCGTCTGGCGGCGCAGCGAGGACGGCTACGACCGGCAGCGCGTGGGACTGGAGGTGGCCACCTACGATGCGCTGCCGGCGGACGTGAAAGACGCTGAAACCAAGCGCACGTATTTCGAAACGCGCATTGCCGGCAAAAGTGCCGTGGGGCATCGCTTTCCGGACGAGCTATCGGCCGAGGAAAAGCGGGCCGTGCTGGAGTATTTGAAGACGCTGTGACGCGGAGGCGGTGGTTACGCCAGCCCGCGCAGTTTCTTGACCAGCGCGATCAGCCGCTGCAAATCTCCGCTGGCGTCGTCGATGCGCACCTGCACGACGCGCATGGCGGCAGGGCGTTTCAAGCTGACGGTGCTTTCCAGCGAGGGCGTGCCGAACACGGTGTATTCGCGTTCGGTGTGGACGTCGATGCCGGTGATGACGTCGGCCTCGCAGAGCGCTGCCCGCTGGTCCTCGCTGACGCGCGTACCGGGCACATCGATGGTGATGACTTGCATGCGATTACCCCGCCTTAAGTGTTGAAAATGCCGTCGTGGCATTCTTCAACAAGCGCCAAGTGCGAAGCAGAGCTTCGCACGGAAGCGCAAAATAACGACTTACGTCGCCATTTTGTCATCGCATCCATGCGATGTCACAGCCTGTCGAATTCTTCGACCGGCTGTTTGGATCCCTCGACAAGTCTGCCACGCAGCAACCGTTAGCCTAACACGGCTGGTCGGCGGTGCAATCGGTCGCTCCTGGTGGATCCACAGCGCGCGGATTTATCCGCACAGGTGGCGGAAGGGCGCGCCGGACGCGCTTGAGCCGGTAACGGACGCAGCCCCAGTCCAGTGCTCCGTGGCCCAACGCGCCGCCCGGCAATCGGCTCTTCAAGCCGCAAATGCCGCATAACCCGATTGGACGGGTTGTTGGCCGCAACCTATCTTTGCCGGGAAATCTGCGCGCCAGGGGCAATGCCGCCGGGGCGTGGCATTGCGATTGCACTTGCCCTATCCTGAATTCACGTTCGGCGGGCAACGAACGGCAAATATCAAGGGAGCTGCGACGATGGTCGATCGAGAAGTTCTGGCCCAGCAGTGGACCGACGTCTGCGCCAGGCTCAAGCAGAAATGGAGCCAGCTTTCGGAGGCCGATTTTCGCGCTTGCGAGGAAAGCGTTGAGCGGCTGGTCGAACAGATCGAGCAGAAGACGGGCGAGTCGCGCGAGGTGATCGAGCAGTTTCTCGCCCAATTGGCCGACGAAGCGGCCGCCGCCGCCAGCGAGCTCCGCGACAAGCTCCATGTCGGCGCCGGGTATGCCGCCGATTCGGCCAGGCAAGGTTATCAAGCGGCCGAACGGGTGGTCCAACAGCGACCGGGCCAGTCGCTGGCCGTGGCCTTTGGCCTGGGTGTTGCCGCCGGAGTGGGCGTGGCGATTCTGTTGCGCGATCGGCCTGGCAGCCGCTCGGCGCACCACGGCGCCATGGCGGAGCAGTTCGGGCGGCAACTGGCCGACGTACTGGCCCGCTTTACGCCCAAGCAATAGCGAGATGCCATGACAATCCGCTCCAGCAACGGCAGGACGAGGATGAACAACGGACCCAGTCACGACGACTTGTTGCGACAGATGGCGGTAGCGCGTGCGGCCCTTTCGCACGATGCGCAGTCCGTCGTGGCCAATGCGCGCACCTTGGCCGATTGGAAACACCACTTTCGGGCTCATCCCTGGCTGTTTTGCGGCGGTGCGGCAGCGATCGGGTTTCTGCTGGTGCCCGAGCGCAAACCGACGTCGGCCGGCAGTTCGGCCGAAGGCGCCGCGAGCGGCTTGGACGAGAGCCCGCCGAGCATTGCCGTCACGGTGCTGGGCGCGGCGGCCACGTTTGCCGCCCGGCAGTCGTTAAATTATCTCATTCGCCGCGGCTTCCATTTACTGGAACAACGCTCCGCGCCGCCCAGCGAAGCGGGCTCTGCACCCGATGCCGAGCCGACTCAACCATGATTACCACCATGCCCGAACCAAACATCGATCAACCGCAAGCAACCGGCCAAGCGGTCGAAACCCCCTTGCCGCAGGCCGGACCGCTGGCCCGGCACGTGGCCGAGCTCGGCAAGCGGGCGGAACGATTGGTAGTCGAGCACCCCAAGCACAGCCTGCTGGCGGCGCTGGTGGCCGGAGTGATACTCGGATGGATCATCAAACGACGCTAGGCGGATCGCCACAACCGGCGCGCGATTTGCGGCAGCACGTGGCCGGCATGGCGCGCGACATCAACCGGATTGCCGACTTGCAGGTGCAACTGCTGGCGGCCGATCTGGGGCGGGCGCGATCCCGAATGCTGGCCGGAGTGGTTTGCTGGGCCGCTGCGCTGGGCGTCGTGTTGGCGCTCTTGCCGGTGGCCGTCGGCGGATTTGGGCTGTGGCTGTCCGATGTGACGCGATTAACGCCGGCGGGCGGGTTGCTGTGCGCCGCGGCGCTGGCGTCCATCGTCGCGGCGGCGTTGATCCTGGCCGGCTGGTGGCAGTTTTGCAAGCAGCGTGCATTGTGGCGAACCTCGCTGGCCGAGTTGGGCAAGAACTTGAGTGCCGTGCGCGCGGCGCTGCTCGACGCGGCCGCCGGACCAGTGGATTCATCGGAAACCTGAGAGCGATTGAGTCCGAAACGAAAATGGGCGTGATGCGCTCGCCGGCAGCCCCCTACGAATGCGGGCTGCCGGCTTTACGTCGCGAGTCCTTTTAATGGCCAGGAAACCATAACATCCCAGGCGGCCGCACCGGCCGCACCCACGAGGAGTTTCATCATGCCAAATGCCAAGCACCCACAGAGCACCAAGGAATCGACCGCCGCGCGGCGGCCCAGCGAAGATCCCAAAGAGATCACGCGCGACATCGTGGACTATCTGACCGAGTATGCACGGGACAATCCGGGGCACGCGGCGCTGTTTTGCCTGGGCGTCGGGTTCGTGCTGGGTTGGAAACTGAAGCCGTGGTAAACGCCCGGAACCTGGCGGTCGTGCGGCATGGCGCGGCGCATTGACCGAAGGCCGTCGAAGGCTGGCGGGGTCGACGCCGCGCTTCAAAGCGATGAGCGAAGGACACTCATGAACCCCAGTGATTGGCAACGCGCGGTGATTGCCGCGGCCTACGTGTTTATCGGGGTCGTTGTGGTCGGCGCGATGTACTGGGCGCAGGCGGTGATGATTCCGGTGGCGCTGGCCATGCTGCTGACGCTGGTGTTGTCGCCGCTGGTTCAGGCGTTGCAGCGATTGCACATCGGCCGCGTTCCGGCGGTGATCCTGGTGGTGGCGTTGATGAGTTGCTTCGCCGTGGGCTTGGGCTGGCTGATGACGCGCCAGTTCGTCGAACTGGCGGCAGAGTTGCCCGCGTATAGCGACACGATTCGATCCAAGATTCGCTCGGTGCGGCAGATGGTTTCCGGGCCGACGAGCGGCCGTTTCGGCAAGCTGATCACTGACGTCAGTCAGGAACTTAGCGAGTCGGAAACGGACCCCGCGGAAGGCGAGCAACGGTCCCCGGCGACGAAGGCTTCGCCGACGGTAGAAAAAGTGGAACAGGCCGCGGACCAACTCGCCGAAGACGCGAATTCCCGGCCGGCGCCGATCGTGATTCAATCCGAGGCGTCGCCCAAGACTCCGGCCTGGTGGGGCCAACTGAATTCGGCATTGGGATCCGTGGGCGAAATACTGGGCATCTTTGCGCTAGCGGTGGTGCTGGCCATCTTCATGCTGATGAATCGCGAGCGGATGCGCGATCGTTTGATTCGACTGATCGGCCATGGCCGGATGACGGCCACCACCAAGGCCTTCGAGGAGGCAGTTCATCGCATCAGTCGCTTCTTGCTGATGCAACTGGTGGTCAACGGCACCTATGGGTTGGCGCTGGCGGGCGGTTTGCTGCTGCTGGGCGTCCGCTATGCGTTGCTGTGGGGGCTGCTGGCCGCCGTGTTGCGCTACATTCCTTACTTGGGGGCCTGGATCGCCGCAGCGCCGCCGGTGCTCATCAGCATGGCCATGAGCGACGGCTGGAGCGATCCGCTGCTGGTGATCGGCTGGATCGTGATCCTGGAGCTGCTGAGCAACAACTTCATGGAGCCACTGCTCTACGGTCACAGCATCGGCGTTTCGACAGTGGCGCTGTTGGTGGCGGCGGCGTTCTGGGCGTTTCTCTGGGGACCGGTGGGGTTGATACTGTCCAGCCCGCTGACGGTCTGTCTGGTCGTGCTGGGGAAGTACGTGCCCACGCTGGAATTCGTCGACGTGCTGATGGGAGACAAGCCGGCGCTATTGCCGTATGAATCGTTTTATCAGCGGTTGCTGGCGCGCGATCCGGACGAGGCGCGGCACATCGCGCTGGCCCAGGTGCGCGAGGGTCCGCCGCGGGAGGTGTTCGACCGATTGATCGTGCCTGCGCTAGTCTATTTTCGTCGCGACATGGAACACAACGAGCTTACGGAGCACGACGAGCAGTTCATCCGGCGCGCGGTGCACGAGATAGTGGATGAATTGTCAGAGCACCTGCAACCCACGGGCGACGACGTGCAGCCGCCGCTCGACGCAGCGCCTTCGCCGCGGCGCGTGCGGCTGTTGCTGTGTCCGGCCGAGGGCAAAACCGACGAGCTGGCGCTGGAGATGTTGCGCCACTCGATCGATGAAAAGCGGTGGGACGTGCAAGTCGTCGGTGAGGATGTGCTGTCGGCCGAACTCATCGAAACCGTCGTTGACGAGCACGTGGCGGTCGTATGCATCGCGTCGATTCCGCCAGGTTCGCTCGCGCACACGCGCTACCTTTGCAAGCGGCTGCGGTCCTACCATTCGGCGGTGAAAATCCTGGTCGGCCGCTGGGGGGCGCGGGGCGATGCGAAATCGATGGAAGAGCAATTACGCGCCGCCGGGGCCGACGCGGTCGACAGCACGCTGCTGGAGACGAGCAAGCGTCTCACCTCGTATAGGAGCATGCTGGGGAGCGGCGGCGGCTCCGGCTCCGACGCGATCGCCGGACGAGAAGCGGATATCGCCCCGGCGGAAACATGAAACGCTGCCAGAACCCGATCCGAACGGTGGCTCACCTGCCGATGTGTGAGCGCATGCCCTCGAATGATTAAGTGGGCAGCTACACGCGGGCGTAGAAACCGCGGCCGGCGTGCTTGAGCTTGCCCTGGCGGACGAGCTCTTCCCAGACCTCCGTGGGAAACTGGTCCGGCGGCACGATACCGGCGATGGTCGACTTCTGTCCCGAGCTCATGGGCCCGCGTCCGATCTGCGATTCCTGGTCCAGCCGGGTGAGCTTCCAGCGCTTCTTGAAGGCGTTGTACGCCGACTTGAGCAGCGCGGGATCAAATGCCTGTCCACCGTCGGCCGCAGGATTCGGTTCATCGGACACGGAAGGGTCTCCTGCCAGGTTTTGCATCGTGAGGTGCGCGAGGGCGGACACAGTTCGCCGGGCCGAACTGTTTTCACGTTAGCATTGCCCGCGGGGGTTGGCAACCGGGGTGGTGACTGAGAGTGCGGCGAGACGATGTGGCCATGTCGCTGAAGGAATCCCCCGTCCCCGAACCCGCTCTCATCAAGCTTGCCGCGCTGGGGATCATCCGTCTCGCTGCATGGAGATGGCGTCGACGACGGGCCGCGGGTGTTTGAACATCGCGGGCGTGCGATGCGTAGAGGAAAGAGTCTTAGCCTTTTTCTTTGGCGCCCCGTCGCGCCATGCAAAAGGACTGACAACGACACGGGCTGGCGGTGGAATCCGCCAGCCTGTTTCTATTGCCATTGCGCATCGGTTCTGGCTGCAGGTGCGAACCCATGCGCAAGCGGCCTCATCCTGTCTTGCTGCTGGCCTGTTGCTTTCAGGCCGGCGGTGTCTTCAAACGGGGACCGCAGGAACCTCTGAGCTATGCGGCGCACAGGGCGGCCATTTTCGAGCGGAAGCGATCCGGCCAGCCGCCCTTGCCGGCGGGCGTTTTCGTGGTACCTTTTAGGCTGGACGCGCGCGGCTGAGGGCAGGTGTCAGGCTGGCCCGGAGATGCCCGCGGGGTGCAATCGCAAGTTAAGTCCAGCAAACCTTTTGGCGGCGTAGCTCAGTTGGTTAGAGCAACGGCTTCATAAGCCGTGTGTCACTGGTTCAAGTCCAGTCGCCGCTACTTGTTGGGGCGTAGCAGCCTGTGGAACAACAGGCTGTTAGCGGGCCGTGCGTACCAGGCGCACTCCTGGCCCGCCGAGGCGCCGTGCGTCCGCATCTGGCGGCGCTATTCCCATCGTGCGCGGCGCGAGCCATACTGCCAAGTGCTCGTGCCGCCGCTGTGCGGCGCGCGAAGCCGCTTGCCCAAGATGCCCCCCGGCTCGGCGAATACCGACCGGACGGCGCCGACGCGTCGTCCGCGTACGCGCGGATTTGGGAGGTATCGGATGATCCAGGTCGTCAGCAGGCTCGGCTTCGGCGTGGTGCTGTTTCTGGCCTTCATCGGCATCAGCAGCATCGCCCGCCGATTCGGCAATATCGTGGCGTTTCTGAGCGACCCAGCGGTGTTCGACGTGACGCGCGGCGGCCCGCCGGGCGCCAGCGGTTTCGAGGAGCGCTATTACGATCATCCCTACCTGACGCTGGTCCACATCGCCACCGGCTTGCTGTTCATGGTGCTAGGGCCGTTGCAGTTCATGCCGTCGATTCGCAACCGCTGGCTGGGCTTTCATCGCTGGTGCGGGCGGATCTTCCTGGTGGCCAGCCTGGTGGGGGTTGTCACGGCGGTGGCCTTCGTGCCAATGCTGCCGGTGTTCGGCAGCTTTGCCACGCAAGTCGGCGTGGTGGTGGCCAGCGGCTATTTTCTGGTGGCGCTGGTGCAAGGCTATCGTCACATACGGCGTCGCGAGATCGCCCAGCATCGCGAATGGATGATCCGGCTGTTGGCCGTGGGCTTGGGCATCTCGTCGTTCCGGCTGATCGTGCCGCTGTTGATGTTGCCGCCGCTGGGCGCGACGTTTCCGGAAGCCTGGGACGCGGCGGTGTGGCTGGGCTTCGTGGCCAATGCCGCGGCCGCCGAGGTGTGGATCAACCTGACGCGCCAGCCTGCGGTACGGCGGCACG
>JBGSYQ010000340.1:0-2764 GCA_041750795.1 Pirellulales bacterium | reverse complement strand
TGCGCAGCGCCTCGACCGCCACGTGCTGCCGCCGCGCTTGCGCGACCCAAGCCATGCCCAGCGCCGCCAATAGCACCGCCAGCAGCAACGCCCGCAAGCTAAACCGCCAGCCACGCAAGAAACGTGAAGTGGACCCCATGCAGCTATTGTACGAAGCCGCATCAGCCTCGTCCCGCAAGCACTTCGCGATGCGTCCTCCTGTCTCCAGCCTCCCGCCTGTTCTCATTCTGACATTGACCCGCACCGCCCGCTTGTGGTCCGATCCCAGGATCGCTGCCGGCGGAAAAACCCGCATTTTCAGCACCTTTCGTCCCACCGCCGGCCCTGCTCCCGGGTCGTGCAACTTGTGACCGGCAGGCACCTTGGCGGCATCCAACCTTGCGGAGGTTGTACGGAGGCAGCCACCGGTCGCGTGCCATGCTTGTTTCGGGGTGAACGTGTTGCAAGTGACCGAGAAATCCGACGAGCAATTGGCCGCCGAGGCTGCCCGCGAGGGCTCCGACGGTGTCGCATTCGTTGCGCTGGTGGAGCGCTTCCGCCAGCGCGTGTGGCGTATTTGCTTTCGGTTGCTCGGCAACGAACAGGACGCCAACGACGCGGCCCAGGAAGTCTTCGTGCGGTTGTTCACCAATCGCACGAAGTTCGAAGGACGCTCGAAATACGCCACCTGGGTCCACGCGATTGCGGTGCGCACGTGCCTGACCATTCGGCGCGGACGCGGACGGCGTCAGAAGCACGAAGACACGGTCAGCGACCAGATGTGGGAGCGCGAGCAGCCCAGCGTCACCCAACCGTCGGCCGCGTTGTCGATGGACCTGATGCGCATGCTCGACGTGCTGGACGAGGAAGACCGGGCGATGCTGATCCTGAAGTACGCCGAAGGCCACGACTATGAAGAGCTGTCCGAGATGTTCGACTTGAGCGTCAGCGCCTGCAAGATGCGGCTGGCGCGGGCCCGCGAAAAACTGAAGCAACGCTTTCCTGATCAAATCAACTGACAAACTTCTCCCAACCGCAGGTGCCGCATGGCTCCCGACCTTTTGGAACAACTGGCCCAAACCGAAGTGCCGCCGCCGCCGGACACGTTCGACCTTCAACTGCACGACCGGGTGAACCGCTCGTTGCTCGTCACGCAGTTCGTCGACCTGTTTCTGGTGGGCATGCCCTGGGCGTTTTTGCAGCTTTCGCGCGCTTTGCTCGGATTCGTGGCTTTCACTGTGACGGGACGCTACGAGCCGAAGTCTAAGAAACGGAGCCGCTAAATAGGCGGCCTGGGAAATCCTGAGAACACCCGAACGGATGCGAAGGACAGGAATGGATTGAACGGATTGGTACCCATTTTGATCGCCGACGCTTGCGGCAATTCGCCCCAAGCAAACACCACACACGTTTTTCGAAAGGGACTCACATGAACCTCTTTGCATTTGCCGATCCGGCCGTGGTCGAATCGGCCGACAACGCCGCCGAAACGGCCGGCAACGTGGCCACCAAGGCCGTGGAAACCGTTACCGTCACCGCGGGCAACTCGTGGGACGCCGTTCGCGCCAGCTTCGAAAACGCCTGGGCGCAAACCATCGCCATCGCGCCGCAAATCGTGGCCATGGTCGTGGTCATCGTGCTGGGCTACGTCGTGGCCCGCTTCGTGGGCAAGGCGATTACCACCTTGGCCGAAAAGCTCGGCTTGCAAAACGCGGCCGATCAAAGCGGCCTGGCCGATTCGATGCACCGCATGGGCGTGCAACGCAACGTGCCGGCGATCATCGGCACGATCGTGTTCTGGCTGTTGATGAGCGTATTCCTGATGGCAGGCTTCAACATCCTGGGACTGCAAGCCGTCAGCGAAGCCATGCAGGCGATCGTCGCCTACATTCCCAAGCTGCTGGTCGCCACCGTGGTGATCGTCGTGGGTCTGCTGTTGGCTACGTTCCTGCGGGGCGTGGTTGCCACCAGCGCCGACCGCGTCGGGCTGTCGTACGCCGAGTATCTGGCCAACGGCTGCTACTACGTGTTCGCCCTGCTGACCTTCATCGCCGCGTTCAACCAACTGGGCCTGCAGTTCGCGCTGCTCGAGCAGTTGATCCTGATCGCCGCCGGTGCGGTTGCCGTGGGCTTTGCCCTGGCATTCGGACTGGGCGGTCGCGACGTGATGGCGGGCATCCTGGCCGGTTACTACGTGCGGCAACGGCTGCACGCCGGCGACCACGTGACGGTTGGCGCCCTGGAAGGCACGGTCCGTGAAGTAGGCCCGGTGGCCACGATCATCGAGACCGACGAAGACGGACTGCTCAACCGCCGCAGCATCCCCAACAGCAAGATGCTCAACGAAGCGGTGCGTTAGTGCGTGTCGCACGGACGATTGCGGTCGCGCGTCGAGCAATCGGCGCGTAGACCGACGAATCAGCCGCTGCTACGAAATCAACAACGACCCCGAAAACCAGTCAAGCACTGGTTGAGACAGAGCCCGGGGAGGTCGCAAGACTTCCCCGGGCTTTTTCGTGGGGTCTGTGAGGACCGCTCGTAAGAAACTCCGAATCTCACCGGGAAAACTCAGAGAATTTCCGCGGTTCGGTGCGACCCGCCCGCCGCGCCCTATACTTTTTGCGCCAGATTGTCTCGTGATGAAGCGTCCAGCCGCTGGATTGTGCAAGGAGAAATTCGCTCATGGCCAAGAAAGCATCCGCGCCGCGCAAGGCCGCGGCCAAGCCCGCCAAATCCGCCAAAACGCGCGCCGCGCGCCCGGCGTCGCCCAAATCGGCCCCCAAGC
>JBGSYQ010000339.1:0-21615 GCA_041750795.1 Pirellulales bacterium | reverse complement strand
CGGCCAGGAACTCGCCGCGCGGATCGGCCCAGCCGTCTGCGGCGGCGCTGGCGACATAGACGGGCCGCGGCGCGGACAGTGCCACCAGCTCGTGCTGATCGACGGGCAACTGGTCCTCGCGGTCGTCGTACTTGGAAAAGTTCTCGCAGAACCAGTGCGGGAACACGCGGTTGATGCGGGCCACGGTTTCGCCGAACCGCCGCCGGCTGAGAGCGGCGCCGCCACAGCCCGAGTCGTTCGAGATGACCATGGCGAAGCGCGGGTCTTCGGCGCCGGCCCATAGCGCAGTCTTGCCCATCCGCGAGTGACCGATCACCGTCACGCGCCGCGCGTCGATGCCCGGATCGCACGCAAAGTAATCGAGCGCGCGGCTCAAGGCCCAGGCCCAGGTGGCAATCGCGCCCGGCTCTTCCGGTCCGGGCGGACCGATGCGGTCGGGATACCACTGCTTGAGCAAGCCGTCGCGAAACTTCTCTTTATCGTCGGGACAAAAATCGGCCGCGTCGAGCGTGGCAATCGCATAACCGCGATCGAGGATCACGCTCAAGATGTCCTTGCCCGGCAGGGGCATGCCGACGTCGTCGGTGAGCAGCTTGCCGGGAATGGGGTCGTCGTCCTGGGAATCGAACAGGTGCATGCCGACGAAGGCCGGCGCCGGCCGCCGCGCGCGCCGCGGTGCGAACATGGTGATGGTGAAGCCCGGATAAGTGCCGCTGCGTCCGAAGAACGTCACGTCCACTTTCTTGCGTGTGCCTTTGCCGTGCCAATCGGTTTCGGTGACGTGAAATCGCATGCCCTCGGGCTCGGGCGGGCGAAGTCCGTAGACGCTCTGTCTGAACATGGCCAACAGCTCGGGCCGTCGCTCGCTTCGCCACATGGCGGCGCTGGTGACCGCGCGCCCGTCGTTCATCACCAGCGGATCCGGCAGCACGAACCGCGGCACCTTGCTCTCGTCGTAGTTGAACTGCGGATCGTCGGCCGCTCGGGAGTGGGAGGCCAGCAAGCTCAAGAGCATGGCAGCGAAAAGCGTGAGGGCGTGGCGGCGGCAGCAAAGCGAGTGCGTCATGGCGGTAATCTCAACAAGGAGTGCATGAACTGCGGTAGGTGCCGCCAGTGGACGGGCGACACGCTATAATGTCGCCACGCCGTCCTCGTGATGCAACCCGGAGAGCCAGACATGATCGAATTGGAAGAACGCGGCCCCATCACCATCCTGCGGCTGGTCCGCGGCAAAGGCAACGCGCTGAACCTGGATCTGATCAATGCCACGGACGAGGCCCTGCAAACACTCGAGCGGAACGCCACCCGCGCGGTCGTCGTCACGGGGCAGGGGAGCGTGTTCGGCGCGGGCGTCGATCTGCCGGAGATGGCCGCCGGCGGAGAAGCGTACATCCGCCAGTTCGTGCCGCGCATGAACCAGGTGTTCGAGCGGCTGGCGACGTTTCCCAAGCCGCTGGTGGCCGCGGTGAACGGCCATGCGATTGCCGGCGGCGGCATCGTGGTGATGGCCTGCGACCAGCGGATCCTGGCGCGCGGCAAGGCGCGGATGGGTTTGACCGAGGTGCTGGTCGGCGTACAGTTTCCGGCTTGGGCGCTGGAGATCGCGCGATTCTCGACGCCCCCCGAGCATTTCTCCGAAATGATTCTCACCGGCCGCACGTACTTGCCCGAGCAAGCGCTGGCTCGGGGCCTGGTCGATGAGCTGGTCGAGCCCGAGCAACTGCTGGAGCGGTCGATCGCGGTTGCCGAGGAGATGGGCGCCATTCTGCCGGCGACGTTCGCGGCCACGAAGCTGGCAGTGCGCCGACCGCTGTTGGAAGCGGTCAAGAGCCAGCAGGCCGACCAGGCCGCGATCATCGACTATTGGGCTTCGCCGGAAGTGCTGGCGAGGGTGCGCGCGTTTGTGGAGCGGACGATCAAGCGGAGAGAGTAACACGAAACGTCGCGCGATCAGCGATCACGGCAGTTTCACTTTTCCGATTCGGTCGTTGAGCAAGCTGCCCAGATAGAGGTGCCCGTCACGCTCGAAGGCCGAGGTGATGGCGAACAGCCGCTGGCCGGTGGCGTCGTGCAGGCTGTCGACCATTTTGCCATCCGCGTCGAGCTTGACGACAAACGCATAGGGCTGGGGCTGGGGCCAGAGAAATCGCGGCAGCTTGGCCAGCACGCCCTTGGCAAACGGGCGAGGCGAAAGCCACTCGGCCTGGTCGTTGCGAACGGTGAACAGCGCCAGCCAGAATCCGCCGTCGCTGGCCGCGGTGATGTTGTCGGGAAAACCAGGCAGATTGTCGATAAGCTCTTCGGTCTCGCCCGCCTTGGGCCCCTTGAGCCAATGGCGCTGGATGCGATAGCGGTAGGTTTCGTTGACCAGCAGAAAATCCTCGTCCTTCGACAGCGCGACGCCGTTGGCAAAGTACAACTCGTCGACCAGCACTTCGGTCTTCCCGGTTGCGGGGTCGAACTTGAGCAATCGCCCGTGGGGGCGTCCTTCGAGCATGTCGAGCAAGTACTCGTCGTGCTTGAACCGGTCGCTGGCGTCGGAGAAGTAGATCGCGCCGTCGCTGGCCACGGTCACGTCGTCGGCAAAGCCCAGGCGTACGTCGCCGTCGGCCGGCACAAGCGCAGTGATCTTGCCGTCCGGATCGATGGACAAGAGGCCCTTGATCGCATCGGCCACGATCAGGTTGCCGGCCGCATCGGTGGTGATGCCCACGGGGCGTCCGCCGGTGTTGACGATGGTGGTGACCGTTTCGTCGGGATCGATGCGCACGATGCGCCCATCTTCCGTGCCGGTGAAAATGCGCCCCTGGGCGTCGACCTCCACGTCTTCCGGGCCGAGCACTTCTCCGACGGCGATCCATTCGGCCGACGCCAGTCGATCGTTGGGCGCAAGGGCCCCGGCCAGCGGCGGCGGAGGTTCGGGATCGTACGACACCGGATCGATCGGCGACGGCCAGAACAGCAGATAGCCGAGCACCAGCACCAACAACATCAAGAGCAAACGGATAAGCACTTTGAACGGGCCCAGCTTGCGCGGCGCTGCCGCAGGTTCGCCCACAACCTGTTCCACCGGCGCATCGCTCATGGCAAACTCCCGTTCTAAAGTGGTCTTTGTGAGATGATCCTCGCTGGACTTTGTCTCACCTCCAGCATCCCGTCTCCAGTCTCCGGCCGATACCGTCGGCAGCCCCAACGTCAATCGCCTGCGCTGACGCCAGGCTCGAAGAGTCTATCACGGCGCTCTAGCGCCCGGCAACGTGTGGAACGCAGCATCCGCGCGTTGGAGTCGACGGAATTGGTAGCTGGAGTCTCGGGATTTCGGCCGCATCACCGGCACCCGCGCCGCCGTTTTCGCGAGCTATTGTTTGCTTGGTGAAACCCGGTGGCCAGCACGGGCTGTGTGCCCGCACCGACTCTGGGAGAAGTGAAACGATGCTCACCCCACGCAACGTGCGACGGTTGAATTCTTCAACAGCCTGCTAGGGCACGAATTGCTTCAATTTCCGCCAGCGGCGCCGGTGGACTGCTGCTTGAGCGGCTTGATGGTCGAGTAGAACCCGAACATCATCTCGTCCCAGGTCTGCTCGCCCCAGGTCACTTCCCGCGACGGATCCGGATTGGCCGGATTCTCGTCCGAGTTGTCGAAGAAGGCGGTGCAGATCATGCGGCTGCCCTTGGGAACGTGCAGGGGCTGCTTGAGCATGTACCACAGTTGCCAGTTGAAATCGTAGCGCGGCACGTCGAGCAGCACCTCGCGCGTGCCGTCCGGCAGTTCGAGCTCATACTTGAACGACTTGCCGCGAACGTGCATGTGAGGGTTCATGCCCAACAGCGTGGCGTCGCGAAGAAACAACTTGCGCGCCACAACCTCGAAGTTGGAATGGTGCGGCGGAATGGCAAACGCCATGTCGCCACAACTGCCGCCCATGACTTCGTGAGTAACTTCGCTCGGATCGGCATACACAAAGCCGACGTAGCTGCGGTCGGTCTGCTCGGTGCCGTTGGGAGTATAGTGATTCTGGAAGATGAGCTTCGACCCGGCAGAGACCCTGATGGCCATGCCCTTTTCGAAGCGGCGCGGCGTCATGCCGGGGGCATAGGCCATTTGCGGCGCTCCGAAGCGCGGCTCGCCCGGCTGCTGGACGAACACGATCACGTGATGCGTCACCGCCGGATTGCCGCACTTGACCTCGGCTTCCTTGATCCAGCGATCTTCGGTGAAGCCGGGATCGACTTCATACATTTGATAGTCCACCACGCCTTCGGCCGGAATGGTGAACGGCTTGTCGGACATATAGAAAATCTGATCCGGCTCGGAAATGCCCCAGCCCTCGGCATAGCTGCGCTCGGCGGTCGCCTTGCTTGCGTCTCCCTGCGGGCAACCGTTCTCGACCCAGCGGTCGATCAGTTCGATCTCTTCGGCCGTCATCGAGGGATTGTTCTTAAACTCGTGATGCCCGGGCGCGGCCAACCAGGGCGGCATGCGGCGCTCGTGAATCACCTCTTGAATCATCTCCGCCCAGCCCACCACCTCGTCGTACTTGGTGAGCGCGAACGGCGCGATCTGTCCTTCGTGGTGGCACTCGACGCAGCGGCTGTCCAGTATGGCCGCAATCTGGTTCGAATAGGTCACGTCGCCCGACGGCTCGGGCCGATGCACGCGACCGATCAAGCAGCCGATGGACGGGTTCGTCGGCTGGCTGACCGGTTTGCCGGCCAGCAGCTCGTCGACGGCCACTTGCAGATCGTGACGATTGGCTTCGGCCTTCTGATAGCCGATGCCGTACTGATCGTCGATGCGACCCCAATAGCGCACCATGCGATCCTGATCCAAGACGAACACCTCGGGCGTGCGCTCGGCGCCGAACAAGTCGGCCACCTTGTTGCCGGGATCTTTCAGTACGGGGAAGGCAATGTTGTGGCGCTGCGCATGAGCGGCCACCTCGGTCATCGAATCCTGCTGATTGGCATTGATGCCGACAAAGGCGACGCCCTGGGCCTCGAACTTCGCCGCCAACTCGTTCATGCGCGGCACGTAGAGATTGGCCAGCGGGCACTCCGTGCCCATGAACGCCACCACCACGAGCTTCGCGCCGGCCCAGTCGGACAAGGCGCGCTGGCGGCCGCGGAAATCGTCGAGCTTGAATTCCTCGATCTTGCGGCCGACGGGCTCTGCGTCTCCGCTGGCCGTTTGGCCCACCCCTGCGATGCCGGCCAGGGCGGCGAATAGCGCCGCAGCCAAGATCCATTTTCGCGCCAGCGAATGTTGCAAGGCTCGCATGATTCCAGTCTCCGTCGTAATGGATGGTTCAAATCGTGAGGATGGTGTCGTGAGGCTGTCAGGCGGGGCCGCCGTTCAGCAGGTTTGCGTCGTTGTTAGTTTTCGGAGGTTTGCGTTTGAGAACCTGCACTGCCGCCAAGCTGCTCCGACAGATCCTGGTCGGCCAGGCAGATTTCGAACCATCCGTAGCACATCTCTTCCCAGGTTTGTGGTCCATAGCGGACTTCGATCGTGGGATCGGGATTGTTGAGGTTTTCGGCCGAGTTGTCGAAATGGGCAGTACATAGCATTCTGGTTCCCTTGGGAACGCGCTTGGGCTCGGCCAAGGTGTAGGTCGTTTGCCAGCCGAAGTCGTACTGCGGCACGCTCAGGATAATCTCTTCCTTGCCGTCGGGATATGCAAGCTTGTACAGAAAATCCTTGCCGCGCAAGTGCATGTGGGGCGATACGGACCACAATAGCGAGTCCTGCGTGAACGTATAGCTCGACTCGACCTGGTGGTTGCCGGCGTGCGGCGGAATGATGAAGTCGTGCGTGCCCGAGTGCTGCACGGCGATCTCGCGCTTGACGGTCTTGGGATCGGCAAACTTCACGCCCAGGTAGCTGCGGTCCGTCTGCTCGGTGCCGTTGGGCGTGTAGTGCATCTGAAATACCAGCTTGCTGCCGGCCGGTATGTAGCGCGCCGTGCCTGCGGGCAAAACGGGTGCGCGATAGCCGGGCGAGAACGACGAGAACCAGTCGAGCTGCGTCAGCGGCAAGTCGGCGCTAAAGTATTTGGATACGCCGCGTGGCGGAACCACGTACATCACGATGTGATGCACCACGCTGGGGTTGCCGGGCCGCGGCTCCATGGCCGACACCCACTTGTCCTCCGTCCAACCCGGATCCACCACAAAGCTCTGGTAAGGCACCGTCCCCTCGGCGGGCACGGTGAACGTCTTGGGCATGTGGATCACCTCGTCCGGCTCTGGAATCATCCAACCGTCGGTGAACTGCGGCGGTTCGGGCAGCTCGGCCGGGTTCCCCTCCGGCGCGCCGGCGGCCACCCACGTGGCGATCGACTCTTTTTCTTGCCGGCTCAGCCGCGCGTCATTGGCAAAATGACCATACCGCGGATCGGCGTGCCAGGGAGGCATGCGCTCCTCGGCCACGACTTCGCCGATCGTCTCTGCCCAGCCGGATGCTTCGGCATAGCTGCCCAGCGCGAACGGCCCGATCTGTCCTTCGCGATGACATTCGACGCAGTTTTGATTGAGGATGCGTGCGATCTGGTTGGAATAGGTGACGGGACTGCTGGGGTCGGGCTGCTTGTGGCGGCCAATGAGGCAACCGGTTGGCTCGGTTTGCGACACGCTCACCGGTTTGCCGGCCAGCAGTTCGTCGAGCGCCAGCGCCAGGTCGTTTCGCCGCGGCTCAGGCAGTTGATAGCTTTGCTGCTTGCCGACCGGCGTGGTCTGCAATCCGTATTGATCGTCGACGCGCCCCTGGTAGCGCACCACGCCCTGCTGATCCAACACATACACCGAGGGCGTGCGCTGCGCCTGAAGTCGATCGGCAAGCGCGCTGCTGAGATCCTTGAGCATCGGGAACTCGATGCCGTGCGTGCGGCTGAAGTGCTTCAAGGCCGTCACGCCGTCGTGCGTATTGGCGCTGACGCCATAAAACGCCACGCCTTGGTCTGCATACTGCTTTGCCATGTCCGCCAGGCGCGGAGCATAGAGTCGGGCCAAGGGGCATTCGGTTCCTAGAAACGCCAGCACCACCAGGCGATGCTTCTCTGGGGTCAGGTGGTGCGCCTCTCCGTATGCATCGGACAGGGTCAACTCTGGCAGCTTCTCGCCCACGACCGAAGGGCTCGCTGCGGGTGACTCGGCACGCAACACGGCGCACAAACCGAGGAACACAATCCCGCTCGTCAGGATGCGTTGGGTCGGCATGGGGAATCTCCTTGCCTGGGATTCGTGGATCGTGGCAGCATTCGGTGCGGCCCGCCACGCGGCGGGGCCGTGAGATTAAGGTGTCGACTCGGGAAACAGTTCGGCGAGGCGGGTTCGCAAAGCCTCCGGTTGAAAATGCTGTTGGATCGCCGCATTTGTCACGCCCACGCCACGCAGCGAAAACTGTACGGCCTGGTCCGCCAGCTCGCGCACCGTGCTTTGATAGGCCAGGGCGGGCGGATCCGGCAGGTGACTCAGCTTGAGCGCCATGCCCAGTTGTTGCACGAAGCGAAATCGCAGCGCTACCTCGCCCGGCAGTTCGACAATATCGCCGCTGGCGACAGCCGCCTGATAACTGGCGAAAACGTAACCCATCCAGTTGGCGGCCGTGTCGGCCAATACGTGGCGAGCATGTTCGCCGTCGTGCAACAAGCTTTGGAAGAACAGCCGCTGCGAACCCGTTTCCTTGCCTCGTTCGCCGGGGAACCCGAACAGAATGAACTCGATGGTCGCGTAGGACAACAACACGAACGATTCGATGCCGGGCGTCAGCGTGGCGAAGCGCGTGATCGTGAACTGCGTGAGTTGTCGGGCTTCGACCAGGGCCTCGGCATAGAGGGCCTGCTTGCTGGGAAAGTGTTTATAAAGCAGCGCCTCGGAGACGCCGGCCGCTTCGGCGATTTCGCGGACCGAAGCGCCGCGCAAGCCGGCCTGGGCCATGACCGGGGCCGCGGCGCGCAGAATCGCTCGCTTGCGCTCGTCGGCCGTCATGCGTTTGGGTCGTGCGGTCGCCATGGAATGCCCGTGGATGCTGATCGCCGTGGGTAAGTTAGCGTTTACTCACCAGCCCATTGTGCCCTTTCGCATGCCCCTCGTCAAGGACGAGCCCAACGCTTAACACGTCCGGCGACCTGCCGCCCGGTGAGCTTCGGGGCCTGGAACGCTGGCGAAACGATTGATCGGCGCATGTTGTCACGTTCGGGACGATATCCGAAGGCGAGGATCCGTCTGCGGCTGTGGCCACCTGCCGCGGCACCGATCACGGCGCCGGTTCGCTCATCGATCGCGACGCGAATCCCATGCGAGCGGAGTGCATTGGTCACGCTCACTGCACAGTAATCGCTTGCCGCAATGCTGCGGGCGAAGCGCGCGATCCATGCCTTGCCAGCGGGCAAATCTTGGCAGCTTTTCGCGCCGATCGCCGGCGCACGGAAAATGTCGAACCAGCGCAATTGATTGCGTGCAAACGGGTTTCTCGCCGCGCTTCTTTTTTTGTTGCGCTGATACTGATGGATTGGAACGCGATTTTCTAATGTTCCTCAATGGCTTGGTACCGCGGCGACTGTCGTCGCGGGCTTATCGCCTTTCCTGCAACCTCATTTCTTGCCTGCCAGTCGGCCACTGGGAATCGCTGCGCGCGCCGATTGCCTGCGGGCCTTCGTTGCTTGTTTTCGACTATGTTGACCGAAGCGAATCCCCCGACCGTTTTTGTCGTCAGCGATGATGGCACGACGCGCGCGTTGATCCTGTCCAGTGCATTGGCCACAGGCCGCGCGGTGCGCTACTTTTCCTCGGCCGGCGAGTTTCGCGCCGCGTACGAAGCGATCATGCCGGGCTGCCTGGTCCTGGACGTTGCGTCTCCGTTGGCCAGCGCGCTGGAGTTTTACGAGCAGTTGGTGCGCGAGGGGAAGCGGCTGCCCGCGATCTTCCTGCTGGCACGCAGCGACGCCTTGCCCTGCGCGGCCGGAATACGATCCGGCGCCATCGAGTTCCTCGACAGACACTGCGACAGCCGCGCGCTTTCGGAGCGAGTGGAAGCAGCGCTAGCGCTCGATGACCGCTGGCGGCAGCGCGAGGCGGAGGACCTGGCCATCTGCCGGCGCATCGCGCGGCTCAGCGATCGAGAGCAAGACACGCTCGACCTGATCCTGTCGGGGGCCTCCGACAAGGCCTTGGCCAGCAAGCTTTACGTCTCGCCCCGAGCGGTGGAAATGCGCCGCCAGGCCATCATGCGCAAGCTGCAAGTTCGCTCGCTGGGCGAACTGCTCGATGTGGCCGTCACTCAGCGGGTCCTGGCGGAGATTTCCAGCGCGCTCTCCGAAACGTGGTTGCGCGGTTGAATCCGGTAACACCGTCTCAAGGGGGACGCTTTGCTCCGCACTGGGCGCTCGTCGAAGAATGGATGGCACGACGGCGGTTTCCAGCCGGCTGCTAAGTCCAGTCATCCTCGTCGCCCATCACCAGGTCCACCAGTGAGTCCACGTCGGTTTCCTTGGTGGCGGTCTGGCTGTCCTCGCTGGTGTTTCCGAACGAGTCGGTGGCCGTGGCCGTGTAAGTGATGGTGCCGTCGTCCAGCCCGCTGACGTCAATGTCGATGATCGACCAGGTGCCGTCCTCGCTGACGGCCGCAAGGAACGCGTCGGTGGTGTTGGTGCCATCGGTGACCACCAGAGAAATCGTGGCGCCGACTTCGCCCGTGCCGCTGGCGCTGGCGGAGGTGACGTTGTCGTTGTCGATCGGATCGGTGACGCTGGTCATCGCCAGTTCGGGAGCGACCGTATCCTTCTCGGCGGTGATGCTGGTTTGGGCGGTATTCTCGTCCTCATCGGTGGCAGTGGCGGTGAAGGTGAGCGTGCCGTCTTCCAAGCTGCTGACGTCGATGCCGGTGATGGTCCAGTTGCCGTCCTGGTCGATGGTGGTGGTGTACTCGATCGTGGAGCTCGTCCCGTCGGAAACCACCAGCGAGACGGTGGCGCCGACTTCGCCCGTACCGCTGACGGTGACGTCCTCGGCGTTTTCGGCGTTGATCGGGTCGGTGACCGACGTGATGGCGACCGTGTGCTTGGTGGCCGTGAGGGTGTCGGTCGTGGAGTTGCCGGCCGCGTCGGTGGCGGTAACCGTGTAGGTCAGCACGCCATCGTTGAGTGCGCCGGTGTCGATATCCTCGAACGACCAGTTGCCTGCTTCGTCGACGATGGTCATGTGTGCCGTCGTCGAGTTGGTGCCGTCGCTGGCGACCACTGAGATCGTCGCGCCGACTTCGCCCGTGCCACCGATGGCCGTGGCGTGGTGATTGGCAATGGTGATGGGGTCGAGAATGCTGGTGATATCCAACTCGGGCGCGACCACGTCCTTGGTCGCCTCTGCGCTGTCGGTGCTGGTATTGCCGGCCGCGTCGGTGGCGGTGACGGTGAAGGTGATGGTGCCGTCGTCGAGTGCGGTGACGTCGATGCCTTCGATGCTCCAGATGCCGAACTCGCTGACGGTGGTCGTGCGGGCGTCGGTGGCGTTGGTTCCGTCGCTGGCGACCAGCGAGATTGTTGCGCCCACTTCCCCGGTGCCGCTGGCGGAAAACGAGTCCGCATTGTTGGCATTGATCGGATCGGTCACGCTGGTCAATTCGACCTCGGGCGCGACCGTATCTTTTTCGACCGTCTCGCTGAACTCAGCCGTGTTCGAATCGCCGTCGGTGGCCGTGGCGGTGAAGGTGATCGAGCCATCGTCGAGTGTGGAGACGTCGACGCCGGTGATCGACCAGTTGCCGATTTCATCGATGGTGGTGGTGTACTCGGAGGTGGAGTTGGTTCCGTCGCTGACGACCAGCGATATGGTGGCGCCGATTTCGCCGGTGCCGCTGACAGTGACGTCGCCGGCGTTCTCGGCATTGATCGGCTCGGTGATGGAAGTAATGGCAACGGTCGTCTTGACCGACGTTTCGCTGGTTTCGGTTTCGTTGCCGGCGGCATCTTTCGCCGTGACGGTGAAGGTGATCGTGCCGTCGGCCAGGGCCGAGACGTCGATGCCTTCGATCGACCAGTTGCCTTCTTCGTCGACGGTGGTCGTATATTCGATCGTCGAGTCGACGCCGTCGCCGGCCACCAGCGAGATGCTGGCGCCCACTTCGCCGGTGCCGCCGATTTCGACCGAGCCGGCGCTGGCGATGGTGATGGCCGCCGGCACGCTGGTGATATCGACGGCCGGGGGCGTGACGTCGAGAGCGGCCGACAGGCTGCTGGTCGCCGAGTTGCCGATCTCGTCGGTGGCCGTGGCGGTGAAGGTGATTTCGCCGTCGTTCAGCCCGCTCACGTCGATGTCGTCGATGGTCCAGGTGCCGTCTTCGCCCACGGTGGTCGTGTAGGCGATGGTCGAGTTGGTGCCGTCGGTGGCGACCAGCGAAATCGTGGCGCCGACTTCGCCGGTGCCGCTGGCGGACACGGAAGTGGCAAGGGCGGCGTTGATCGGATCGGTCACGAACGTGAGCTCGACTTCGGGGGCCAATGTATCCTTCTCGGCCGTGATGCTGGTTTCGGCGGTGTTTTCGTTCTCGTCGGCGGCCGTGACGTGGAACGTGATCGTGCCGTCGGCCAGTTCCGAGACGTCGATGCCGCCGATGCTCCAGGTGCCGTCTTCGGCGATCGTGGTGGTGTAGGCGATCGTGGAGTTGGTGCCGTCGGTGGCCACGACCGTGACGGTTGCCAGCGGCTGGCCGGTGCCGCTGATCGTGACGTCGGTGGCGCCGTCGGCATTGATGGGATCGGTAACGCTGGCGGCGGCGACCGTCGTTTTCTGCGCGGTGATGCTGGCTTCGCCCGGGTTGCCCGCGGCGTCGGTCGCGGTCACCGTGAAGGTGAGCTCGCCGTCGTTCAGTCCGCTGGTGTCGATGCCAGTGATCGTCCAGTCGCCGTTGCTGTCAACCGTGGTGGTGTAAGCCTCGGTCGAATTGGTGCCGTCGCTGACGACCAACGAGATCGAGGCGTCGACCTCGCCGTTTCCGCTGAGCGTGAGCGACTGGTGATTGGCGATTGTGACGCCTTCGGTGAGGCCGCTGATGGTGACCGCCGGGGCCACGGTGTCCTTGGTCGAAGTGAGACTGTCGCTCGACGTATTGTTGGCGGCGTCGGTGGCCGTGACCGTGAAGGTGAGCGTGCCGTCCTCCAGTTCGGACACGTCGATGCCGGTGATGCTCCAGGTGCCATCCTCGCCGACCGTGGTGGTATAGGCGATTGTGGAGTTGGTGCCGTCGCTGACGACCAACGAGATGGAGTCGCCGACATCACCGGTACCGCTGGCGCTGACGTCGGACGCGTTGATGCTGTTGATGGGGTTAGTGACCGCGGTGATGGCCACTTCCGGCGCGACGGTGTCCTTCATGGCGGTCACGCTGGTTTCGGCTGTGTTGTCTTCGGCGTCGGTGGCCGTGGCGGTAAAGGTGATCGTGCCGTCGGCCAGATCGCTGACGTCGATCTCCGAAATCGACCAGGTTCCGTCCTCGCCGATGGTGGTGGTATAGGCGATAGTCGAGTTGGTGCCGTCGCTGGCTACCACCGAGACCGTGGCGCCGACTTCGCCGGTGCCACTGATCGAAACGTTGGTTTGGTTTTCCCCGTTGATCGGATCGGTGACCGACGTGATGGCAATGGTGGTCTTTGTGGAAGTGAGGCTGCTGGTGGCCGTGTTGCCGGCGGCGTCGCTGGCGGTGGCGGTGTAGGTGATGGTGCCATCGGCCAGCGCGCTGACGTCGATGCCGGTGATGGTCCAGGTGCCGTCGGCGGCGACGACGGTGGTATAGGCGATCGTCGTGTTGGTGCCGTCGCTGGCGACCAGCGAGATGGTGGCGCCGACTTCTCCGGTGCCGCTGGCTTCGGTCTGGCTGTGGTTGGCGATGGTGATCGGATCGGTCACGCTGGTCAGGGCGACTGCCGGCGCCACGGTGTCCTTGCTGGCGGTCTTGCTGCTGGTGGCCGAGTTGCCGGCTGCGTCGGTGGCCGTGACGTTGTAAGTAATGGTGCCGTCGGCCAGCGCGCTGACGTTGATGCCGGTGATGGTCCAGGTGCCGTCGCCGGCCACGGTCGTGGTCATGGCAGTGGTCGAGTTGGTGCCGTCGGTGACGACCACCGAGATAGTGGCGCCGGCTTCCCCGGTGCCGCTGGCGGTGGTCGACGCGGCGTTGGACGCGTTGACCGGGTCGGTGACAGTAGACACCTCGACCTGGGGCGCCACGGTGTCCTTGGTGGCCGTCGTGCTGGCGGTGGCCGTGTTGTCTTCGGTGTCGGTGGCCGTCACGTTGAAGGTGAGCGTACCGTCGTTCAACCCGCTGACGTCGATGCCGCTGATCGTCCAGGTGCCATCGGCGGCGACGGTGGTGGTGAATGCGGTGGTCGAGTTGGTGCCGTCGGTAACGACCAGCGAGATGGTGGCGCCGACTTCGCCGGTGCCGCTGGCGGTGACGCTGTCGGCATTGGCGGCGTTGATCGGATCGGTCACCGCGTTGATTGCCACCGTGGTCTCACCGACGGAAACGCTGTAACTGGGGCCGACGAAGTCGCCGTTGCTGGCGCCGGCGCCGCCCAGCGGCGTGGCGGCGGCGCTGACGATCGAGTCGTTGTCGACGAGCCGGAGTCCGATGTTCCCGGTGGCTCCGCCGGTGTTGACCGTCACGACGTACGTGGCGCCGCTGCCGGTGACGCTGGCGATCGAAGCGCTCGAGCTGCCGATGACGGCAAAGTCGCTGGCGTCGACGCCGGTCACGCTTTCGTTGAAGGTGACGGTGAAGCGCAGCTCGTTACTGGTGGTCGGGTCGGCGTCGGCCTTGACGATCGACGTCACGACTGGCGCGGCGATGCCATTCTGGCTGACGATTTCGGCGAACAGTTGGTCGGCCGGCGGCGTGGACGCCAGGAACAGCCGCGCGGAGATCATCGAAGGATCGAGGCTGCCGACGCCAAAGTTGTATCCCGTGCCGGCATCGTCGCCGGCGACCGAGATGCCCGTGATAACGTTGATTCCGGCGGAGCCGCCAAGCGCGCCGGCGGTCGCAGAGCCGGGATTGAACTTCGCGGGCTGCGACATCGTGAGGGAATAGGTGCCGGCCGGCAGATTGGTAAACGAGTAAGAGCCGTCGGCGGCGGTGATCGTGGTGCGCGAGAGGATGGGATTGCCCTGCGGATCGGTGCCGTGCAACGTGATAATCACACCGGCCACCCCGATTTCGCCCGGGCCGAAGGCGCCGTTGCCGTTGCTGTCCCGGTACACCGTGCCCGACAGCGTGCCGTCGGCCGCGGCGGTCTTGACGGCGGTCAGGGAGGTTTGCGACGTGTTGCCCGCGCCGTCGGTGGTGGTGGCGTTGACGGTCAAGGTGCCGTCGGCCAGGGCCGTGACGTCGATGTTGCTGATGCTCCAGGTGCCATTGGCGGCGACAGTCACGCTGTGGGACGTGGTCGTATTGGTGCCGTCGGTGACGGTGACGATCACCAGCGCGCCGACTTCGCCCGTGCCATTGACGACCACGCCGGCGGCGTTGTCGGTCGTGATAGGATCGGTGACCGAGGTAATGGCGAGACTGGGGGCGACCGTGTCCTTGGTGGTTGTAATCGTCGATTGCGCGGTGTTTTCTTCGTCGTCGGTGGCGGTCGCGGTGAAGGTGATGGTTCCGTCGGCCAGCGCGCTCAGGTTGATGCCGCTGATGCTCCAGGTGCCGTTGGCGCCGACAGTGGTCGTGACGGCCACCGTGGAGTTGGTGCCGTCGCTGGCGACGACCGACACGGTGGCGCCGACTTCGCCCGTGCCGCTGACGGTGACGCTGGCGACGTTGGAGATATTGACCGGATCGGTGACGACCGTGATGTGTACCGTGGCCTTGGTGGCCGTGAGAGTGTCGGTGGCCGTATTGAACGCGGCGTCGCTGATGGTGGCGGTGTAGGTGATCGTGCCGTCGGCCAGCGCGCTGACGTCGATGCCGGTGACGCTCCAGGTGCCGTCTTCACCCACCGTGACGGTGACCGCCGCCGTCGTATTCGTGCCGTCGTCGGCGACGACCGACACGGTGGCGCCAACTTCGCCCGTGCCGCTGACGCTGATGCTGTCCGAGTTGGCAATCGTAATCGGCGTGGTGGCGCTGGTAATTTCGACCGTGGGGGCGACCGTGTCCTTGGTCGAAGTCTTGGTGATGACCGTGGTGTTTCCGGCGGCGTCGGTGGCGGTGATCGTGTAGGTAATCGTGCCGTCGTCCAATGCACTCACGTCGATGCCGCTGACCGACCAGGTGCCCAGGTCGCTGACAGTCGTTGACTGGGCCGTCGTCGAGTTCGTGCCGTCGCTAGCCACGACGGAGATCGTGACGCCGGCCTCTGACGTGCCGTTGACGAACGTGACGGCGGCGTTGGCCGCGTTGATCGGATCGGTTGCCGACAGCGCGCTGACGTCCGGCGGCACGGTGTCTTTGGTCACGGTCTGGCTGTGCTCGGCCGTTTCCTCGTCGATGGTGGCAGTGACGACGTACGTGATAGGTCCGTCGGCCAGATCACTGACGTCGATGCCGAAGATCGACCAGTTCCCGTCTTCGTCGGCGGTGGTCGTGTAGGCGATCGTGGTATCGACGCCGTCGGTGACTACCAGCGAGATTTGCGCGCCGGCCGCGGCCGTGCCGCTGACCGACGTGTTATCGGCGTTGGCGGCGTTGATCGGGCTGGTGATCGTCGTGATGCCGACGGCGCTCTTGGTGGCGGTTTGCGTGGCCTCGGCCGTGTTGCCGGCGTTGTCGCTGGCCGTGGCGCGATAGGTGATCGTGCCGTCCGTCAGATTGCTGACGTCGATGCCCGTGATGCTCCAGGTGCCGTCTCCGGCGACGGTCGTCGTGTAGGCGATGGTGGTGTTGGTGCCGTCGGTGACCACCAGTGAGATCGTGGCGCCGACTTCGCCGGTGCCGCTGGCCGAAGCGTTGGTGGCATTGCCCAGCGTGATCGGATCCGTAACGGTGGTGATGCCGACGGCGGGCGGCACCGTGTCGAGCGCAGTCGTAGTGCTGAACTGCGCGGCGTTCCCGGCCGCGTCCATGCTGACGGCGGTAAGGGAGATAATGCCGTCGTTGAGGCTGGTGACGTCGATGCCGGAAATCGTCCAGGTGCCGTCCGCGCCCACCGTCGTGGACAAGCTGGGCAAGCTGGTGGCGCCGTCGGTGACGCTCAAGGTCACGGTCAAGCCGACCACGCCGGTGCCGCTGACGACCACGGCATTGCGGTTGGCCAATCCAATGGGGGCGGTGACGTCGGTGATCGTCAAGCCGGGCGCCACCGTGTCCTTGAGCGCGGTGATGGTGGCCATCCCGCCGACGGTGGTGTCGCTGGCGGTGAACGTGATGGTGCCGTCGGCCAGCGCACTGACGTCGATGCCGGTGATCGTCCACTGGCCGTTGCTGTCGACGGTGGTGGTGTGGGGTGCCGTGGTGATGGTGCCGTCGGTGGCCACTAACGAGATGGTGTTGCCGATGCCCGAATTGCCGCTAACGGTCACGTTGTTGACGTTACCGATATTGATCGGATCGGTAACCGAGCTGGTCCCCAGCGTGCCGACTACCGTCAGCGTGAACGCCTGGGCGTCGTGGAGCGAGTTGGGGTCGTCGTCGACGTGGACCAGTAGTTCAAGCGTGCCGGCAAAGCCCGCGGCGGGCGTCAGCGTAACAGTGGCCGTGGTGTCGTCGATTTGAGTGACCGTCACGGAGACGTTGCCGGGTGTGTCTCGGAAGTTGTTGGGACTGGTCACGCTGAAGGCCAGCGTGCTGGCGAAGATTTGATTGGCGGAGACCTGAAAGCTCACCGCGTTGCCCGCCGTGGTGGTCTGGTCGTTCACCGTATTCAAGATCAAGGGCTGGTTTGCCGACGTTTGCGTCGCCGGCGCCGCGTCGATGGTGAAGTTCTGCGTGTCGCTGCTGCCGTCGGAGGAATTGGCCGTGACGGTGATGACCGACGTGCCGGTGAACCCGTTGGGTTCCGAAACGCGCACGACGCCGTTTTGCGTGTCCGTGATGATCGTGGCCGAAGTGATCGTCACGGGGCTGGTCGGCGAGCTGTTGGTGGGTGTGATGCCCTGCGCGTTCATGATGTTGAGATAGACGTCGAAGCCGCTGGTCAACTGGCCGAAGATCGAATGGCGAAAATTGAGGTACTGGGGTGTGTCGATCAGGGGTTCGTCGATATCGGTGATGAAGAACTCGGACGTGTTGCTGTTGATCGAGCCGGGATTGGCCATCGCCAGCATGCCGGGACTGTTGAACGTCAGGTCGACGTTAAACTCGTCGTCAAACGTGGGGGCAGACTGCAAGCCTTGGGCGCCGCCTTGAATGACGAAGTCTGGCACGATGCGATAGAAGCGCAACCCATCGTAGAAACCAGTGTCCACCAGCGATTGGATCTGGGCGACCGTGAAAGGCGCCAAGTCTTCGAAGAGTTGAATGGTGAGCGTGCCGGAGAAAGCCTGGCCGCTGGAATTCGTGCCCGTCACGTCGAGCTTCAGGGTGGGGTTCCCGCTGAGAATCTCGACCGTCACGTTGGGGTTGCTGCTGGAGGCCGTATACGTAACCGTATTGCCAACGTCCACCGAAGTAAGCGGGACGTACAAGTCCTTGCCTGACGGCACCGCAAACACGCCGCCAAGGTCGGGGCCGACGATGGGCGCCATCGAGACGCTCAGCACTTGCCGCTGTTCGAGTGCTTCGCAGTGCAAGCCGGTTCGGTAGCCCAGGCGCCGCCGCTTGGCCGACCGCCGATTCGCCTTGCCCTTGTTCCGTCCTCGCGCACGCCAGTCCGCAAAACTCATGAAGTGCCTCCCCAAGAGACCGCCTGTGTGTGGCGGACGAGCGCCTGTCCGGCTGCGATCGTCCGCAGATGCATCTGAATAGATTCGTTGCGATGTGATTGGTTTATTGTAATTGCCGCGGGAGGCAATCCGGTGCGCCCCTTGAGTCGCGTTTCCACCAACAAATAGCGGCTGGCGCCGCACTAATCGGCGCCATCGCTGCCACGTGAACCGTGGCTGAAAAACACCGGAGGCGAGCGGGCAAGGGGCCCGCACCGCCTTCCGGCACCCTACTGACGGGGAGTAGGGGTTTCCGCTCTTCTCACGCCCGGCCCCGTGCGATGCAGCCAGACCGTGCGGTCTATAAGAGAAATACGAAGCCGGCGCCTCGAAGCGCGCGCGAAAAATGGAAAAAAGTCGCAGCTTCCTCCCGGGCCGCGACCCGCCTCACGCGCCGCGTGCTGCCGGGGCTCGGACTATCAGGGCAATAATTTCGAACCGTCCCAACGAACTTGCCGGTTGTGCCGGCGGCCAGCGACGACCGGCGTGAAGTCGACTCGGCGTCGAGGGAGCCAGTCGGCCAGCGGCGGGACGCTCCAGCCGCGAGACACGCCGCACTGGCGCGTTGCGCGACGCGAGAAGTTGGGAACTGACACGTTGGGAAAACATTGACAGTTCGTGACGGGCCCAACTAGGATTGATGCAGCACCATTCCACTTTGCCACTGCGCGCCAATCGGACTCAATCGCGCCGACCGGACTCCATCGCAGGGTATCCGGTGATCGCGGATCCATCCTTTTCGCAATGGAGAAGACCTCGTGCAACGGTCGTGGGGACGAAGCAACCGAGACGCGCTTCGTAGGAGCGAGTATCGCGCGTTGTTTGCCGTCGAGCGGCTGGAGCATCGCCTTGCGCTTTCCGCCAGTCTGGCATGGGTCGACGCGACCAATGCGCTGGCCGCGAGTCAGCCAGCCGACCCGCCGGCACAAGTGGGCGGCGAGTCGGCGAGCGTCGATGCGTTGTTGGTTTCGCGCGTCGCGGCACAGCCCTGGCAACGCGCGTCCATTGCGCCGCTGCCGGTAGTCTTTCTTTGGCCGAATACGGCTCCGCTTGAAGTCGGCGCCGGCGCAAGTGCGGCGTCGCCGGCAGCGTTCGCCGGCGCGGTCGCACGGCTGCCGATCCTTTCCGAAAGCTTCGACCTCGGCTCGGTGTCGCGGCTGTCGCGCTTCGCCCAGATCAAGCAAGACGCGGGATTCGATTTCGCACGACTCCGTGAACCCATTACGATCATTTTCGACCGGCTTCCGCTGGGCAACCCCGGCGGAGTCGACCAGGGCGAGACGGGCCCTGCGCCGCACGATACGGGCTCGTCCGTTCCACACGAAGGCGCGGTCAAACTGCCAGCCTTTGACGGCGCGGTGAAGCCGGGCAATCACATTGATTTCGAAGGGAGCACGCCAGGCATGGGCGCGGTTCCCGTTGCCGGATTTGTCGCGGCGGGCAGCGACACCACGCACCAGGACTCCACGTCGGCCGCGAATGTCGCGCGGGTGACCCCAGACTCTGCTGCCGGTTCGACCACGGCTGCGGCCGCCGCCGCTGAGTTGACGGCCAACCCGTTTGCATCCCTGCTGGGCGCCGTCGCGGGCGGCGAGGCCAGTGCGGTTCGTTGGCTGTTGCCCTACGTCGGATCGGGCGGAGCGATGGACGCAGCGGGCGATTCTGAGGCAGCGGGTGCTACGGAATCCGGCCTGTCGCTGGCTGATGGCGCGACTCCTCGCGTGCCGGGCGTGGCATCGGCCGCGCTGGGCACGGTCGCTGATGCCGGCCAGGCCCTCGGAATGATGGCCGCCGACCACGGCCCGCGTGCTGTCTTGTTGGGCAGCGTGAGCCTGAGCACCGAGGCCTTGGACCAGGCTCTCCAGAGCGTGATGAGTGAAGTCGAGCTATTGAGTGGCGAATTCTTGACCTGGATCGACGAAGCGAGCATCGAGTCCTGGGCTCGCTCGGCGGCCGCCCTGGCGGCGGTCGGCCTGGGGGGCGCCATCGTCTGGCAGAGTCGGGGCAAACGCTGGGAAGGCGAGCACGCCGAAGCCGAATCGGCGACCTGGCTCTTCCACCAGTTGCAAAGCAGCACCGGCGGCCTATGAGCGACGACACGTTGAATAGCTTGCTGGCGAAGTTGAATGTCGGCGACGCCAAGGCCGCCGAACGCGTGTTCCTCGCGTACGAACCCTATCTGCGGATGGTCGTGCGGCGCCGCTTGTCGATGTCGTTGCGGGCCAAGTTCGATTCCATGGACGTCGTGCAATCGGTGTGGGCCGATCTGCTCGATGGTCTCCGCAACGCGCGCTGGACATTTACCGACTCCAACCAGTTGCGTGTGTTCCTCGTCAAGATGACGCGCAATCGATTCGTCGACGGCCTGCGGCATCATCGCAACGCGCTGGAGCGCGAGGTGCCGTTGGGCGATTCGGGCGTGGAGGCCTTGCCCGCTGCGCGCGACACCCGGGTCAGCGAAGAGTTTTACGCCGGCGAGCTATGGCAGCAAATGCTCGACGCCTGCCCCCCGGCCCACTACGAGCTGCTGGCGCTGAAGCGCCAAGGCGCCACGATCGCCGAGATCGCGGCCAAGACGAACTTGCACGAGGGGAGCGTGCGTCGAATTCTCTACGACGTGGCGCGCCGCGTTGCGCGGCTGCGCACGGCCGCCGATTCCGGCTCGCGTTAATGGGGGAGCGGCGCCGATGAGTTGGGCCAACCGCGGCGATTCGCCGGGCCATCCCGAACATTCGCTCGAAACCACGCGTTCGGTCGACCGCGCCGCGCGCGTGCCCGAGCTGTCGTTCGAGATTGCGCACGCCGACGTGCTGCAAGAGATGGCACGCGATTGGGAGGCGGGTACCCGCACTCCGGCCGAAAACTGGCTCGAGCGATATCCGCACCTGACGGAAAATGCCGAGACGGCCGTGCGCGTCGTCTACGAAGAAGTGTGCCTGCGCGAAGAGCAGGGCGAGACGGTCGATGCGGCCGAGGTGCAGCGACGCTTTCCGCAATGGGCCGACGCGCTGCGCATGCTGTTGGATTGCCATCAATTCATCCAGGCGGAGCAGCCCGCCCCCAGCTTTCCCAGCGAGGGAGAGCAACTCGGAGAATTGCAACTCGTTCGTAAGCTGGGCAGCGGCGCCCTGGGTCAGGTGTTTCTGGCCACGCAATCGTCGCTCTCCGATCGTCCGCTGGTGGTCAAGCTCACGCCGCGCACCGGCGACGAGCACCTGTCGCTGGCCCGGCTGCAACACACGCACATCGTTCCCTTGTATCACGTGCTGGACTTGGCGCCGCAGAACTTGCGCGCCCTGTGCATGCCCTATGTCGGCGGGCAAAGCTGGTCGGCGCTGCTGGCGGCGCTCAAAGGCGTGCCTGCCGCGCAACGGTCGGGCGCCAAACTGGTCGATGCGCTGGCAACGCCTTCCGACACGTCGCCAACGACTCCGCAGCGCACCGGTCCCGCGCTGGCCTTTCTATCCCGCGCCAGCTACGTGCAGTCGGTGTGCTGGATCGGCGCCTGCCTGGCCGATGCTCTGCACTATGCCCATCAGTGCGGCCTGGTACACCTCGATATCAAGCCGTCGAACATCTTGATCGCCGGCGATGGCCAGCCCATGCTGCTCGACTTTCATCTGGCGCGGCCCGTGCTGTCGGCCGGCAGCCAGCCTCCCAGCCGTCTCGGCGGCACGCGCGGTTATATGTCGCCCGAACAGGAACTAGCCACCAGCGCGGTGCGCGAGGGGCGCGCCATTGCCAACGCGGTGGACGGCCGGTCCGACG
>JBGSYQ010000338.1:0-7188 GCA_041750795.1 Pirellulales bacterium | reverse complement strand
GCAGGTTGGCGCGTGAAGGGCGCGGCGGGCTCGGCCGGATCGGGACGCAGCGCTGCGACCAGCCGACGCAAGCGCGCCAGGCAGGCTTCGTCGTTCGGATCGCGATAGTCGATCGTGCCGCTGATTTGCGCGTGCATGGCCGCGCCGCCCAGATCCTCGCTCGACACTTCCTGCCCGATGGCGCTCTTCACCAGCGCCGGCCCGGCCAGGTACAAGCCGGAGCCCTCGGTCATCAACAGCTTGTCGCAAAGCACGGGCAGATATCCGCCGCCGGCGACGCAGTTGCCCATGATGGCGGCGATTTGTCCGGCGCCGCTGGCCGAGATGACCGCGTTGTTGCGAAAGATGCGGCCGAAGTCGTCCTCGTCGGGAAACACGTCTTCCTGCAGCGGCAGGAAGACGCCGGCCGAATCGACCAGGTAGACCAGCGGCAGGCGGTTCTGCATGGCAACGCGCTGGGCGCGCAGCACTTTTTTGGTGGTGGCGGGAAAGAATGCGCCGGCTTTGACCGTGGCGTCGTTGGCGATGACCACGTGCCGGCGGCCTTCGATGGCGCCGATGCCGCAGACCACTCCGGCGGCCGGCGCACCGCCCCACTCGTCGTACATCTGCCAGCCGGCCCACAGACCAAGCTCCAGCCACGGGGCGCCTTCGTCCAACAGGAGCCTCAGTCGATCGCGGACGAAAAGCCGGCCTTTGGCGCGTTGCCGCTCGATGGCTTTGGGACCGCCGCCTTGCGCAAGCCTGGCTTCGTCGGCCGCCAGTTGCCGGGCAAGCTGACTCAACGTGTCGACCTCGGCAGCCATGGCGATCCTTTACTAGGCAAACAAATTCGGCTGAAAAACTTCGAAAACGTTTGAGACGGGTGGTCGAAATCGCCGCAACCTCGAATCCTCATTGGACCTGGGCGCCGTGGGGGCGAATAATTCCCTGGCTACGACGGATGCGACGGTTCGGCAGTGGACGCTATCAAAAATGGTAGCCGGCGCGCGGGGCTCCTACGAGGGCAAAAAACAACCCACCCACCCCGCCGCCGTTGCAATAGTCATTACCCCACCCAACGAAGCATTTAGTGGAGAGCGGCGCGGCAAACAACGGCCCGCGACCTGACGGAACGGCGCGAGAAGGGGATGCTGCCAAAACACCACGTCTCACGGCAGCAGGGATGTCGGACGACAACACTCCGACCCGAAGACGGGGGCCATTCGGCCACTGCGGAACGGAACCTAACCCCTTAATCAGTCCAGGCTTGCCCACCATGTGCGCAGACGTCCCACGTGCCTTGGCACTCGAAGTGCTTTCGTTGGCAGTCGAAACCAACCCCGCCTGTCCGATTTCCCGTCTGGAACCGAGGAGCGAGCCTTTGGCCAAACAAGCCCGCAAAACTGCCACTCGTAGGAATGCCGCCGCCACGCCGGCCAAGTCGCGCACTCGCACGGCCGCAGCCAGCGCGCCAAAGAACGCTCGCGGCAAGTCCAAGCCGGCCGGCGAGCCCGCGGTCGACGACGAACTGCGGGGCGACGTCGAGGACGAGAAGGCCGACGTCAAGCTGGCCGAGTTCGAGGACGACGCGATCGACGGCGACGAGTCGGAAGACGTCGAGGTCAGCATCGAGATCGAGGAATTCGCCAGCGGCTCGCGCGAGTGCATCGACGACCCGGTGCGGATGTACTTGATGCAGATGGGCGAGATTCCGCTGCTCACTCGCGCGGAAGAGCTGACCAGCGCCCGCTTGATCGAGAAAACGCGCACCCGCTTTCGCCACAATATGCTGGCCAACGATTTCGTGCTGCACGGGGCGGTCCACCTGTTGGAGAAAGTGCGCGACGGAGAGCTGCGCCTGGATCGCACGATCGAAGTGTCGGTGACCAACACCGCCGAGAAGAAACGCATCTTGAAGCGGCTGGTGCCCAACCTAGCCACGCTCGGCAAGCTGCTGCACGAAAACCAGCGCGACTATCGGACGGCCATCAGCCGCCGCCATCCCCAAGAGCAACGCCACCAGGCCTGGCGTCGGCTGGTTCGCCGCCGCAGCCGCGCGGTGCGATTGATCGAAGAGCTCAATCTGCGCACGCAGCGCTTGCAGCCGCTGTTGGACAAGCTGGCGGAAATCGCCGCCCGGATGAACGCCATTCGCACGCAGTTGCGCGAGATTGCGGCCGGCTCGCCGGCGGGCGACGCCAGCGTGCTGCAGCGCGAACTGCACTACTTGATGCGCATTACGCTGGAAAGCCCCGCCACGCTGTGCCGCCGCGTCTGTCGTACGGCCCAGTTGCAAGCGGAATACGACGCCGCCAAGCGCGACCTGTCGGCAGGAAACCTGCGGTTGGTCGTCTCCATCGCCAAGCGCTACCGCAATCGCGGCCTGAGCTTTCTCGACTTGATTCAAGAGGGCAACACGGGCCTGATGCGGGCCGTCGACAAATTCGAGTGCGCCCGTGGATATAAGTTCTCGACGTATGCCACCTGGTGGATTCGCCAGGCGATCACGCGGGCCATCGCCGACCAGAGCCGCACGATCCGCGTGCCGGTACACATGATTGACGCCATGACCCGCGTACGCACCGTGACCCGCGACCTGGTACAGCAGAATGGTTGCGAGCCGAGCGTCGAGCAAACCGCGGCGGCCGCCGGGCTGTCGCTGGAAGACACGCGGTGCATTCTGAAGATGGCCCGCCAGCCGCTGTCGCTCGATCAGCCGGTCGGCGACCACGACGACAGCTACTTCGGCGAGTTCCTGGAAGACCATCGCGAAGACGATCCGTTGTACGGCTTCAACCAGGAGCTGCTCAAGGATCGCCTGGCCGACGTGCTGTCCAGCCTCAACCATCGCGAGCGCGAGATCCTGCGAATGCGTTACGGGCTGACCGACGGATATGCCTACACGCTGGAAGAAGTCGGCAAGATCTTCTCCGTCACGCGCGAACGCGTGCGGCAGATCGAGGCCAAGGCCGTGCGCAAGCTGCAACAGCCGTATCGATCGCGCGGCCTGCTGGGCTTCCTCGATCGAGGCGACCTGCCGCAAGTGGAAATGCAGCAAGAGGCGTAACAGCAGATCACCTGAGACGGCAACACGAGACCGCGCCGCCTCATACCCATCCCTCGTTCCGCTTCGGGCCGTCCATTCATCCCTCGGGTGGGCGGCCCGAAGCACTTTAGGGGTCGACCGAAAAACAACTTCCTGATTCTCCCACCCCTCACCCTGCCCTTGTATCTTGCAACACGGGGCGAGGGGAAATGCGGAGACGTTATTCTTCGGTCACGCCTATCGTGTGGACGAAGGACGAGACTGGCCGGCACTCACGGTGCGCCGCTCAGGCGGGAGGTGGCGGCCAGTTGGCTGCCGTAGCGACTCTCGAGCCAGCCGCCGATGGCCGCGGCAGTGGCCTGGTGGCCGGCCGCGCTAAAGTGCTCGGCGTGACGCTCATAGGGAGACTCTCGGCACAGGCGCCAGATCGGCAACAGGTCGACCAGCGGCAACCGGCGCTCGGCCGCATAGCTGGCGAGCTTGCGCTGCGGCAAGTCGACGTCGAGTTGATCGGGCGCATAGCCGGCGCGACGGGCCAACGTGTCGCGCAGCGCGCGGTTCAACTGAAACTCGCCCGGCACCAGCACCATCGCCAGCGGCAGGTTTTTCGCGCGACAGGCTTCCGCCAGGAGGTCGACGCTCTCGAACGTCTGCTGCCAGCGGTGGCGCATGCTCTGGTCGATGGGCGTGCGACAGGCGGCCAGTTGGGGCGACACAAGGCCGCAGAACGATTCGAAATCGGCCGCCCTCGCCGCGGGCGCCGGCGCTGCGGGCATCGCGTCGGGCTGCGCTCCTGCGATTCTTGCCAATTCAAGCTGCCGCCAATCGAACCAGCTTGACGCCGGTCGCTCGCGCGTCAGTTCGTCGCAGACGGTGAGCATGGCCAGCACCAGATCGAAACGCTGGTGCGAGAGTTGCTCGGCCACGTCGCCGGCTGGCACGCTCGACCACGCGCCACCGATGTCAACGGGCACGATCTTCACGCCCGGCAGCGCGCGCTCGATATAGATCCGGCATCCGTCCTCGCCGTGGCAGTCTCGCCGCGGTTCGTCGGTGAGCAACGCGACGCGGAGCGGACCGGCCGGCAACGGCGCAATGCCGTGCTTTTCCAGAGACGCGCGAGCCAGCGGCAGCAGCGGTGCAGCGCTGTCGGCTGGCAGCGAAGCGCCGGCGAACCATCGCGATCGATGGACGGACTTAACGCCTTGCAAGCCAAGCTCGGTGGCGATCAAGAGCGCCACCGCTCCGAACGTCAGCCATTCCAAGCGCCGCGCCGCGCGATGTCGCGACCAGGCAGTCCAACGCTGCCAACGGTCCCCCTCGGCGGCCAGCGGCAACAGCAACAACGTCAGCCAACAAGCCACCGCGGCCAGCAGCACGTATTCCAGATGGCGCGCAGGCCCGATGACCAGCGCGAGTGCATAGATGCCGAATGTGCCCAGCAGCGTACGACGAGCGAACGCCCAACCGACGCGCTCGCGGATGGCGTGCCATGTGCCACCGCGGCGCCACAACGTCCAAGCGGTTCGCCAGTGGAGAAACGAACACGCCAACAGCGCGATGCCCGCGGGCACGAGGACAACTTCGCTGCTGGCCGCTCGCCCGTGCAACACCAGCAGTGCGACGGCGCCGGCCATGAGCACCAGGGCCAGCAGTCCGAAGAGCAGCGGCAGTGCCGGCAAGCGCCGGCCTGCATGAGGCACAGAGCGGTATACTCCCAACGTCGTTGGCTTGGGCATGGGAACCTCCTTGTGGTGATCGGCAAGCGGTCACAACCGTGACCGTTTCGACCGACTCAAAGAGGCAAATTCAAAGGTGCGTGGCCGATATGTCTTACCGGCGTCGTCCTTGACCCCACCGCTCGTGCGTGACAAATCGATATCCCAACATAGCGCGGTGGTCAATCCCGATCGCGCTGGCACAACGTTACTCGCTATCACTTGAGTATCGAGCGCCAGCACGCCAATTGATAAGCACATTCCGTGCCGGAGGATTGCCGGCAGGGACGTGTGCTCTACGGAGATTAGACGCCGCAGACCGCCGCGCGGTTCACAACCGGCAGCCGGATGCGGAGTTAGCAGCCAGGCGAGACATCGAGAAAAAAAGCACAATGTCGCGCAAGCACAGCGCCGGCCGATGCTCCCGACACTTCGGAGCATCAACGCACTTGCGCAGATTTGGATCAGTCGCTGCCGCGCGACAGGGCGACGGCACGCAGCACGGCGCTGGTGGCGGGGGACTTGTTGAGCACATAGAAGTGGATGCCGGGCACGCCGCCGTCCACAAGCGCCTGGACTTGCCGGGTCGCAAACTCAACGCCAACGTTAAATTGCCCCTCGGCGCTATCGGCCGATCGCTCCAGCGCCGACTGAAAGGAGGCCGGCAACTGTGCGCCGCACAGCGATGCGATGCGCTGGATCTGCGCCAGGTTGGTCACCGGCAGGATGCCCGGCACGATGGGCACGCGAATGCCGGCTTTCGTGCAGCGATCGCGAAAGCGCCAGAAGTCGTCGTTGTCGTAGAACAATTGGGTGATGACCACGTCGGCGCCGGCGTCGGCCTTGCGCCGCAGGTTGTCGAGATCGGCCTGGGGACTGGGCGCCTCGCGATGCGTTTCGGGATAGCCGGCCACGGCCACGCCCAGGTCGGCAAATTCACGGCGCAACAGCGCTACCAACTCGTTGGCATAGGAGAGGCCGCCGGCGGTCGGCCGGAACTCAGCTTCGCCGCGCGGCGGATCGCCGCGCAGCGCCACGATGTTGCCGATGCCGTGTTCGGCGGCGTCTCTCAGATAGGCGCGCAGTTGATCGACGGTTGCGCCGACGCAGGTGAGGTGCGAGGCGGTGGGCACCTCGAAGCGGCGCTGCACCTCGACGACGATTTCGAGCGTCTTTTGCTGCGTGGAGCCCCCTGCCCCGTACGTGCAGGTGATGAAATCGGGCTGAAACGCCATCAAGTGCTCGACGTGTCGAGACAGTTCGTCCTCGCCCGCGGCGGTCTTGGGCGGAAACAGCTCGAACGACAAGCCGAACTTGCCGGGACCGTAGGCTTGGGAGAATCGCATCGCGGAGGGTGTCATCGAAATTGCGGAAGTTCCGGCCGCGGGGAATGGGACGAGTCGCTGTCAGTATAGTCAGCCAAACAGGCGCTTGTCAGGGCGCGCCGCGCAGCAGCCCGCATTGCGTCCCCCAGCGTCCTCCAGTCTCCCGCCTCCAGCCTCCCGCCTCCTCTACAGCGACAGTGCTTCGCCGGCCAATCGCCGCTCGTGAACGGTCAACTGGTACATGTCGTGCAGCAGCTTGATGTCGCAGGGTCGTTGCTGGACGCCGCGCCGTGCGAACATGCGCTGCTGGGTCGAGATCATGACTTCCACGGGCGCTTCGGTCACCTGGCCGAACAGCCGGGCGTAGTTGACGAAGCTGGGCACGTTGGTGGTCACGAAGCCGTAGACCATGCTGCACGCGCCGATGATCTTGCCGGTGAAGATGCCGGTGTTGATGGCGGTCTTGGCATAGTCGCCCACGATGGCGCCGACGAACTGCATGCCGGTGGGTACTTTCTGGCCGCGGTACTCCATGTTGACCGAGCCGTAAGTGTTTTTCAGGTCGCTGTTGCAGGTGCCCGCGCCCAGGTTGATCCAACTGCCGAGGTAGCTGTGTCCGAGGAAGCCGTGATGCTGCTTGTTGGTGTACGGTTCGATGATGGAGGCTTCCACTTCGCCGCCGATCTTGGCCGTGTGGCCGACGGCCACGGCGTCCTTGAGCGCTGCATGCTCGAGCACGCGGGCGCCGGCGCCCACGTGAACCGGCCCGCTCATGTAACCGTGCGGGCCGATCGAAGCGCCGCTTTCGACGACGATGGGTCCGCTGCGGGTGTCGAAGACGATATAGTCGGCCAGCGTGGCGTCGGCAGCGACGAACACGCCGTCGGCGCGCTCGACGTAGTTGCCGTGGGCGATACGGTGCTGGAGATTCGCCGCCAGCGTGGTGATGTGATGGCGGATGATGTCGTGCGGATACTCGAACAGCGGCAGTTCGGCCGCATGCGCGGGCAATTCGAGCCCGGCAAAGTCCGCGGCGTCGGGCCAGCGCTCCGGATCGTTGCCGAGTGACGTACCCGGCGGCACCAGCGCGGCGGCAACCGACGGGCCGGCGGTGACG
>JBGSYQ010000337.1:0-1812 GCA_041750795.1 Pirellulales bacterium | reverse complement strand
CGATCGAATCGGCATTGGCGCTGGTCGTCGAGTCGGACAAGCCGCGCAAGGAGATCTATGTCTTTACCGATCTGTCGCGCGCCGCCTGGTCGCCCGAGGCGATGCGCGCCGTGGAGCGGCAGATGGCCCGGTCGCCCGAAGTGGGCGTTTATCTGATCGACGTCGGCGCGCGCGAGCCCGTGAATTCGGGGCTGGGCGAGCTGCGGCTCTCGGGCCAGGTGCTCTCGAAGAACAGTCCGCTGGCCATTGCCTGCGAACTGGCTCACGTCGGCCCCGACAAGGAGCGGGAGGTCGAGCTGTACGTGATGGATCGCCAGACGGGCGAAGCGAGCCTGCGGAGCCGCGAATCCTTCGTCTTCCGATCGGGAGAGCAGGGGCGAACCGATTTTCGCCTGCGCGGCTTGTCTGCCGGTGTACACCAGGGTTACTTGAAGCTGGCCGGCGAGGACAGCCTGGCGGCCGACGACACCCGGTGGTTCACCGTCGACGTGCGACCGGCGTGGCGCGTGCTGATCGTTGCGCCGCGAGACGCGCAGAGCGGCCCGGCCGACTATGCGCTGTTCCTTTCCGAGGCACTGGCGCCGCACGCGATTCGCATCAAGGGGGAGGCGGCCTTCGAGTGCGACGTGATCGCCGAAGCCGAGTTGGCGGCAAAGCCGCTCGAACCGTACGCGGCCGTGTGCCTGCTCGACCCGAGACCGCTGGCGCCGGTCGTGTGGCGGAAGTTGCAGGCCTATGCCGCGCGTGGCGGCGGCGTGGGAATCTTTCTGGGCCGCAACGCCTCGCCGGTCGATTCGTTCAACGAACCTTTGGCCCAGGAGCTGTTGCCGGGCAAGCTGGTGCGACAATGGCGTACCGGCGAAGCTTTCTTGGCGCCCGACGATTTTCAGCATCCGCTGCTGGCCAAGTTCCGCCCGCTGGCAGGGGTCGTCCCCTGGGAGTCGTTCCCGGTGTTTCGGCACTGGCAGCTCGACGCGCTGGCCGCAGGCGCCGCGGTGGTGCTGCGCTATTCCAACGGTCAGCCGGCCTTGATCGAGCGGGCCGTGGGCGATGGACGCGTGTTGACCTTGACCACCAGCATCTCCGACCCGGCCAACCGCCGCGACACCTGGAACTTGCTGCCCACGGGCGAAGAACCGTGGCCCTTCGTGATGCTGGCCAACGAAATGCTGAACTACCTGGTGGGCGGCGGGCAGGAGCGGCTCAACTATACGGCCGGCGAAACGGCGGTCATCTCGCTGGGGAAAGACCAAAGCCATGCGATCTACTCGCTGGCCACGCCGCGCGGCGACCAGATTCGCACCCCGGTGGACGAGCGCCAAAACGCCCTGGTGGTAACTTCCACCGAAGCGCCCGGCAACTATCGCATTCGGGCCGGCGGCCCACAGCAGGGCGTCGATCTTGGCTTCAGCGTCAACCTGCCGCCGGACACGAGTCAGTTGCAGCGCGCCACGGGCGACGAGTTGAAGGCCGTGTTCGGTCCCACGGAGTTTCGCCTGGCGCGCAGCCGGGACGAGATCGACCGCAGCATCAGCGCCGGCCGCGTGGGACAGGAATTGTATCCGTATCTGATCGTGCTGTTGGTCGTGGTGCTGGCGCTGGAGCAGGTGATTTCGAACCGCTTCTATCAGGACTATGACACGTCGGCCCCGCAATCGCGCGCTGCGCAAATGGCGTCGGGCGCTGGGCAATCGGCGTCGCGCGGCGGCGCCTCGCAGCCGCCGCCGGAAATCCCCGTGCGTGCCTCATGACCCAATGGTATTTCAACCCGGTCGGCGGATTTGCCCTGGTTGCCGCGGCGGCGACGGCGCT
>JBGSYQ010000336.1:0-4665 GCA_041750795.1 Pirellulales bacterium | reverse complement strand
CACACCGGGCGACGCGGCCGCAAGCCTGCTCATCCGCGCGATCCGCCACGGCGACGTCGTGGAAATGCCGCCCAAGACAAAGCTGCCGCCGCGCGAAGTGGCCGATTTGACGGCCTGGGTTGCCGCCGGCGCGCCATGGCCCGATGCCGCCGCTGTGACGCGGCCGCAAATCACCGCGGAAGACGAGCCGCCGCCGCTCTCGGACGACGATCGCAACTACTGGGCGTTTCAAGCGCCTCGCGAGCCGGCCGTGCCGCCGGTGAAGGACGCGTCGTGGCCGATCAGTCCACTCGATCGCTTCGTTTTGGCTGGTCTGGAGTCCCAGGGGCTCAAGCCCGCGCGGCCCGCATCCAAGCGCGCGCTGCTGCGCCGATTGACCTTCGATCTGACCGGCTTGCCGCCGAGCGTGGAAGAGTTGAACGCTTTTCTGGCGGACACTCGGCCCGACGCATTGGCCACGGTGGTCGATCGGCTGTTGGCATCGCCCCGCTACGGCGAGCGCTGGGGGCGCCGCTGGCTTGACTTGGCGCGCTATGCCGACAGCAACGGCATGGACGAGAACATGGCCATGGCCAATGCCTGGCGCTATCGCGACTGGGTCGTCGATGCCTTCAATCGCGATCTGCCGTACGATCGGTTCATCGCCGACCAGATCGCCGGCGATCTGGCGCCGCCCTCGGCCGATCCGAAAAGCAATGCCGAGCGGCTGATCGCCACCGGTTTCCTCGTGCTGGGTCCGAAGATGCTGGCCGAGGACGATCCGGTGAAGATGGAGATGGACATCATCGACGAACAGGTCGACACCATCGGCCGCGCGCTGCTGGGTCTGTCGCTCGGTTGCGCCCGCTGCCACGATCACAAGTTCGACCCCATCACCATGGCCGACTATTATGCGCTGGCGGGCATCTTCAAAAGCACCAAGACGATGGAGAACTACCGGGTGGTGGCCATGTGGTCCGAGCGGTTGCTGGGCACGCCCGACGAGTTGGCGCAACTGGCTGAGCACGACGGGAGGATGGCCGCCGTTGAGCAGGAGATCAAAGCGCTGGCGGCGGAAGTCGAACAGCCGCTCGAAATCCAGCCGGGCACGGGCTTGGGCGATCACCTGTTGAGCTTGCTCGATCGCCAGCGGCAGCGACACAAGCTGGCGCAGCGGCAAGATTCGCTGAAGCAATTGCAAGCGGCGCGGCCCAGCCTGCCGAGCACGCCGGCCGTGGCCGAGCGCGACGCACAAAACCTGCGCATCCATCGGCGCGGCAGCCATTTGACGCTGGGGCGCGAAGTGGCGCGGCAGTTTCCGCGCGTGCTGGCGCGCGAGAATCAGCAGCCGCTGGGCAGCGATACCAGTGGCCGGCTGGAGTTGGCTGCCTGGCTCACCCAGCCCGATCATCCGCTCACCAGCCGCGTGATGGTCAATCGCATCTGGCAGGGGCACTTTGGCGAGGGACTGGTGCGCACGGTCGATAACTTCGGCCGGCTGGGGCAAGGGGCCGACAATCAGCCACTGCTGGATTGGCTCGCGCGGCGGTTCGTCGAGTCCGGCTGGTCGATCAAGGCCATGCATCGACTGATCGTGCTGTCGAGCACGTATCAAATGAGCACGGCACACGACGCCGTCGCCGCCGCGGCCGATCCCGAGAACCGCCTGCTGTGGCGGATGAATCGACGCCGGCTGGAAGCCGAAGAGATTCGCGACGCACTGTTAGCCGCCAGCGGCCGGCTGGAGCTATCGATGGGCGGATCGCTGATGAATTATGCCAATCACACGTACGTCACCAGCACCGCCTCGAAAAACGGCGTCGACTATCAGAGTGCTCGCCGCTCGGTGTACTTGCCGGTGGTGCGCAGCAGCGTGTACGACGTTTTTTCGGCGTTCGATTTCGCCGACCCGAGCACGTCGAACGGCAAGCGACCCTCGACCACCGTGGCGCCGCAGGCGTTGTTCATGATGAACAGCGCACTGATGCTGGCCGAAAGCCGCGCCATTGCCGAGTCGCTGCTGGCGGCCGGAAACGACGACGGCGCGCGGATCGACGCGGCCTATCAACGCGCCTTGAGCCGGCCGGCCGAGCCAGCCGAAATCGAACGCGGCAAACGATTCATCGCCGACTATCAGGCCGAACAGACCGGCGACGGCGTCGAGGCAGCCGAAGCAGGCTTGCGCGCCTGGCAGGCGCTGTGCCGCACGATCCTGGCCTCGAACGAATTCATTTACTTGGAGTAGACCCACTTAGCAAGGATTCACTGGTGCCACGGGTGGCGCAGCCACCCGTGCTTCCCAACCGCCCTGACGCGAACCTACGCATGAACACCCACTGGAACGCCTGTGATTGTCATCGGCCATTGTCGCGCCGCGAGATGCTGCGTCAAGCGGGAGCGGGTTTTGCCGGCCTGGCGCTGGCCGGGCTGCTGGCCGAGGACGCCGGGGCCAAGGTCGACCCGCTGGCGCCCCGCGCGCCGCACTTTCCGGCCAAGGCCAGGCGGGTGATCTTTCTGTTCATGCACGGCGGACCGTCGCAGGTCGACACGTTCGACTACAAGCCCTTGTTAGAGCGCGATCACGGCAAGCCGTTGCCGTTCGACAAGCCGCGCGTCGTTTCGGCCGAGACCGGCAACCTGCTCCGCTCGCCTTGGAAGTTCCAGCAGCACGGCCAAAGCGGCGCGTGGGTCAGCGAGTTGTTTCCGCACACGGCCGGCATCGTCGACCAGTTGTGTTTCATCCACTCGATGCACGGCTCGAACAGCCGCCACGGTGGCGCGCTACTCGAGCTTCATACCGGCAGCGACACGTTCGTGCGCCCCAGCATGGGCTCGTGGATCAACTATGGCCTGGGGAGCGAAAACCGCGACTTGCCCGGCTTCATCACCATTTGTCCCACGCTCACGCACGGCGCCGAGAACAACTACAGCTCGGCCTTTCTGCCCGCCACTTACCAGGGCACGCCGCTGGGAAACGCCGGCATATCGTCGGAGCAAGCCAAGATCCCCTTCATCGAGAACGACCAGGCGTCGCGCCGCGCGCAGCGCCGAGAGCTCGACCTGCTGGCCGAGATGAATCAGGAGCACCTGCACCGCAGCGGGCCCGACTCGGCGCTGGAGGCACGCATCGATTCGTTCGAGCTGGCGTTTCGCATGCAGGCGGCCGCGCCCCGGTTGCAAGACATTTCCGACGAGTCGCCGGCCACGCGGGCCCTCTACGGCCTGGACGATCCCAAGACGGCCAACTTCGGCCGCCAGTGCCTGATGGCGCGGCGCTTCGCCGAAGCCGGCGTGCGCTTCGTGCAGGCCAGCCACAGCTATAAGTGGGACCAGCATGGCGGCCTCAAAAAAGATCACGCCAACAACGCGCTGGAGGTCGACAAGCCGATCGCCGGTTTGATCCTCGACCTGAAATCGCGCGGGTTGCTCGACGACACGCTCGTGCTGTGGGGCGGCGAGTTTGGACGCACACCCACAGCGCAAGGCGACGACGGTCGCGACCACAATCCGCACGGCTACACCATGTGGCTGGCCGGCGGCGGCGTGAAGCCCGGCCTGCAATACGGTCGCACCGACGACTACGGCTATTACGCCATCGAAAACAAGGTACACATTCACGATCTGCACGCCACCATGCTGCACCTGCTGGGACTCGACCACACCAGGCTCACCTATCGCTACGCCGGCCGCGATTTCCGTCTGACCGACGTCCACGGCGAAATCGTGCACGATATTCTGGCGTAGCAGTAAGCCATTCGCGTTGTACGTCGCGACGAACTTCTACCGATCTCTTCCGAGTAGCCGCCCCACGCCTCGGCCGCGGGTTTCTGCCATGACGGCCACGTCGGCTTCGGCCTGAGCCAGCGCTTGCTGTGCCTCGTCGATCTGACGCGCAAGTTGCGCCAATTGCGCCTGCAACGCGGCGTCTACGTCGCGCAGTTGCTTCGGTCCGCGGCGCAACTTGACTTCAAGCTGCTGCCGCACCTGGGCGTACTTCATGAGCAGCGCCTGGCGCTCGGTCAGCGGCACGCCGAGCGCGCGGTTGGGCGTGAACTGCCGCAGCATCTCGGTGCGCCAGGCGCAAAGGATATTGGTCACTTGCGGCCCCAACCCCGGCACGCCGAGCACGCGGTTGTATTCGATGTCGTAAGCCGTCTCGATGCCGTACGAGGCCAGCGTCGCCTTGCGCCCCACGCTGATGCTTTCGATCTTGTGGTCGGAAATGAACTTGCTTTGCAGATAGGCCGTTTGCTGGCGCTCGACCATCTCGCGGCTTAGCTTGCGCAGCTCCACGTCGTGCAAGTCCTTGAGCCGTGCAATCTGGTCACGGGCGGTGAGCAGCTCCTTCTGCAAGCCTTTGAACTGCATATCGGCGCGCGACACGACCATGTTCCAGCCGGTTTGCAACTGGCGGAGTTGCCCGCGGCGCACGCGCAGCACCTTCGAGCGGCGATTGCGCTCGGGCCGATGTCCGGAGGTGAGAAACAGTCCCAGCCACCACAAGGCAAACACCGCGAACATCGGCACGCTGATATAGCCGCTCTCGGGCAAGAGCAGCATGCCGCTGGTGGCCGCCAGGCTTGCCAGCGCCACCACGCCGACCATCGTGGCCAGCGACTGTGCGCTTTCGATGGCGGGGGGCGGCGGCGTCGGTTGCACCTTGACCGCGCGCGGCGGAGGCGGCGC
>JBGSYQ010000335.1:0-1855 GCA_041750795.1 Pirellulales bacterium | reverse complement strand
CGGCAAGATCTACCTCTGGGACAGCGTGGACGAGGGAGCGGATGACAATACCTACCTGGTGGCCGACAGCTTTACCGAGTTCCTTGGTCTTCTGACACCGGGCGACGAGTCATTCCGGTACGTCGAAGAGCTGCCAATCTTCCAGGCGGTGGAGCGAGGGCAACTCGGCCAGGTGGAGGCTTATTTGGCCGATGGCGGCAAGGTGGACTGCCGCAATCAACAGGGCGAGACGCTTTTGATGTGCGCGGCGCGGACCGCCTGGCCCAAGATCGTGCGGTTGCTGTTGCAACGCGGCGCCGATCCGAGCACGCGGGACGCCAACGACTGCACGCCCGTCTATCACGCGACCATGGGACTATCGAACGACGGCCTGAAGCTGTTGTTCGCCGCCGGCGCCGATACGCGCTATTGCGATGAGCGCGGCCGCACGCTCATCAAGCTGGCCGAACACCGCGCCTACTACCGCGTCGCCCGGCTGCTGGCGAAGCACTCCGATTGAGTGAGAGTTATACTGCGCAAGCGCATCAAAGCGGCAAGCGCGTCGCCGGCGCCGCCGCCGGCGCCACCCAAGCCTCCGCCACCACCACCTCCACTGCCACGAATAACTTGATCGAGAACCTCGATGAACATTCAATTCAAAGAGCCCTGGATACCGGTCGAAGAGCACGCGACCAATCTCGTCTCGGAGCTTGTTCGCGAAGTCACCGAGAATCATCCGCTTTGGAACAGGAAAGTTTGGGCGATCGCACAGCGCAGTGACGCGGATGATGTGCTGTTTGCATTCGAAACCGACGAGGGGCTCGCTAGAGGAATGGGCGCAAGTCAGGATGATGACAGACCACGCCGAGTTTCTTGGCCATTGACTTCTAAAAACACAGGCCGCACCGGAACCTGTCGTAAAGTGCGCAGTCGCGATCCTTCGCGGGACAAACGTAGACCCCGCCTACTTCGGCGTTTCCACCACGGTCGCCTTGTTGATCACGACGGGCGTTGTCGGCCGATCTTGGCTGCCGGTGGGAACCGCGCCGATCTTCTTGACCACTGCCAGGCTGGCGGCGTCGGCCGTCTTGCCGAAGGCCGTGTATTGGCGATCGAGGTGCGCCACGCGCTCCAGGCAGATGAAAAACTGCGAACCGGCCGAGTTGGGATCGTTCGTGCGGGCCATGGAAACCACGCCCGGCTCGTGCGGCGTGGCGTTGAACTCGGCCTTGATGGTATAGCCCGGGCCGCCGGTACCGGTGCCTTCGGGGCAGCCGCCTTGGATCATGAAACCGCTGATAATGCGGTGAAAGGTCAGCCCGTCGTAGAAGCCGATCTTGGCCAGGCCGAGCAGGTTCTTCACGTGCCCCGGCGCCACGTCGCTCAGCATGTCGAGTGTGATCTTGCCCTGGTTGGTGTCGAGCACGAGTTGATAGTTGTTCTTGGCAAAGTCGAACTGCTGTTGGGCGGCTTCGACCTCGGCTTTGCGGTTCTTGGCCATGGTGGCACCTCGTGGTTGGCTGGCGGTGATTGCCACGAGCCAGGCGGCGTGGAGAAAGGAACGTTCCACGCCGGTTTGAAGGATTCTCGTGGCTCGTGGCAGCCAGTAGACTAGCACCCACAGCGGCGGCCCGAAACCCTTCTTCGCGGCCGCGGCTCTTCTCACGCGTTGATCGGAGCGAATCGGGATGGAGTGGGTGCAAGTTTACGACCCGTTGGGCTCGGCCTGGCTGTCGACCCTGATGGCGGCCGCGCCGATCGTGGTTTTGCTGGGGCTGCTGGTGGTGGGGCAGCCGGTGCACCGTGCGGCCCTGGCCGGATTGGGCGTGGCGCTGGCCGTGGCGTTGTGGGGCTTTGGCATGCCGGTCCAGGCGGC
>JBGSYQ010000334.1:0-3208 GCA_041750795.1 Pirellulales bacterium | reverse complement strand
CTTGCTCGCGCTGTCGTCGGCGCTCGAGCGCCGCCGCGGCTTCGGCTTCTTGTGCTCTCACTTCCGCCTGTTCCACGATGGCGGACGTCTGTTCTTCGGTCAGCTCGCCCATTTCCATCAACGCGTCGGGCTCGATGATCGAAAGGTCGTCATACGACAGGAAGCCCTCGCCCACCAGCTTTTCGCTCAGGCTTTCGTCCACGCCTTCCAACTCGCAGAAGCCGGCCACGGCTCGCTCGATCGATTCGTCGAGTTCCTCGCGCGTCATGATTTCGATGTCCCACACGCACAGCTTGCTGCCCAGCCGCACGTTTTGGCCGCGACGGCCGATGGCCAGCGACAACTGGTCCTCGCGGACCAGCACGATCGCCCGACCGAGCATCTGACACAAGATCACTTCCTCGACCTCGGCCGGCTGCAAGGCGTTGGGAATCAGCACTTGCAAGTCGTCGCTCCAGCGGACGATGTCGATCCGTTCGCCGGCCAGTTCGTCGACGATGTTCTTGATGCGGTTGCCGCGCACGCCCACGCAGGCGCCCACGCAATCGACCCGCTGATCGGAGCTGCTGACGGCCACTTTGCTGCGATAGCCCGGCTCGCGTGCGATCGCGCGGATTTCGATGACGCCGTCGGCGATTTCCGGAATCTCCTGCTCGAACAGCCGCTGCACGAGCTGTGGGCGCGTACGGCTGAGGATTACCTTCACGCGACTGCCGGCCTTGCGCACTTCGAACACCGTGGCACGCACGCGCTCGTTGGGGTGGTGCGTTTCGCCTGGAATCTGTTCGCTGCGCGGCAGGATGGCTTCGACGTTGGTGAGTTGCACGGTGGCTGCGCCGCCTTCGTAGCGCTGCACCACGCCGGTGACCATCTGGCCGATCAGTTCGTGATATTCGTCGTACAGGGCGTCGCGTTCGGCTTCGCGAATCTTCTGGATCATGACCTGCTTGGCGGTTTGCGCGCCAATGCGGCCCACGGTCTCCTCGGGATCGAGCGGCGCGCCGTTGTGGGTGCCGCTGATCGAGCCGTCCTTGCGGTCGATAAAGACCTGAATGTCTTCTTCTTCCCCGTACTGCTTCTTGGCGGCCGAAACCAGTGCCGCTTCGATGGCGCAAAAGACGACCTCCTTCTCGACATTCTTGTCGCGATGGATGGCGTCGACGATTCGTAAAATCTCCGTGGCGTTCATGATGGTCTCCCCCGGGGGGCTATTTCGAATTGTCGGGACATCGTCGTCGGTCCGACCAATCCTCTTGCCTGTCGCAGCCAATAGGCTGGCTTGGCGTGGCCTATAGGCTGCCGTAGCGGAGGCAAGTGGCGGTTGACGCGCCGCGGTCCCTCACCGAATTGTGAAGCGTTGCTCTGCTAAGTCTCGTTCTCGCGATACAGTGTTTGCGAATCCCAAACTTCGTTGCCGAATCCCACACGTTCCTGTCGGCCGCACGTCATTCGGCCGGCCGCCGCACCCAGTTCTCGCCGGTCGCCGGGTCGAACACGTGCAGCTTGCCAGGTTCGACACGCAGGCCAACCGGCTGGCCGGCCCGCAAGTCGACACGCGGCTCCATCTTGATCATTACGAACGTTTCCTCGTCGCTGTGGATTTGTATATCTCCGCTGGCGTCTCCCGTGCCCGCCGCAACCAGCCGCCCCGCCGCATCCAGCCGAACTGTCACGATCGTGGCGTCGCCCAGCAATTCGACCAGGCTGACCTCGGCCGGGATGGTTCCCGGCCGTGGCGTTGTGCCGGCGGCCGCCGTTTCCACGCGAACATCTTCCGGCCGAACGCCCAACGCGACCTGCTGGCAAGCCACCCCCGGCGTGTGTTGGGCGGGCAGTCGCCTGTCCAAGCGCCCGTCCAGCGGCACCGACCATTGGCCGCGGCGAAACTGCCACGCGCCGTGATCCTCGAACAACTCGCCGTCGATGAAGTTCATCGCCGGCGTGCCGATGAATCCCGCCACGAAGCGGTTGGCCGGCCAGTCGTAAACCTCCATCGGGCGACCCACTTGCTGAATCGACCCCTCGTTCATCACCACGATCCGCTGGCCCAACGTCAGGGCTTCGACCTGATCGTGCGTCACGTAAATCATCGTTGTCTGCAATCGGCGGTGGAGCTGTTTCAGCTCGCGCCGCATTTCCACCCGCAATTTCGCGTCCAGGTTCGACAAGGGCTCGTCGAACAGGAACACCGCCGGGCTGCGAACCATTGCCCGGCCCAGCGCCACTCGCTGCCGCTCTCCACCGGAAAGCTGCCGCGGATACCGCTTCAGCAAATCCTCAATGCCCAACATGCGAGCCGCGTCGTGGACGCGCTGGGCAATGGCGCGCTGGCGCTCGGCCAGCGTTTGCTTGCGCCGCGGCGGCAAGGCCCACCGCCACAGCCACCCCAGCCCGCCGACTCCCTCTCGCAACTCCAAACCAAACGCCAGGTTCCGATACACCGAGAGGTGTGGATACAAGGCGTAGTTTTGAAACACCATGGCGATGTCCCGATCCTTGGGGGGGACATCGTTGACCAGGCGCGTGCCGATGGCGATTTTTCCGTCCGAAAGCTCTTCCAGTCCGGCGATCAGCCGCAGCGTGGTCGTCTTGCCACAGCCGCTCGGCCCCACCAGCACCAGGAACTCCCGATCGAACACCTCCAGGTCAATTCCCTTGACCGCCGCAACCTCTCCGGGATAGACCCTCGACACGTTCTCGAGGACAACACCGGCCATGAATCGCAACGCCGCGTCAAAGGGGACCGTTTGGCCGACCGCCCAAGGCGCGCAGTGAACCGCCCGGGGCAGTCAAAAATCGTTCTCGGCACAACACTTAGCTAAATTCGTAATCCGGTAAACATACCCCTTTGCACCGTTAGTGTCAAGGTGCCGCCAGCGTGCGTAACACCGTGCCACGATAGGCTCTGGGTGTCCTCGTGCAGCGCTCGCCAGCGACGGGGCTCGGAGGCGATCGACGGCGCGCAAAACGAACCCTTCCACCACCGCGCAACGCCCGGTTGCGCGACCGCGAAAGGGTTCGCCACTTGCCCCTGTCCGTCTTTAGCGACGCAGCGCGGCCTGCAGGTCTTGAATCTGCTGGGCCAACTGGTCGAGGCTCCGTTCGAGCCGCGCCAATCGCTCGGCGTCGAAAGCGTGGGACCGGGTCGCGTCCTTGGGCGCGTCGTCGCCGGTGAGCCGTTGCACGGGCAGGTCCGATTGCGATCGCC
>JBGSYQ010000333.1:0-5025 GCA_041750795.1 Pirellulales bacterium | reverse complement strand
CGACCTATACGACGGTCAGCCGCCGCGGTTGGCGGCGTGCGCGGCGTTAAGCGTCGCACCGGCCGCGCTAGCGCTGCCGGTCGATCGCAGCGTCCATTGCGCCGGCAGCGCGAACTTCACCGTTTGCGCTGCCGGTTTTTTTTCTTTGCGGCCAGAACGGGCTGAAACCTTGCGAATTCGGCGATGGAATTTCTCAAGAGTAACTTCAGTTAAAGCTCACAGGTGCCAGGTGGCGGTCGTTTGCCCACGTCATTGGCCGCAGGCCAAGCAAGCGATGGATCCGTAGGCGTCTGAAGTGTCGCCCTCAGCACGGCCATGGGGTTCTTGGCATTTCGTTCCGGTTTTGAATGCGGCTCGATCGCACGCGGTTGCCCGATTCAGGGCCAACGGCCCGATCCATCGACGGCGATCTGAGTCGATTGTGGCCGTGGGCGGTCATCGCCAGGCGGTAATCGAGCGATGCGCTGTCGGTCTCGGTGTGCGTGTCGTCGCAACGATAGGGCGGCCCGTTGGCCCTAACCTTCGTTTCGATCGGACATTACCTGGGACGATGTCCCAGGCTGGTATCAATCGGGCCGTTGGCCCTGGAGAGCAGTGGCCGTTGGCCCTGGAAAGCAGTGAGCGCAGGTGGCGGCAGCCACCAGTGTCGTCGGGCTCCGTTGTCTACATGGCCCGTTGTTGAATTGCACTGGTGGCGTGCGCCACCAGTGGCACGAACAAGCACCGAAGTTATTCTTGAGTCGTTTCTATGGGCTGAGCGAGTCGCATTGGAAGCCGGAATCACGTGCTGCGCTCGGCTTCGCGCTCCACGACAGCCAACCGGCCGGCGAGTAGAATGGACGGGCAACGATGCGAGAGCACTGCCTGGGCCTTGCCGGCCTGGCGGGCGTCGCGCGTCCCTCGAAGGAGCCGTATGTCAGACACTGCCCAGGGTTTTTGCGGATTGCGCGTGGCCTCGTTCGAGAGCCGCCGCGCGGCCGAGATGGCGTCGCTCATCGAGCGCTTCGGCGGCGTACCGTCGGTGAGCCCCTCGATGCGCGAGGTGCCCATCGAGGAAAACCGCGAAGCCATCGATTTCGCGCACCGCGTGCTCACTGGGCAGATCGACCTGATCATCTTCATGACCGGCGTCGGCGTGCGCCACCTGTTGGCGGAGGTCGAGCGGCACGTCGACCGCCAGCGCCTGCTGGCCGCCATTTCCGACATCACCACGATCACGCGCGGCCCCAAGCCGGTGGCCGTGCTCAAGGAGCTTGGCCTGCAACCGACGCACAAGGTGGGCCCGCCCAACACGTGGCGCGAGGTGCTGGCCCTGGTCGACGCGAAGTGCAACGTGGCACAGCAGACGGTGGGCTTGCAGGAGTATGGCCAACCCAACGCCAGCCTGGTGGCCGGCCTGGAAGCGCGCGGCGCGAAGGTCGAAACGGTGCGCGTCTATCGTTGGGACTTGCCGCTCGATCAGGGCCCGCTCGAGGAAAACATCCGCGCGATTGCCGCCGGCCGGATCGACGTGGCCCTGTTCACTTCGGCGCACCAGGTGGTGAACCTGATGCGCGTGGCCAATCGCCTGCAACTGGCGCCGCAGTTGCGCGCCGGCATGGCGCGCACGCTGGTGGCTTCGATCGGGCCGACGACCAGCGAGAGCCTGCACGAGTTCGAGTTTCGCGTCGACGTCGAGCCGGAGCATTTCAAGATGGGCCAGCTTGTGGCCGCGGCTGCCAACAAGGCGGGCGAGCTGGCCGGCCGCGCTGGTGTCGTGGTGCAGAGAGGCGCGCCCGCCGCCAGCGTTTCCATGTCCGCGCTGTTGCCGCCGTCCGGACCCTGGGACCAGGGACCGTTCATGAAGGCGGCACGGCGACAACCGGTCGACCGCACGCCCATCTGGCTGATGCGACAAGCCGGCCGCTACATGCCCGAGTATCGCGCCGTGCGCGACAAGGTGTCGTTCCTCGAATTGTGCAAGGACCCGGCGCTGTGCGCCGAAGTGATGATCACGGCGGTCAACCGCTTGAACGTCGACGCGGCCATCATCTTTGCCGATCTGCTGCCGCTGCTGGAACCGATGGGCCTGATGCTGGAGTATTCTGCCGGCGATGGTCCGGTGATCCACAATCCGTTGCGCTCGGCCAAGGACGTCGAACGATTCATCGAACTGGAATCGGTCGAGCCGCTGGACTTCGTGATGGAGACCGTGCGGCTGACGCGCGCGGGGCTGCCGGCCGAAATCCCGGTGATCGGTTTTGCCGGCGCGCCGTTCACGCTGGCCAGCTATGCGATCGAAGGAGGCGGCAGCCGCAACTACGTGCACTGCAAATCGCTCATGCTGCGCGAGCCTGCGGCGTGGGACACGATCATGGGCCGCCTGGCTCGTTCGATCACGCGCTATTTGAATGCGCAGATCGCGGCCGGGGCCCAGGCCGTGCAACTGTTCGACAGTTGGGTCGGCTGCCTGGGGCCGGACGATTATCTCCGCTTTGTGCTGCCCTATACCAAAGCGATCATCGACGGCATTGCGCCGCGCGTGCCGGTGATTCACTTTGGCACCGGCAATCCGGCGCTGCTGCCGCTGTTGGCCAAGGCCGGCGGCGACGTGATCGGCATCGACTGGCGCATCGAGTTGGACGACGCGTGGCGCACCGTCGGCTATGACAAGGCGGTGCAAGGCAATCTCGACCCCACGGTGCTATTCGCCGATCCGGACGAGATTCGCCGCCGTGCGGAGGACGTGCTGCGCCGAGCCGCGGGCCGCCCCGGCCATATCTTCAACCTGGGGCACGGCATCCTGCCACAGACGCCGGTCGACAACGTGCTGCTGCTGATCGACGCGGTGCGGCAAACCTCCACGGGATAGCAGCCGCTGCGGCCGGTTGCGGCGCAGTGGCGCTTGGCGTCACCTGCCGTCGATGGTTGGATCGCTGACCGATTGGCTGTCGACGTATCCGATCACGCCGTCGGCCGACTCGACCAGCCAGTATCCGCCCGTTTGCCGGCGGACTTGGACCTGGGTGCCGGATGCGAACTTTCCGTCGGGCGCAGAGCCTTGTTGCGGGCCTGCGACATAGTACTCGGCGTCCTGGCGGATCACGTAGGGGAAGTTTCGATCGAACGTCCCGCTCGACGTGCTGGACGCGGCATCTCCTTCGATGCTTGCCGGTGGCGATTGGCCCGAGCAACCCACGCAGGCGAGCACCAGCAGGCAACTCGCCGAGAATCCAAAGTAGCGCGGCATGTCATCCTCCTTGAGCGCAGCGAACGCGATGACTTCCAAGGCGAGTACCGCCGAGCGATTCTCTGCCCGCAATGCATCCGCGCCGACACCATACCACAACGCACGCCGCGAGGGCACAGCGGTTTTTGTCGAAAACCGCCGGTTGCACGCCATGCCTTGTGCTGTCACATGCGCACCGCGACCGCCGAACAACTTTGCGCGAAGCCCAGGGCCCGTTTCGTCGCGGGGAATACGCGGCACACGGCGATCGCCATCGCCAACTCGACCAGCCCCTCGTCGCCGTAGGCCTCTCGAATTCGCTCGCGGTAGATGTCGTCGTCTCCGCTGTGCCGGACCACTCCCTGGGCAAAGCGATAGACGTCGGCCAGTTGCTCGGGCAGGTCATCGGGGCGGCCGTTCATGCAAGCACGAATGACCGCCGGCTTCACTTTGTCGCGCTTGGCCAGATTGACTTCGATTTGCAGACAGGTTCCGCAGTCTTCTTCCTGCGTCGCCACGATTCGCGCCACGTGATACGGTTCGACCGGCAGCACGCGACGATACTCCGCCAGCGGCATGATCTTGGTGAACTTGAGAAAAGCGCGCAGCGAGGTCTTGAGCACGTGCCGCAAGTAGTCGGCCGGTACTCCCAGTCGATGTTCGGCCGACGAGATGCGACTTTCGATCAGAGCGCGAAGCATGGCAAGGTTCTCCCAATACTCCAGGTATTAGAACCCCACGCGGGGACAACAGGCAGAAAGTCAACGGCACGGTTACCGCCGGTCGCTCACCGGCCGGCCACCTGCTCGTGCCCTTCCTCGCTCCGAAGTCCGCACTCTCGCCATCGGCGGCCGACGCATGCGAACGGTTCAATCGCCCGCTGCCGCAGCCAGGCCGTCAATCATCGCTTTAGGAATCTGAAATCGCAAGGAATCCGTGCCGCCGAAACCGGCCGGCGAGAGTTCCAAGCGGAGGTATTCGACCGTTTCCAGCGGCGGCGGAAACACCAGCTCGACCGTTCTTGTGTTCTCCGGCCGCAAGGCATAATCGGCGCCAAAGTCGAGCTGCGCACCGAAGATCGACAGCGTCGACGCCTGTTTGTAGTGGTTGCCGACGTTGTCGGCCAGCGTGGCGGTGGCGGTGGCGGCTTGCACGGCCTTGCCCGTTTCGCCGCCGAGCAACTGTCCCACGCCCTGGCCGATGAGATCGCCACCCCCCATCCAGCCCGGCGCTTCGACGATGCGGTCGATGCTGATGTTCTCCAGCGTCACACGGACTTTGAGCATCGGCTGCGGCTTGGATCGACCGATCGTTGAAAGATCGGCGCTCTCCATGCGCACCTGTTCGATCGCCGCCGACGCGATCGTGGCGCGGATCGGTCCTTGCTCGATGGCTTCGCCCGCATCGGTCCAGACGGGCTCCGGCGGCGGCGAAGGCTCGGGTTGGGGTTCGCGCTGAACGATCTTGGGCGGCGCTTCCACGATCGGGGGCAGAGTGGGTCGCGCGGTCACGACCGGCTCGGGTGCGCCGCCAAACAATCCAAATGTCACGCCCAACACCACGGCCAGCACCAGGCCCACGGCCGAGCCGCCACTGCCGATGATATTCAAGACCATGCCGCTGCTGCTGTTGGTCGCGGTCGCGGCCAGCAGTCCGCCAATTCCGATCGCCAGTCCCAGTCCGCCGAAGCCGATCGCGGTCCAACCGATCGGACCGTCCAGGATCGGCAGCCAGCAAGTCGCCACGGCCACCGCGGCAAAGATCATCGCCAACGCACCCAGGATCTTCGCGGCGGTGCCGGAACTGGCGTTGGCCGC
>JBGSYQ010000332.1:0-12085 GCA_041750795.1 Pirellulales bacterium | reverse complement strand
GGCCGCCGGCCACCTCGAGTTGCGCGCCGGCGTCGACGTCGCGCGTGCGGCTGCGCAGGGTGAGGCGGCTGACTTCGGCAATCGACGCCAGGGCCTCGCCGCGAAACCCCAACGAATGGACGCAGAACAAGTCGTCGGCGTCGTGGATCTTGCTGGTCGCGTGCGTGGCAACCGCCAAGGGGAGTTGATCGGCCGGCATGCCAGAGCCGTCGTCGCTGACGCGAATCAGCTCCAGCCCCCCCTGCTCCACCGAAACGTCGATCCGCGTGGCGCCGGCGTCGATCGAGTTCTCCATCAACTCCTTGACCACGCTGGCCGGACGCTCGATCACCTCGCCGGCGGCGATCTTGTTGACCACGCTTTGAGGTAATACGCGAATCGTGCTCATCCTGTCGCTCGCGCCGGTCACAGATTGAACACCTTGATTTTGCGATACAGGGTGCGCTGGCCGATGCCGAGCATGTCGGCGGCGGCCTCGCGGTTGCCGCCGGTTTGTTCGAGCGTTTCGGCGATGAACAGCCGCTCGAGCTCCGAGAGCGGCTTGCCCACCAGCGAGGCCAGGTTGCCCGCTTGCCCATCCTCGGCCGCGTCGGTCGGACCCGCCAGCTCGGCCGGCAGATCGTCAACGTCGAGCACGCCGTCGTAGTCGACGACCACCATACTCTCCACGACGTTGCGCAACTGGCGAACGTTGCCGGGCCAGTCGAAGGCCATCAAACGCCGCCGTGCCGCGGCCGAGACGCTGGCGACTTTCTTGTGGTGCCGCTTGGCGAACTGCTTCATGAAGTAGTCGATCAACAGCGGAATGTCCTGGCTGCGTTCGGCCAGACGCGGCAGGTTGATGGTCACCACCTTCAGACGGTGATAGAGGTCGCTGCGAAAGGTGCCCGCCGCGATCGATTCTTCCAGATTGCGATTGGTGGCCGACAGGATGCGCACGTTGACGTTCATGGGATCGTTCGATCCGACGCGCGTGATCTCGCCGCTTTCCAGCACTCTTAGCAGCTTGATCTGCGTGGCGATGGGCATGTCTCCCACCTCGTCGAGAAACAACGTGCCACCGTCGGCGTACTCGAACTTGCCGATGCGATCGGTGGAGGCGTCGGTAAAAGCGCCCCGCACGTGGCCGAACAACTCGCTCTCCAGAATATTCTCGCTCAGCGCGGCGCAGTTGAGCGCCACGAAGGCCTTGTTCTTGCGCGGGCTGTTCTGGTGGACCGCCTGGGCCACGAGCTCCTTGCCGGTGCCGGTGGCGCCCTGGATGAGCACGCTGGCGTCGGTGGGGGCGATGCGCTTCAGGCGGTCGATCACCTCGTGCATCTGGCGGCTGTTGCCGATCACGCCTTCGAAGCCGAACTTCTCGTCGAGCCGCCGATTGAGCTCGGCGTTTTGGCGGCGCAACCGCAGGCTGGCAGAGGCTTTTTCGGCCACGGCCCGCAGTTGGCTCAGATCGAGCGGTTTGAGCAGGTAGTTGAAGGCCCCTTGCTGCATCGCGCTGACGGCCGAAGGGATCGTGCCGTGCCCGGTGACCAGAATCACCTCGGCGTCGGGCAGCTTCTCCTTGGCCAGGGCCAAGAGTTGCAGGCCGTCGACTTCGTTCATCACCAGGTCGGTGATCACCAGGTCGAACGTATCGCGATCGATGAGCTTGGCACCTTGCGGGCCGCTGGTGGCCACGGTGCACTCATAGCCCACGCGTTCCAGGCTCTCGGCCACGGCTTGCGCGTGCGAGGCTTCGTTGTCGACGATGAGCACGCGAATCGGCGCACCATCGGCGGCCGCGCGTTGTGTGACGTGGGTAGTCGCCATGCGGTCGATGATAGCGAAAAGCCGCGTATAGAGAAAGGAGACGCAGCTAGCGCCGCAGGTGCGCCCCGCCACGCCGTTGCGTACTTCAACGGGCCGTTACGCCTTGCTCTCCAGCCGCGCGGGCACGGGCAGTTCGATCGTGAACTTGGTGCCGCGGCCGACGTCGCTCTGCAGGCGGATACGCCCGCCGTGGGCCTCGATGATCTTGCGCGTGGTGGGCAGGCCCAGGCCGGAGCCGCCCGGCTTGGTGGAATAGAACGCCTCGAAAATTTGCGCCGCCGTGCGCTCGTCCATGCCGCAGCCGGTGTCGATCAGCTCCAGCGCCACGCCGGACGCGGTGGTGCTGGTGCGGACCACGAGTTGGCCGCCCTCGGGCATGGCCTGAAAGGCGTTGAGCACCAGGTTCAACAGCGCGCCGTGAAAGGCTTCGCGGTCGAGCACCACGCTGGGCAACTCGGGATCGAGATAGGAGAGTACCTCCACGTTCGATTCGCGCGCCTTCGGCCCGAAAAAGTCGATCAATTTGCGAACTTGGGCATTCAAGTCCGAAGCCTCGAAGCGGACCGTACGAACCTTGGCGAAATTGAGAAAATCGTCCAGCAGGTTTTGCAGCCGCTGGCATTCCTGCCGCACGACGGCGATCTTGGCCGCGGCGCGCTTGTCGCGGGGCGATTGGGCGTCGGCGAAGTCCTCGGCCAACAGCTCCATGTTGAGGCCGATGGTGGACAACGGGTTCTTGATTTCGTGCGCCAACCCGCCGGCCAACTGCGCAATCTCGGTGTACTGCTCGACCAGCTTCTGGTTGACTTGCTCGGCCGTGGGAGGATGTTGCAGGTTCATCGATGGCAACCTGAGGTCTGTCGGAGGCATGCGGCGCCGCCCCCCAAACGAAGCATGGCCAGCGCGGCGTGGGCCGCGGTGGCCATGGCATCCGTGAGGTTGTCGTTGCGGGCGGGCAGTCGGTTGAATTCATCAACCGCCTGCCAGCGCTACTCCTGGTCGGCCGTTTGCGGCGCCTCGAGCTCGCGCATTGCCTGCTTGCGACTCAGCTTTACCCGGTCCTGCTCGTCGACCGCGATGACCTTGACGGTCATTTCGTCGCCGACCGAGCAGATATCCGCCACGCTGTTGACGTAGTCGTCGGCCAATTCGCTGATGTGTACCAGGCCGTCCTTGCCGGGGATGATTTCGACAAAGGCGCCGAAGTCCTTGACGCTGGTCACGCGGCCGTAGTAGATGCGGCCGACCTGAACGGTGGCGGTCAGCGCTTCGACGGTGGCCAGGGCGCGCTGGGCGCCTTCGGCGTCGGTGCTGGCAATGGTCACCGTGCCGTCGTCCTCGACCTCCAGCACGGCGCCGGTCGATTCTTGAATGCCGCGGATGGTCTTGCCACCCGGGCCGATCAGCGCGCCGATCTTGTCCGGCGGAATGTGCGTTCGCAGCAGCCGCGGCGCCCAGGGCGAGATTTCGGCCTTGGGCCGGGCGATCGCCGTCAGCATCGTCCGCAGGATCTCAATGCGTGCATCGCGGCTTTGAGCCAGCGTGGCCTTGATGATCTCATCGCTGATGCCGTTGATCTTCAGATCGAGCTGGATGCCGGTGATGCCGTTTTGCGTGCCGGCGATTTTGAAGTCCATGTCGCCGAAGTGGTCTTCGTCGCCCAGGATGTCGGTCAACAGCGTGAACTTGTCCTGTTCCTTGACCAATCCGATCGAAATGCCCGCCACCGGATTGGTGATCGGCACGCCGGCGGCCATCAGTCCCAGCGTGGCGCCACAGACGCTGGCCATCGAGCTGGAACCGTTCGATTCCAGGATGTCGGAAATCACGCGGACCGTGTAGGGGAACGTTTCCGGATCGGGCAGCACGGGCTTGACGCTGCGCTCGGCCAGTGCGCCGTGGCCGATTTCGCGGCGACCCGGTCCGCGGATGGGCCGCACTTCGCCGACCGAGAACGGCGGGAAGTTGTAGTCCAGCATGAACTTCTTCGAGTACTCGTCGATCAGCCCGTCAACCCGTTGCTCGTCGCGGCTGGTGCCCAGCGTGACGGTAATCAGCGCCTGAGTTTCGCCACGCTGAAAAATGGCCGAGCCGTGTACGCGCGGCAACACGTCGATGTGGCACTCGATCGGTCGGATCGTCTTGCCGTCGCGACCGTCGGGCCGGGTGCCGGCCAGAATCAAGTCGCGTACCACGTGCTCTTCCAGAGCGTGCCAGGCCGTGCCGAACGCGAAGTCGGTGATGGCGCCGGCGGCGGCCGGGTCGGGAATCAACTCGGCCTTGACGCGTGCCTTCAAGGCGTCGACGGCCTCGGCCCGGGCCTGCTTGCCCGGGGTTTGCTTGGCCGTCCGCAGCGCGTCAAAGTAGTTGGCCTTGAGCTTGTCGAGCAGCCCATCGCTCGGCGGCACTTCGTATTGGGTCTTCTGGACGCCGACCTTGGCGACCAGTTCGTCTTGCAGGTTGCAGATTTCCTTGATCAGGCGATGCGCTTCGCGCAGGGCTTCGAGCATGACGTCTTCTGGCAATTCGCGGGCAAAGCCTTCGATCATCAAGATCGCGTCCCTGCTGCCCGAGACGATGAGATCCAGATCGCTCTCTTCCAGGTCATCCTGCGTCGGAAACGGCACGAACTGGCCGTCGACGCGCCCCAAGCGGACCGAGGCGATGGGCCCTTCGAACGGCAATGGCGAGATGCTCAAGGCGGCCGAGGCGCCGTTCATTGCCAGCACGTCGGCGTCGTTTTGCCGGTCGCTGGCCACGACGAAGGCTTGCACCTGCACTTCGTCGCGGTACCAGGAGGGAAATAGCGGCCGGATGGGGCGATCCATCAGCCGGCTGGTGAGCGTTTCCTTCATCGTGGGGCGTCCTTCGCGCTTCAAGAACCCGCCGGGAAACTTGCCCGCGGCCGCGGTCCGTTCGCGATAGTCGCACGTCAGCGGAAAGAAGTCCGACAGCCCCGGACGAGGCGGTCCGGCGGCGGTTGCCACCAGGGCCGCGGTTTCACCGTATTGCACGATCACGCTGCCTGCGGCCTGCTTGGCCAGCATGCCGGTTTCGATCGAGAGGACACCGGCGCCGATTTGTTTCTCTACACGTACTTTCAATGTATTTTCCTTACCTTCGTTGCGTTCCTGCCAACCGAGCGGCACGCTGCTGGGGGCGAGTAGTCGCCGAGAACGCCGGCGCAGGGGGTGCCTGCACAAGCGTGCTCCAAGCTGTCTTGGGGCGCCATCCGAGAGAAGACGAAGGGGAACCCGCCAGGCTGGGCCGGACCTCAAGGTGCCGGGCACCGCCACAGCAAAGTCGCCGACCCTGGAGTCGCTCACCCTGGAGTCGTTGACCCCACTGGGCGAAAGTGACCACGGCTACGCCGACGAGCCCGATTGCCTGCCGGAATGTCGCGTTCACGCGCGCCAGGGCCACATACGCCAGGGCTACTTGCGCCAGGGGTTATTTGCGCCAGGGCTACTTGCGGATGTCGAGACGACGAATGACGTCGAGGTATCGCTGCGGATCGACCTTTTTCAGATAATCCAGCAATCGACGCCGCCGACTCACCATCATCAACAGGCCCCGCCGACTGGCGAAATCCTTCTTGTGCGTGCGCAGGTGCTCCGTCAGTTCGCCGACCCGAGTCGTCAAAATGGCGATTTGCACCTCAGGCGAGCCGGTGTCGTTCGCGGCTCGCTTGTGTTCGCCGATCAAATCGTGTTTACGCTCTTTCGTGAGAGTCATCTGCGCGTCGCGCCTTCTCTACGCTGGCCCGCCCTCGGCACCCCAATCGTCCTCAGGACGGCAGAGCACCGAAACATGCCAATGTGACTAGAACCTTCCTACGTTTCTGTAAATTGCCAACAATCCAAGGAAGATAGTGTACCAGCCGCCGACTGGCTTGCAACTGCAATTTGCGCGCCTTGGAAACGGCCCATTGCCCGCCGGAGATGCCACTTACTGGCACCCGGAGGTGCCTCTTACGGGCAAACGATCGGCTGCCGCTCGAGCGAAGGATTTCGCCCACGGGGGCGCCCTTCCAACCGCCGGGCCGTGCCGACCCTAATCCGGCTGGCCGTGCTTGGGGATCTCGTGCTGGACGTTCCAGGCCAGGTGCAGTTTTTCCAGGACGCAGATCGACCAGTAGGTCATATCGACCTCCCACCATCGGTGCCCTTGGCGGGCCATGCGCTGGAAGGCGTGGTGGTTGTTGTGCCAGCCCTCGCCGAAGGCCAGGATGCCAACCCACCAGAGGTTGCGGCTGTTGTCGCTCGTTTCGTAGTTGCGATAGCCCCAGATGTGCGTGGCCGAGTTGACGAACCAGGTGACGTGCAGGACGTAGACCAGTCGCACGAACATGCCCCACGCTACGAACGAACAGCCGGTGTACGCGTCCCAGCCGAAATAGCCGATGGCAAACAACAGGCCGCCCATCAGGATGTGCGAGGGCAGGAAAAACTTGTGCAAGAAGCGCATCACCGGATCGCGCGCCAGGTCCGGCGCGTATTTGGCCAGCACCGTTTCGCGATACTTGTGGCCAAAGTCCGGCACCAGCCACCCGATGTGGCTCCACCAGGCGCCGCGACGCGGGCTATGCGGATCGCCGTCCTTGTCGCTGTACAGGTGGTGCTTGCGGTGGTTGGCCACCCACGTCAGTGCCGAGCCTTCGCCCGACAGTCCGCCCAGCAGCGCCAACAACCAACGCATGGGCCGATAGGTGACAAACGCGCCGTGGGTCAACTGGCGATGATATCCCATGCACACGCCGATGCTGCCGGTCAGCCAGCACAAGAACAGGCAGATGCCCAGCGCCTTCCAGGTGAAGAAAAACGGCGCCGCCAACGCGCCGGCGTGGACCACTCCGATCCAAATGACCGTCGGCCAGTCGTAGGGCAGATTCCTGGGGTCTTCGTCGACGAGGATATCCTCCGGAGATTTCACCTTCTCGGCGATGGCGGCCGCAAGCTGTTGCACCTGCTGCTCGCCGTCGCGGTCCACGAAATCGGCCGTGGCGGAATCCATCTCGGCATCGACGTTGTCAGCGGCGGGGAGCGGCAGCGTCGATGATTTTGCCAATGCCTCGTCGGTTGCGTCCAGTTGTGTCGCCATGCCCCCTGCTCCTGGTAATCCGATAATCTGTTGGTTGCTTGTATTGGGAAGTCGCCAACGTCGCGCGAGCGTCTGACCGTGGCACGACGTCTGAGATATCCTCTCGACAAATTCTAGGGATACTTCGCAGACGGCTTGTCACGCGCTTGTCGCAGAAATGTAAAAAGCACGTAAAAACCGGCGGGGGGCATGCTGCTACCGGATGCGGGAGCGGCAAATCCCCGCAAGAAACGCCGCGCCAGCGACGAACGGCTGGTGTCCCGGCGAGGTTGTAGCCCGTCGAAACCTTTCCATCGGCTGCTAGCGGTCGGCAGGCTCGGGCACGAGAAAGCTCAGGTGCAGCGCAGCGTGACGCATTTGAAAGCGATCCCACTCGTCGCGCGACATCGGCCCGAACACCGGGTGCGTTCTTAGTTCAGCGGCGTCGCGAAACTGCGCGATAGCTCGCTCGAGCGCGGCGACGCCCACTGCGGCCTCTTGTGGATTGGCCACCAGGCCGCCGCTGTTTGGCGCCTTGAAGCCCGGCACAAACGGGCGCGAGAGCACCCACTTCTTGAGATACGGCCCCAGCTTACGCAGCAACCAGGGGAACTGCGCGGTCGTGCCGGCGGTGGCCATCTCGAATCCCTTGGCCAGGTGATGGCAGATTTCGCCGAGCGACCAGTTTCCCAACTGGCGATGCGGATGCGCGGCCAGGTGATGCACGTCGTCGAGCACTTGCTGACAGGTCTCGAAATGAAGCTGGCGCCGACCGGTGACACGCGTAGTTTTGACGGCCATGTTTGCGTCCCTCGAACGAAATGAATCGACCCATCAACGATACCGACACTGGGCAGTCCGTGGGAAAATGGCGCTGCAGCTTTAGCTGCGCTTGGCGGCGACGAGCTTCTCCAGTTCTGACGCCATCCGCTCGAATACGCCCGGCCAATCGCCCGGGCGGCTCTGGCGGAACAGACGCAGCGTAGGATACCAGGGGCTGTCGCTGCGATCGCGCAGCCACCGCCAGTCCGATGCAAAGGGAATCGCGGCCCAGCCAGGGGCTGCCAGGGCGCCGGCCAGATGGATCATTGCCGTGTCGCAGGAAATCACCAGATCCAGGCTCTGGATGACGGCCGCCGCGTCGACCATGGCCTCGTCACTGAATTTGCTGCCCAGATCCTCGATCAGGAAATCAACCCCGGCGAATTGCTCCGTTCCGAAGCCGTACTGAAGACTGATCAGCCGCACGCCGTTCAAGGCCGCCAAGGGAGCGAAACTCCGCAACGGAATCGATCTTGCACGGTCGTTGCCAAACTCTGGATTGCCCTGCCAGACGACGCCCACGCGAAGTTCCTCGTCGTTTCCGAGCGATTGCCGCCATTTCGCCACCAGCGCTTCATCCGCCGACAGGTACGGCACCGTTGCCGGAATCGAGGCCAACGTGGTTTTGAATATCCGCGGCAACGACATCAAGGAAGCAAACACGTCGAAGGGCGGCAGCGGATCCGCATCACTCGAAAACGCGCTGCGCGCCGGATCCAAGCCGACGCAGGTGCTGACGATGGGAATCCACTTCGCGGGTACGACGATCCGCAACGATCCGCCTTGTTCTTGCACCAGCGGGGCATAGCGGATGAATTGCAACGTGTCGCCCAATCCCTGCTCCGGGTGCAGCATGATCGTGCGGCCGTTCAAGGGCGAGCCGTCCCATTCGGGTTGCGGCCAGTTTCTTTGGGTGGCCTTGGGCAGACGCCAGCGCCACTCGTACTCGGGCCAGCCGCGCTCGAAATCACCGCTCACCAACAGGGCCATTGCGCGGTTGTGGTGCAAGGATGCCAGCGACGGATCGCGGCGCAACGCGTCGTCGTAGCGAGCCAGCGCGCTGGTCACGTCACCTTGATCGAGCAGCAGCTTTGCCAGATTGCCCTGGGCCTCGGCAAAGTCGGGATTGAGCGCCACGGCGCGTTCGAGAAGTGCGCGGGCTTCGGCAAGGACTGCCGCACCGGCGGTATTATTGTCGCCCAACCCCATGAGCAACTTCCCCAGGTTGCCATGGGCTTCGGCGAAATCGGGGTCGATTTCCATGGCGCGCTCCAACACCGCGCGTCCTTCGGCAATCGCCGCGGGATTGGGCCCGCGATGCTCGTCAATCCGTAGCGCCTCGTCGTACGAGTCCATCGCCTTGCCAGGTTGGCCCAGCGAGCACAGCGATGCCCCCAGATTGCTGTGGGCTTGGACGTAGTCGGGCTGCAAACGAATCGCCTCGCGAAAGCAAGCCACGGCTTCTTCCGACTTGCCTTGGCTCTCCAGTGCCACTCCCAGTCCATTGTGGGCCGCGGCGCAATCGGGAAGCTGCGCGAGAGCCTGGCGAAAACAGGCGATCGCCTCGTCGGTGCATTTGAGATCCTGATAAATCAGGCCCAGATTGACGTGCGGTTCGGCCAGGTCGGGACGAAGCTGCGCGGCGCGTTCGTACGCCGCCAAGGCCTCGACGTCTTGACCCACTTCGCGCAGCGCGCTGCCCAGTTGCGTGTGTGCCGCAACGTAGTCGGGCTGACAGCGAATCGCCTCCTGGTAGCTGGCGATCGCCGCCGTCGAGTCGCCCTGATCGCTCCACAGATCGCCCAATGCCAGGTAAACGCGCGGCAACGACGGCTTGAGAGCGACCGCTCGGCGCAGCGCGGCGACGGCTTCCGGACGTCCGAGTGCTTGCAGAGCGAATCCCAATTCGGCATGCGCCTCGGCGAAATCAGGACGCGCCGCGATGACGCGCTCGAAACACTCCACGGCCTCGGGCAGCAGCGTTTGTGCCGCGAGCACGCAACCCAGGTTGAATTGCGCCTCGACGAAATCGGGCCGCAGCCGCAGTGCCTCGCGATAGCTGGCCATTGCCTCGCCGTGCTTACCCGCCTCGTGGAGCACCCCGCCCAGCTTCGAGTGACTCTCGGCTTCGTGGGGCGCCACCTGCAGGGCAAGCTGGTATTGATGGATGGCCTCGTCGAGCTGCCCCAGCGACTTCAGACAACCAGCCAGGTTGTAGCGGGCGTGCACCTGCTTGGGGTCGGCGGCCACGGCGCTGCGAAAACATTCGACGGCCTCGGCAGTTCGTCCCTGTTGTTCCAAAATGTTGCCCAGGTTGTTGTGGGCCGGCGCAAAGTCAGGTTGCGTACGCACCACCTGGCGAAAACAGTCCGCGGCGCCGTCCCAGTACCCCAAGTTCGCCAGCAGGATGCCCACCTCGTTTTGAAGTCTGGCGTCGTTCGGACGCGCGCGCAGAACCACTTGGAAGTACAGCACTGCTTCGTGGGGCCTGCCTTGTGCCAACAGCGCATTGCCCAGCCCGAACTGTGCTTCGAGATCGGCCGGATTGAGACGCACCGCCTGTTGAAACCATTCGGCCGCTTGGGCGTGCTGTCCGCGCGCCAGGGCCAGGTTTCCTAACAGTTGCAGCGCTTGGGCATTTTGCGGCTCGGCGTGCAGCACCTGGCGGAGACTCTGCTCGGCCTCATCCAGTCGTCCTGCCTGCTGATGCTCCAAGGCCGTCCGAAGAACGTCGCTGGCTGCGCTCATGAAGACTTCGCGTGAGAGTTTGAGAATGCATCGGGATGCACAACCGGCCCCGCTTGCCGCGCCACGTGGGGCTATTTGCCGCGACCTTGTCGCGCCGGCAGCGTTGCCAATTCGGCCGCCATTCGCTGGAACACGCCGCCCCAATCGCCGCCTTGGGTCTGGCGAAACAAGCGCAGCGTAGGATACCAGGGGCTGTCGCTGCGATCCAGCAACCAGCGCCAGTCGGGCGCAAAGGGGATCGCGCCCCAGGCCGGCGCCGCCAGCGCGCCGGCCAGGTGCAACACCGCCGAGTCGCACGAGATCACCAGATCCAGCGATTGGATCACCGCCGCCGCATCCACCATGACCTCGTCGCTGAACGTGCTCCCCAGGTCAACCACGGGAAAGTTGGCATCAGCAAGCTGCTCGACTCCAAAGCCCTTCTGCAAGCTGAAGAGCCGCACGCCGTCGACGGCGGCCAGCGGCGCAAACATGGCCAACGGAATCGAGCGGGCACGATCTCCCGCAAAGTTCGGATTTCCCTGCCAGGCAATTCCCACGCGCAACGACGCGTCGTCGCCCAATTCCGCGCGCCACCTGGCCACCAGCGCCTCGTCGGCCGACAGATACGGCACGTCGGCGGGGATCGATGCCAGGTCGGTCTTGAACAGACGCGGCAACGACATCAGCGACGCAAACACGTCGAAGTCCGGCAGCGGCTGCGCCTCGTCGCAGAATTCGACCCGCGCAGGATCGAGTCCGGCGCACGTGCGCAGCAAGGGGAGCCAGCTTCCGGGCGCATAAATCAGCACTTTTCCTCCCTGCACCGGCACGCGCGGGGCATAGCGCAGGAACTGCAGCGTATCGCCCAGTCCCTGCTCGCGGTGCAACAGGATCGTACGGTCCCCTAGCGGAGAGCCGTCCCATTCGGGCTGCGGCCAGTCGCGCCGCAAAGCGTCGGTCAGCTTCCAGCGCCACTGGTATTCGGCCCAGCCGCGTTCGAAATCGCCGGACAGCAATAGCGCCATCGCCAGGTTGTTGTGCATCGACGGCAGCGACGGATCGCAGCGCACGGCTTCTTCGAAGCGGGCCAGGCTTCCTTGCCGGTCTCCCTCGTCGAGCAGGATCTTGGCAAGATTGCCGTGGGCACGCGCACAATCGGGCTGCAACTCCAGGGCGCGCTGGAGGGCCGCTCGGCCGGCGGCCGTCTGGTCGCTGGCGTGCAGCGCTGCGCCTAGGCCGCTGAGCGCATCGGGCTGATCGGCATTGATGCGCAGCGCCTCTTCGAAGCACACGATGGCCTCGCCCGGCTTGCCCAGCGAACCGAGCGCGGCGCCCAAGTTGTTGTACGCTTCCGCAAAATCGGGCCGCAGGCGAACGGCCTCGCGAAAACTCTCCACGGCCAAGGCGGAGTCTCCGCGGCTTTCGAGCGCCGCGCCCAAGGCGTTGTGCGCCGCCGCAAACTCGGGATGGGTCTGCAGCACTTGCCGAAAGCATTCGATGGCCTCTGCGACGCGGCCCTGCTGGCGAAGCACCAGCCCCAGATTGACGCGCGGCTCGGGTGCGTCGGGCCGAACCTGCAAGGCGCGCTCGTAGGCGGCGGCTGCCGCCGCATCGCGGCCGGCGGCACGCAAGGCGTTGCCCAGAT
>JBGSYQ010000331.1:0-10907 GCA_041750795.1 Pirellulales bacterium | reverse complement strand
CGCCCGCATCCTCGACGGCGCGCCGCTGGGTCCCGATGGCCGTCCTGCCGCCGCGATCGAAGCGTTCAGCAAAGCCATGTTCGAGTCGTACCGCGCCGGCCACGCCGAGCTCGATCCGATCCGCATGGCCTGGTTCTATCGCCTGATCTTCACCGCGTGGCCGCTGCGCGAGCGGATGGTGCTGGCCTGGCACACGCACTATGCCACCAGCGAATCGCGCGTGTACGACAAGGAGACGCTCGTCGACCAGCACCAGAAACAGCGCCAATTGTGGCGCAGCCCGATCAGCAAGCTGCACCTGGTCATGCTGCGCGATCCCGCCCTGCTCCGCTGGCTCGACGGCACGTCGAACCTGCGCGGTGCGCCCAACGAAAACCTGGGCCGCGAGTTCCTGGAGCTCTTTGCCCTCGGCGTCGGCAACTACGAAGAGACCGACGTCCGCGAAGCGGCCCGCGCGCTCACCGGCTGGCAGTACGTGTCGGAGCGCCGGCCGCCGCTCAAATACATGGACGTGCTCCACGACACGGGCGAGAAAACCATCCTGGGCGAAACCGGCTCTTGGTCGGACAAGGACCTGGCCAAGATCGCCAGCGCCCATCCGGCCGCCGCCCGGCGCATCGCCTGGCGGCTGTGGCGCACGTTCATCTCCGACGTCGACGATCCCTCGCCCGAGTTGCTCGAAGGTCTGGCTGCGTCGATGCGGGCTGATGGCGACGTGGACGTCGCCCGCGGACTCGACGTGTTGCTCCGCAGCCGCCTGTTCCACTGCGACGCCTATGCCGGACGGCGCGTGCTGAGTCCCGTGGAGTGGACCGTCAGCGTCATTCGTTGCGGCCAAACCTTCCCGCCGCATCCCAACTTGATCGAAGTGGTCGCCGCGGCCGATCGCATGGGGCAGCGGCTGTTCATGCCGCCCAACGTGGCCGGCTGGCCGGGCGGCCTCCAGTGGCTCAGCGATCCGGCCATCGTGGCGCGGCAGAACTTCGCCGCCTGGCTCACCAGTGACGAATCGACCGTGCCGGCCGACCACTGGCAAAAGCTGGCCGAGAAATACGAACTGCTCGGCGCCGACGCGGAGCTCGACCTGTGGACGGCCATGTTCTGGGGTCGGCCGCCCGACGACGAAGAACGTGCCGAGTTATCGGCCCATCTGCGCACCGACGATCCGGCCGCCCGCGCCGCCACGGTGGCGGCGCTGTTAAGCGCCCCGGAAGCCCAACTAGCTTGAGGAGCTTGCCATGCAATCGAGACGTCAGTTCATCAAGAGCGTTGGCGTGTGCGGCGGATGCTTGGGCCTGGGCCAGATGGCGCCGCGCTGGTGGCAGCAAGTGGCCGCCGCAGCCGAAGCTTCGACCAGCGGCCGCAAGCTGGTCGTGATCGAGCTGCAAGGAGGCAACGACGGGCTCAACACCGTCATCCCCTTTGCCGACGATGTCTACTACCGAGCACGTCCCACCTTGGCCATCGCGGCCAACGACGTGCTCAAGCTCGACGATCATCTCGGCCTGCACCCGGCCATGAAATCGTGGCAGCCGCTGTGGGACGCCGGCCAATTGGCCATCGTGGAAAACTGCGGCTATCCGAATCCCAATCGCTCGCACTTCGAGTCGATGGACATCTGGCACGCCGGTCAGCCCGACGTGCGCGTCACCTCCGGCTGGTTGGGCCGCGCGGCCGACAACACGGACGTAGGCGAGTTGTGTTACGTCGGCGATGGCGCCGCCTCGCGCGCCCTCTCGCGCCGACAGCGCAGCGTGGCAACGCTCCAGCAGTTGAGCGACTTGAAATTGCGCAAAGACGCCGTCGCCTTGACGGCCGCGCCCGGCACGCGCCGCGGCGAGTTGACCAGACTGATCGCGGCACGCCAACAGCAAGCACGCGAGCTCTCCATGAAGCTCGGCCAGGACGCTCCTGAGGTCGACCCCGCGGCGGCGACCGCCAGCCGCCCGCTGGTCGAACGCTTGAACCTGGTTCGTACGCTCATGGAGCAGGACCAGCCGTTTCGCGTCTACTATACGGCCCTCGACGGGTTCGACACGCACGGGCAACAGGCCGGCACGCATCGCAACCTGCTCACGCAGGTCAGCGAGGCGGTGAGTGGATTCCTCAAGGAGCTCAACGACCAGAAGCTGGCGGACGACGTCTGTGTGTTTCTGTTTTCGGAGTTCGGCCGCCGCGTGATGGAAAACGGCTCGCTCGGCACCGACCACGGCGCCGCGGCCCCCGTGTTCGTGCTGGGCAATCGCGTCACAGGCGGCCTGCAAGGCGGCGTGCCCGACCTGGCCCATCTCGACCAGGGCGACGTCCGCCACCAGATCGACTTCCGCGACGTGTACGCCGCCCTGCTCGCCGATTGGCTGGGCGTCGATCCCTCGCTGGTGCTCGGCCCGCGCGAAGCGCCGGTGAAGTTGTTCGGCTAGCGAGCAACCGAATGAGTTGTCGTATCAGTCACTCCTGGACGGATCGACCGTGCTCTGCAGTTCGCCCTCGGGCGACACGGGCGGAGCCGCCCCTGTCCATTTGGCGAAAAGGCCGGCCTTCGACAGCAGAACCATGACTACCATGATCGGGGCAACGTATCGGATTAGCACTCTCCAGACGCTCGAAAACACCGGCCCTGTTTTTTTCATATGCCGAAAGCCGCTGAGCATATCCTCCGGCAAGGTGAGCCATCCCGCCGCGATGGCGATCAACAAACCCCCGATGGGCAGAAAATAGCGGGATACAAGATCATCAAGCCCATCTTGTAGCGTGTACGGTTTGTCAGGTGTGGATTCCCACGCAACGGTCACTCCGATAGCGCACGCAACGCCCAACGCCCAGATCAAGATTCCCATGCCCCAGGCCGCGAATACACGCGGCACTTTCCATTCGTCGACAAGATAGGCCACCGTCACCTCCAACAATGAAATGGCCGAGCTCCAGGCAGCGAACACGATCAGGCCGAAGAACACCGGGGCTACGATCGCGCCGCCAGGCATTTTCACAAACAAGCTGGGCAACGTCTTAAAAAGTAGTCCCGGTCCTTCCGACGGCTTCAGGCCCGCTTCGAAGACGATGGCAAAGATCACCGCGCCGGCCAACAGCGCTACAAGCGTGTCGAGTGCAGCAATTGCCACGCTGTCACGGATGACGCGCTGTTCTTCCTTCAAGTATGAACCATACGTGACCATTGCCCCCATGCCCAACGAGAGCGTGAAGAACGCATGACCCAACGCCTCCAGCACGGCCGACGACGTGAGCTTGTGAAAATCCGGGCGAAACAGAAACGCCAACGATTGATCCAATCCACCTGTGAACCCGACGTAACCAACCATCGCGACTAGAATCAAGAACAGCACCGGCATCAGCGTCTTGCACAGAAACTCGATGCCCCGGTGAACGCCCAGCATCACCACCCCGACGGTCATCAGCATGAACACGGTATGGCAGATCGTGGCCGTCGGCCCGTTGGCCGCCAGCGTGCCGAAGACCGTGGTATCGCCGAACTCCACGCCACGAATTAGTCCGGCCGAGAGGGCAAAGAAATAAAGAGCCCAGCCGGCCACCACCGAGTAAAACGCCAGCATCAAGAACGCCGACGACACGGCCATCAAGCCCGTCAAGTAGCTGAAGCAGGCGCCCAGCGCGCCCTTGCTCCGCGTGAGATTGCGCAGCGCCCCCAGAATGTCGCGCCCGCCGCGCCGCCCGATGATCAGCTCGGCGTACATCAGCGGCAGCCCCACCGCGGCAATGCAGACAAGGTACACCAGCACGAACGCGCCGCCGCCATACTCGCCCGTGATGTACGGAAACTTCCAGATATTGCCCAACCCGACGGCGCTGCCGACCGCAGCCATCATAAAGCCGAAATTGCTGGCGAAACTGCCGCGCTGCGTCGTGTCTGGTTGGCTCATGGCGTCACTCCCCGACCTGGCGGCCAATACGGCTTTGCGGCAGCCACGTTATTCCGCTGCGTGGCCGCCTTCACCGGCGCGGCCCAGTCTACGACGCCATCGCTCGAGGGGTCAAGCCGAGCGTGCCGGCGAAGCGATCGACTGGCCGCATTGCCGTCCGTTGCCCTACAATGGTCGACCTTGACGTTTTGCACCGTTACCCCGTCTCGAACTCCCATGCGTCTTACGCTCGTCATCTTCGGCGCCTCCGGCGATCTGACCAGCCGCAAGCTGGTGCCCGCCTTGTATCACCTGTTCCAGAAGGAACGCTTGCCGGATGACACGCGCATCGTCGGCTTTTCGCGCAGCCCCTTTACCGACGACCAATGGCGGGCTTCGCTGGCCGAGACCACGGCCCAGTTCAGCGGTGACCGGTTCGACCGCCAAGCCTGGGATCGCTTCGCCCCCAAGTTGTTCTACCAGCCCGGCGACATCGGCCGCAGCGAGGACTTCGACGCGCTGCACGCGCGGCTCAACAAGCTGGAAGGCGCCGACGGCGTGACGCGTGTCTACTATCTGGCCACCGCGCCGCAATTCTACGAACAGGCCGTCGAACGCCTGGGCGGCTGCGGGCTGGCCGACGAAGCACACGGCCCGCGGCGGATCGTCATCGAAAAGCCTTTCGGACGCGACGCCCAGTCGGCGCACAGTTTGAACGATCAAGTACACCGCGTCTTCAAGGAAGACCAGGTCTATCGGATCGATCACTACCTGGGCAAGGAGACCGTGCAGAACATCATGGTGCTGCGCTTCGCCAACACCATTTTCGAGCCGGTGTGGAACCGCAACTATGTCGACCACGTGCAAATCACCGTGGCCGAGGAAGTGGCCATCGGCCGCCGCGGCGAGTTCTACGACCAGACCGGCGTGCTGCGCGACATGTTCCAAGGGCACTTGCTGCAACTGCTCACCACCACGGCCATGGAGGCCCCCGCCCGCTACGACGCCGAGGCGGTGCGCGACGAGAAAGTGAAGGTCTTGCGTGCCATCACTCCCCTTTCGCCCGCCGACGTCGCGCGCGACACGCTGCGCGCCCAATACGCCGGCTATCGCGACGAGCCCGGCGTGGCCGCCGACAGCCAGACCGCCACCTTCGCGGCGATCAAGCTGGCCGTCAACAACTGGCGCTGGCAGGGCGTGCCGTTCTATCTGCGCAGCGGAAAAGCCATGTCGTGCCGCACCACGCAAATCGTGATTCAGTTTCGCAGCCCGCCCACGATGGTGTTCGGCGCCGGTGCGGCGCGCGTGTGCGATGCCAACAAGCTGATCATCCAGATCCAACCGGCCGAAGGCATCCAACTGTTGTTCCAGACCAAGGTGCCCGACGCCGGCATGAAGCTGCGGCTCACCGAGTTGGACTTCAGTTTCCAGCGCGAGTTTGCCGGCGTCATGCCCGAGGCCTACGAGCGCTTGCTGCTCGACGCGTTTCAAGGCGACGCCAGCCTGTTTGCCCGGGCCGACGAGGTGGAGTTGGCCTGGGACATCATCGACCCGATCATCGCGGCCTGGGAAAAGCACGGCCAACCGCCGCTGGAAACCTACGAGCCCGGTTTCTGGGGTCCAACTCATTCCACCGCCTGGATCGAAGGCCAGTGCCGGCAATGGTTCGACGTCTGCCCGGTGATATCATAAGGAGGCCGCCGGAGAGTTTGCGCGCGGCGCCTCTCCATTTCACTTGTAAGGAACCACGATCATGCCGTTCGCCGCGCGCTGGACCGCTGTGGGTGCAACAAGCTGGCTGTTGTGCATCGGCTCACTTGGTGCCGCGTATGCCGCCGGCGGCGCCAAGCCTCCCAACGTGGTCATCATCTTCGCCGACGACTTGGGCTACGGAGACCTGGGCTGCTATGGCCATCCGACGATCGCCACGCCAAACCTCGATCGCATGGCCGCCGAGGGAACGCGCTTCACGCAGTTCTACGTGGCCGAGTGCGTCTGCACGCCCAGCCGCGCGGCGCTGCTCACCGGCCGCCTCCCCATCCGCAACGGCATGTGCAGCGATACGCGCCGCGTGCTGTTTGCCAACTCCACCGGCGGACTGCCGCACGAGGAGTTGACGATTGCCGAGGCGCTCAAATCGCGAAACTACGCCACCGCCTGCATCGGCAAGTGGCACTTGGGGCATCTGCCCAGGTTTCTGCCGATGACGCAAGGCTTCGACGCATACTTCGGCATTCCCTATAGCAACGACATGCGCCCCACCACGCTGCTGCGCGGCGAGCAAGTGATCGAAAACCCCGCCGATCAGACCACGCTCACGCGGCCCCCACCCTGGGGAAGGACCCGGTGCATAATGAAATACCCGTAACATTTTTCTAGATAAGCACTTAAGTCTGCTGCGATACCTGCTGCCGCGATAAAACATGGTCCCAACGATTCGCATCACTCTAGGCTTTGTCGGTGGACGGACGCCTGTGACGACGGTGCGAGGCGACGCTGCGGGGATCGGTGCCGTGTTTCTCCCTCGAATAGTCTCGCAGAAGTACTTCCAACTCTTCACGGACTTCCTCGCGAAGTTCTGATGGCTCAATCACAATCGCGTTCCGTCCAAAGCTCAGAATCCACCGCATGATCTCTTCCGTGGTCGATAAGCGGAACTCGGCCATGAGGCTCCCGTCATGTTGTCGGGAAAGCTTCTGGCTTGCGTGCCATTTCGACTCCTCCACGTAGCGGACGACCGGGGGCAAGAAGCGTACCTTGACGGCGACATCGCCGTCGCCTTGGAATACGCCGAACGAATCGGCCAAATGCTGCTCAAGGCTGAAGCCTTCGGGCGGCTCGAAGGCGAGCGTCTGCGCTTCCGCCTGGTCGATGCGGTCCACCTTGAAATGCAGGATCTTCCCGTGATCCGTCGAGCGCACCACCAGATAAAGAGAGCCGCGATGGTACATGATGCCGTAGGGATGAATCTCGTACTCCACCGGCTCGGTCGCCCCCAGAGACTGGTAGTTGATCAGCGTCACCTTGCGCTTCTCGATCCCCTCCATAAGTTCGTCGATCAGATCGATTTTCCGCGTATAGTCGCTGGCGCCGACGGTCGTATGATGCAGGCAGCCGGCCACCTTCTCCAGGTGTTCAAGTGTCGCCTTGCCGAGACAGGCTCGAATCTTCTTGAAGCCGTTCTGGGCTGCTTCCCAGAACAACGTGCCGGCCATCGGCTCGAGGAATCGCCGGCCAAGGTAGAAGGCAAGTGCCTCGTCCATTGAGAAGCTCAAATCCGCATGCCCGTTACCATGAGTCAGTGACCAGCGCTTCTGACCATGATCTCGAATGCGTTCCTCGATCGGCATGCCGACCGACTTGAAGGTGTTCAGATCGCGGCGGATGGTCTTGTCGGTGACCTCGAGTTCCTGCGCCATTTCCTGGACGGTGATGCCGTAATGCCGCGAGGACAGCATCTTCAGAATCAGCCATTGCCGCACGAGTGCCGAGTCTTTGCTCATGGTCAGCCAGTTCCTGTGGATCAAGGTCGCGGCAACCCATCGAGAATACACGCCGCGAAGTCGAAAGCAAGCTGTGCGATCGGACTTGTCTGCGGAGCGGGATCCGTCGTGCGGTAACCTAGGATCGCTCATGTCATGGCTGCTTTCCATGATGCCGCAGTTCTCGCTGGAGGCGTGCGATTGCCCTGACCCAGAGCTTGCGCGCAGCTCCTGCAGATCGCCCTAATCGTTCCCCGATTTCCGCGAAAGCAATGTGTTCTCGACTACGCAGCCGGATCACTTGCTGCATGCGATCGGGCAGCCGGCTTAAGGACTCCTTAAGTCGCTGCTGCTGTTCCGACTGAATCAGCCATGCTCCCGGTGCGGTGTGGCCGTCGAGCGGGGCGATGGCGGCTTCGGCGACGTCCGCGTGAGACTCTCGACTGACGCGCCGCTTGTCAGTTTGCTCGTACTGGCGGCGTACCATCGCCAGATTGTTCAGCAGAATGCGCCGCAGCCAACGTCTGAATTCTCCGCGAGTCGTACCAGCAAACGCGGAGAAATCCCGATGCGCGCGGAGGGATGTCTCCTGTACGAGATCCACCGCGTCGAATTTCGAACGCAGCGCAAGTGGAATCTCTCGCTGATCAATCCTTATCATATAGATATGGCAGGCGATGATCATCGATCCCAAGGCCTCGGCGTCGCCGTTGTTTGCCCGTTCCATCCAGATTTGGAATTCGCGGTCCCGCCCTTGCGGCGATTCGCGCGTGGGTTCTTTGGCGTTCAAGGTGCAGGTTGTTGCGATCGAGGACATCGGTCGTGCCAGGGGTGTCTCCGCGACTAAGCATCGGGTGCGACTCTAACGAGGCGCCTGGACAAGCTAAGTCCAACGTGACAACTGTTCACGCTGTTCCGGCCGGCGCAGCGCTGATCTATTGATGGTGGCAGCAGCGAGGTCGAAGTCCCGCTTGGATGCGAGATGTCCAGGCATGGCGATACGATGACCGCCGCCACATTGCATTGGGAGATCGACGATGAAACTCTTGAGCCCCGTCTTGGCGGCCATGCTCATGGCCTGTCTCCGTCTCGACCAGTGCCTGGGCACTTGCCACGTTCTTGATTGTCGCGCCTAGGTTGCCCGACCTAGTGCGTCCGGCACCGTCGGCGAAGCCGTGATCTGACGAGCCGTCCGTGCGCGGGGCATGATGATCCAAAAGACCGTGCGATAGGGTCGCTCGACCGCAACCTGGCACGCGTGCGCGACCTGCCAAGGCCTGCCGATCGAAACACTGCAGTCGATCCAAGCGCTCGATCAAGCCCGAAAGAAAAAGCCGCGTCGGACCCAGAGGGCCGGACGGGGCTTGAGCAGTTCGGAAATGCACGGCCGGCGAGTTTCAAGCCCGACGATGCTTCTTCCACCGGACGCGCATCCTGGCGATCATTCGCGACATTCAATCTCGTCAGAAAGACGAGGTGACAGCGCTGCTGCCGTGCGAGGCGCGTAGCATGCCGGAGCTACCAATCCACTCCGACGCTGTGGATAGCTGGCCGGATCTCCGAGGAGACCCAAAAAATCTTTTGTGCCGCCTGTAACATCTACGCGGCGCGTACGCTTTTACTTTTAGCAGCGGCCGACGACAAACGCTGGCCGGACCCAGTCCCCAAGCCAAAGACGAGGTGTACCATGTTTCGTAACTCCCTATGCCGCATCGCTTTGTTTGCCTCGGTAGTCGGTCTTGTGGCCGACTCGAGCCTGGCCGCCGATCGTAGTAGTGTTCGCAGCTATCTGTCCAATCTGCGGTCCTTCAATCCTTCGGCCGGCACCCAAACGCAGAGCACTGGGTCAGTTCAATCGGCCGTCGTCGGTGGGACCTACACACCGCCCTCCCGGAAGCGGCGAATCATCTTTACGCCCGATGGACGCAAGATAACCCAGAAGGTGGGACAACCCTCCAACGGCACTGGCTCCGATATTCTGCCGTCGTCGTCGAGCGGCAAGAGCCTGCGCGAGCGAATTCTGCAGACGCCGCAGCAAGGCATGCTGCAGCAACAGGCTATGCCCGCAGCCAACGGCAACACGGGCGTGGCCGGCACCGGCGTGCCCAGCACGATGCAGAAGTTTCGCATGAAGAACCGGATCGACAATGGCGGTCAGTTGTTCCGGAAGAGCAACTCGGGCTTCGCCGGTTTCAACCCGGCCGATGCGCTGGGCGGCACCGTCGACAAAGTGAACGACGCGCTTAAGGATGCCGGTTCGGCCAGCCCCAGCAAACCGATCGACGTTGGCTCGTCTCTCAGTGATGCCCGGAAAAAAGACGATTTACCGTCCACTCCGAGCAAGCGCATCGAGGTTGGCTCGTCGTTGGAGGACGTGCGGAAGAACGGCGGCACGTCCTTGCAGTTGCCCTCGAAGGTATTGAATCCCTCACCATCGCCGGATCCGGCTCCTGCACCGGCTCCAGCCCCGGCTCCGGCGCCTGCTCCTGCTCCGCAACAGCAAATTCCGCAGGGCGGCGGCCTGAACTTCCCATTCCCGCCGATCATCATCAACCGGCCGCAGTATCCGCAGTATCCTTATCCGTCCGGTCCGGTGGTGGTGACTCAGCGCGTGCCGGTGGAAGCGCCGGTCACCAACGTGACGTACGAGGCAGTACCACAAGCCGCGCCAGTTGGACAGACAGGTAGCGTCGACCTGGTGCTGGAAAACGTGGAATTGGCTCAACACGCCACGTTGATTGCTGGTCCCGCGTATCGCGTGACGTTCCGCAATCAAGGCATGGCGGCCGTCGGCAAATTCCGCGTGGGACTGTTTGCCCAGACCGCTGAAGGTCTGTCGGAAGATGCTCCTCGCGCCGTGGTCGAGGTCGCCGGCTTGGCCGCCGATGAGGCGGGCTCGATCACCTTGCGGCTGCCCGTGTCGGCCATGCGAATGGTGAGCACGTCATCCGCCCAGCCCGTGCAATTCGAGCAACTGGCGATTGCCGTGGACCTGGAAGATGTCGTGAAGGAAACGGACGAGACCAACAACACAGCGCTAGTCGAACGGGCCGCGTTGGAAAGCTCGGCTCGGTAGTGCCAATCGTTTCTGCCCCCGTCGCCGCGGCGCTGGCTGGCCAAGTGGTTAGTCAGCGCCGCTTTTTTGTTGTTACTCAGCCCGTGAAGTTGTTGAAGATCAGCGAAAACTCGAACGGGCCTTGCAGGATGCTGCTGGATTTGGGATCGACGTAGTTAAGCCGACCGTTTGCGTTTTACAGCCGACCGTCTGCGATTTGCTGATCGCGGATGAGCGACCACATCGACAGGCGGCGCTGCGTGACCGAGGGCTCGGTAGCGTGTCGGAGTAGACCGTCGCGCCGCGGTGCTTCCTAAAACAGGGATGCAACACCGCGTCGACTCTTGATGCATCGGCTGGCGACTATTCTGATTTAGAAGCGGCGCCGTCGTTGTCAGGCGTTTCGGAGGTCGCTTGCAAATCCTCATCGGCCGAGATCGAGCCGAACCAACCGATCATCATCTCTTCCCAGGTCTGGTCACCCCATGTGACCGT
>JBGSYQ010000330.1:0-12667 GCA_041750795.1 Pirellulales bacterium | reverse complement strand
ATGGCGCCGGCCGGCACGTGTACGTGGACGCCGCCGGTGCGCAGCGTCTCTTCCGAGATGCCCAGCGCCGCCGCCTGCGACCAGATGTAGCTTTGCGCCGCGCGGGCGCTTTCGCGCATCACCTCGCCCAACTGCCCGGTGAGCGTCAGGCCCGAACCGCCGGGCAATGCCACCGCCTCGACGTACAACACCTCGCCGCCCGCTTCGGTCCAGGCCAGGCCCGTCGACACGCCGGCCGGTTGATCCCGGCGCGCTTCCTCGAAATGAAACCGCTCGACGCCCAGCAACTCGTTGAGATCTGCGGGGCGGATCGTCACCGGCTCTGCGTGCTGCTCGGCGTGGCGGACGGCGATCTTGCGCGCCAACTGGCCGATCGTGCGCTCGAGCTGGCGGACGCCGGCCTCGCGCGTGTAATTATCGATCACCGCGCGCAGCGTCTCGTCGGGAATCGCGATGAGCTCCTCGGTCAGCCCCGACTCCTTGACCTGGCGGGGGATCAAATAGCGGCGGGCGATTTGCAGCTTCTCTTCGGTGCTATAGCCGCTCAAGCGCAGGATCTCCATGCGATCCAACAGCGGACGCGGGATCGTGTCGAGCGTGTTGGCCGTGGCGATGAAGAAGGTCTTCGAGAGGTCGAACGGCAGGTTGAGATAGTTGTCGCGGAACTCGAAATTCTGGGCGGGATCGAGGATTTCCAACAGCGCGGACGTGGGGTCGCCCCGGTAATCGCGCCCCACCTTGTCCACCTCGTCCAACATTAACAGCGGATTGCGCACGCCGGCGCGGCGCACGGCCTGGATGATGCGGCCCGGCATGGCGCCGATGTAGGTGCGGCGGTGGCCGCGCAATTCCGACTCGTCGTGCATGCCGCCCAGGCTCATGCGTTCGAACTTGCGCTCCAGCGCGCGGGCGATCGACTGGCCCAGCGACGTCTTGCCGACGCCGGGCGGACCCACGAAGCACAGAATCGGCGCTTTCGCCCCCGGGTTGAGCTTGAGCACGGCCAGTTGCTCGACGATCCGCTCCTTGATCTGCTTCAGATCGTAGTGGTCCTCGTCCAACACCGTGCGAGCGCGGGCCAGATCCAGATTGTCGGTGGTCTCGGTCGTCCAGGGAAGCTCGAGGATCAACTCGACGTAAGAGCGCGTGATCTGATAGTCGGGCGCGGCGGTCGGCAGGCGCTCCAATCGGCCCAATTCGCGCTCGGCTTCCTTGCGCACGTCGGCGGGCAGCTCGATCTCGTCCATCCGTTTGCGCAGCTCGGCCAGGTCGGCGTCTTCGCCGCTGGTTTCGCCCAACTCCTGCTGGATGGCCTTGAGCTGCTGGCGCAGGTGATACTCGCGCTGCTCGCGGCTCATTTCGGTCTGTGCCTGGCTGGCGATTTTCTGCCGCAGCTCGACGATCTGGGCCTCGTGCGCCAGCGCGTCGTGCATCAGCCGCAGCGCGTCGATGCGCAAGTTCGCCTCCAGCAACTGCTGTTCTTTCTCCAGGTCGAGGCTGATCATCGACGCCAGCAGATACGCCTGGTGCAGCGGATCGGAGAATTGCGAGAGGATCTGCGCGATGCTCACCTGGGCGTCGGCGTGCGACATGGCCTGAATCTGCGCGGCGACGTCGACCATGGCGCGGTGCAGCGCGTCGACTTCGGCGCCGCGGTCGTCGGGCTCGGCCAGCGCGCGCAGGCGGGCTTGCAGATACGGGCTCGATTGCGCGGCTCCGATCACTTCCATGCGCCGCGTGCCCTGCACGATCACCTGAATCGCGTTTTCGGCGCGATCCAGCCGCTTGATCACCGCTTCGGTGCCGATCGTGTACAGATCCTCGAAGGCGGGATCCTCCACCTGCGCGTCCCGCTGCGCCACGATGAAGACGGTCTTGTCTTCGCTGGCTGCGGCCGCTTCGATCGCCTTGACCGACCGCTCGCGTCCCACCGACAGGGGCATCAATAGATACGGAAACAGCACCGTGTTCTTGATCGGCAGCACGGGCAACGTGCGCGTGGACTCGGCCGCCGTGCGAATGGGTTCGGCAGATTGTTCGGCAGGTTGGTCGGTCATGCGCTGGCTTCCTCGCATCGCAACTGCACGATGAGCATGCCGTCGCGGTAGTCGGTGCTCACTCGCATCGTGTCCAGGTCGCAGGGCAACTCGAGCGAGCGCTCGAAACAATTGTAGGAAATCTCCATTGAGTAAGACTGCTGGGCCTCTTCGATGCGCGCATCGCGCCGCAAGCCGCGCACCACCACGTTGCGGCCGCGCACCGTCAGCTCGACTTCCTGCGGAGAGATGCCGGCCAGCTCGTACTTGAGCACCCAGCCGTCGCGGGTTTGATAGACGTCGACCGCCGGGCTCCACTGCGTCTTACGAAAGGCGCGGGCCGCCGCCAGAAACAGGTCGTTGCAGCGCTCGGGATTGCGTGCCATGCGTACAGCTTATCACACTTGCCGCCAGGCTGCCTCTTATTACCGCGCCAGCGTGCGAGCGCCCGGTGGCGGCTCATGTCGTTTGGCGCAATTGTTGCAACACGCAAGCCGCTGTCAAAAAATGTTCGTGCTGGCACGTTGGCCGCGCGATGCAATTCCGGCGTAAGGAGATGGAAATGGCGGATAAATTGGCCGGCAAGAAAGTGGCGATCCTGGTTGCCAACGGTTTTGAGCAGGTCGAACTGACCGAGCGCAAGAAAGCGCTGGAAGAGGCCGGCGCCGAAGCGCTCGTCGTTTCGCCAGAGACTTCCCATGTGCGCGGCTGGCAAACAACGGACTGGGGCGATTCATTCCCCATCGACGTGCCGCTGGCCAAGGTGAAGGCCGACGATTTCGATGCGCTGGTGCTGCCGGGCGGCGTGATGAATCCCGACCACCTGCGGCAAGACGACGACGCCTGCGACTTCGCGCGCGTTTCTCGACGAGGGCAAGCCGGTGGCTGCGATCTGCCACGGGCCGTGGACGCTGATCGATGCCGGAGTGGTTCGCGATCGCAAAATGACCTCCTACCCGTCGATCCGCACCGACCTGGAAAATGCCGGAGCGCGGTGGGTCGACGCCGAGGTGGTGGTCGACAACGGCCTGGTTACCAGCCGCAATCCGAACGACCTGCCGGCATTCAATCGCAAGATGGTCGAAGAAATCGGCGAGGGGGTGCATCAACGAATGGCGCGATCGAAGTAGTCTTGTCGCAGCCAATCGAGGAACGAGACGATGGATCAGAAACTGCAACAGAAATATGCGCGCCGGTTGGCGGAAATGCAGCAGCGGCTGATCCGCAGCGTCGACTCACTGGAAGATGAGATCCGAGAAGACATCACTGCCACTGTGAATACTTCTCCAGCAGCCGGGCGATGCGGTAGTAGGCGCGGTCTTCGGCCAGCTTGATGAGCGTGCGGCCGCGTTCGTCGCAATAGTGAGTGTCGGCACCGGCGGCAAACAGCAGCTTCAGGCTGTCGTTCGATTGCCCCATGGCCGCGTGATAGACGGGCGTGCAGTCGTTGGCGTCCCGCGTATTCGCGTCAGCGCCCCGCGCCAGCAACAGCCTGACGATCTTGGGCCAGGCCGTTCGCGCCGCACACATCAAAAGCGTCTCGCCCTGCTGATTGCGGCAGTCTACCTTGCCGCCATCGGCCAGATAAGCCTCTACGTGGCCAAGCTGCCCGCGCTCCACCGCCTGAAAGATCGGCAACTCTTCGACGTACTCATACGATTCGTCACCAGGCGTCAGGCAGCCGAGAAACTCGGTAAAGCTGTCCGCCACCAGGTATGTGTTGTCATCCGCCCCTTCGTCAACGCTATCCCAAAGATAGATCTTGCCGTAGTTTTCGAGTGTCACCGCGATGCAAATCGGATCGGACCCGGAATCGGCAACTGGTATAAGACCGGTCGGGATGCGATCTTCAAAAGTCTCTACACCGGTTTCGATATTCCAGCCTGCTTCGCATTCAGGCCAATCTTTGACAATACCCAAGCATTGGACGAGGTTCCCGAAGGTCACGAAAGGGCCCGGGGACCGCACGCGAAATTCTATCGGATGCTGCGCATAAGGTGCGTTGTATTGGAGCAGAAAATCGATGTAGTCATGAGGAAACGCGATGCCCAAGCGCTTCTCCAGCAAGCGCACGTCAGCCTCTGACATCGGATCAAAGGAATCCTGTAATCGCTCCAGGATCGGAAACGACATTTCCAAGGACGGTACCAAGGAGGCTCTCCCTGCTGACAATGAGTTGCTCAACCTATCGGACCCCGCGGAGCGGGCTCCGCAGGCTTCTCAACCTGTTCGCGAATCTCTCGCTCAAGCTCCTCTCGCGCCATTCGCATCTTCATTCGGAATGCGGATTCGGCCGCCTTTTCTGCAACGGTCGCTCCGGCGGGATATCTGATGTGCTGTTCTTGCGATCGCAGGTGATAGAGTATCAGAACGGTCTCATAGTAATTGCGAATCGGTTCTTTTAGAGACTCAGGGTCGAAGTACGGGTTAGTCACCCGGACCTTTTTCGAAATTCTCCGGAACTCCTGCACGGTTAGCGTTGCTGCAGATTCGTGTGCATCTTGCACGCTGCGGTTCGCATCCTCCAAGCCCTGAGCAATGTCTTCCGCGGCCTGTGCTTCGACCTGAGCGGCCACATCGCTCGCCACATCGTACACGGTTACTAAGTCGCCGAGCATTGGTGCACTGCGGATCAAGGCACCGCCCACGCCGTGGGCCTCGGCGTTTTCGGTGAAGTCGATTATCACCAGAATGCCGCCGACGATTGGCACAAGTCGACCGACACGTTTGGCGGCTTTTGCCAACAGTGACTTGAAGCGCCCGGCCACCTTCATCAATGGGCCTTTGCCCTTTAGAGCAAGCTCATTGACCTCCTTAGCCTCGCCGTGTTTCATTGCGTGAGAGTATTCGCAGAATGCGCGGCTGATTTCAAGCAAACTTTCAGGCCACTACGACCAAGCCGTTCGCCACCAAGAAGATGCGCGCGAAAGATTCTGCAAAACTGTTTGCAGCGAGCCGCGACAACGTCGGCGCGCCACAAATGCGAAAGCCTGCGGGCGGAGGCTTACTCGATCAAGCGGTGCAGCAGTTCGTCGGCGGCCTGCTCCTCGTCGAGCTCGTGGCGCTTCCAGCGATCGACCACCGGACCGACGTTGCCGGCGCGATCCAGCAGTCGATCGGCGAGCACCTGCTGCGCGCGGCGCAGCAGGAATTGGGCCGCGGGCTCGAGCGGCCCGTCGCGGCGCGGCGCGGCTACGATTGCTTGCCACAGCTCGACAAAGCCCTCGTTCTTCTTCGAGCTGACCGGCAGCACGGCAATCTGGCGGCAGCCGGGCAGGCTCAACAACTCGCGCACCTGCGATTGCAATCGCTCGGCGCCCGGCAGATCCGACTTGTGGATTACCACCACGTCGGCAATTTCCAGCAGGCCGGCCTTCTCCCATTGCAGTTCGTCGCCGCTTTCCGGCTGCAGCAGCACGACCACCACGTCGGCCAGCGAGCGCACCGCCGTATCGCCCTGCCCTGCTCCGACCGTCTCCAACAGAATGACGTCGAAGCCAAACGCCGAGAGCACGCGGATCATCAGATCGACGTGCTCGGCCACCGCCTGATGCCCGCTGGCCGCGGCCAGGCTGCGTATATACAAGCCGTCGTCGTCCGGACGGCTGGGCATGCGCACGCGATCGCCCAAGAGCGCGCCGCCGGTGAGCGGACTTTCCGGATCGCAGGCCAGCACGGCCACGGTCTTGTGCTGCGCGCGCAGATGCTCGGCCAATTTGCCCACCAGCGTGCTCTTGCCCACGCCGGCATTGCCGGTCAGCGCGATCACCGGCGTGGCGTCCGGCTTGGGGCCGACCGCCTTGCGAATTTCCGCCAGTTGCTCGTCGCGCGAGATGAGCGTGAGCACGCGGGCCAACGCCAGGCGATCTTTGCTGCGCAGGCGCTGGAGCAGATCGTCAAGCATGCGTCCGGCTCCCCTGCGAGCGCAGGAAATCGACGATGTCGGGCAGCGGCGTGCCGGGACCGAACACGCGGGCCACGCCCAGCGCTGCGAGCTTGGGAATATCCGCCTCGGGAATGATGCCACCGACCAGCACGCCGACGTGTGCCAGCCCCGCCTGCTTGAGCAGTTCCATAATCCGCGGCACCAGCGTCAGGTGCGTGCCGCTCAAGAGGCTGATACCCAGCCAATCGGCGTCCTCGTCGGCCACGGTGCGGACCACGGCCTCGGGTGATTGCCACAGCCCGGGATAGATGACGTGAAAGCCCGCGTCGCGCAGTCCGCGCGTGATGATTTTCACACCCCGATCGTGGCCGTCGAGCCCAACCTTGGCTAAGACGATCCGCAATTGCGGGTTTTGGTTCATGCAGTTCGTTCCCGGTTAGTCGAGCTGGCCGGCGGAGGTGGGCTGACGATGCGCGACCGAACAAAAAACCCGATCACACGACGGCCGTATCGCAGCGGCCCAGCACGTCGGCCAGCGCGCCCATGGTTTCGCCCACGGTCACTCGCGCGCGGGCGGCGTCGATCAATGAAGGCATGACGTTCTGGCCCGCTTCGGCCGTGCGGCGCACCGCGTCGAGCGTGCGCGCGACGTCGTCCTGGCTGCGCTCTCCATTGCGCTTGCGCAGCGTGGCGATCTGTTCGGATTCGACGGCGTGGTCGATCGAGAGGATCTCCAGCGGCTTTTCTTCCGCTTCCTGATAGGCGTTGACGCCGACGATCAGCTTGCGCTTGGCGTCGACCTCGCGCTGATAGACGAACGCGGCCTCGGCGATTTCACGGCGGAAGAAGCCGCGATCGATGGCCGGCAGCATGCCGCCCAGCTCGTCGATGCGGTCGAAGTACTTGCGGGCTTCGGCTTCCATCTGGCGGGTGAGGGTTTCGACGAAGTAGCTGCCCCCCAGCGGATCGGCCGTGTTGGTGACGCCCGTCTCGTGCGCGAGCACTTGCTGGGTGCGCAGTGCCAAGGTCACGGCGTGCTCGCTGGGCAGGGCCAGCACTTCGTCCATGCTGTTGGTGTGCAGCGACTGGCAGCCGCCCAGCACGGCAGCCAGCGCCTGATAGGCCACGCGGATCAGGTTCACCTCGGGCTGCTTGTCTTGCAGCGAGCAGCCGGCCGTTTGCGCATGGAACCGCAGCTTCCACGAGCTTTCCTGTTTGGCGCCGTAATGGTTGCGCAGCCGGTCGGCCCACAGCAACCGGGCGGCGCGATACTTGGCCACTTCCTCGAACAGATCGTTGTGCGCATTGAAAAAGAAGCTCAAGCGGCCGGCGAACTGATCGACGGCGAGCCCGCGTGCCAGGCACTCGTCGATGTAGTGGAAGCCGTCGGCCAGCGTGAAGGCCAGTTCCTGCACGGCGGTCGAGCCGGCCTCGCGAATGTGATAGCCGCTGATCGAAACGGGGTTCCATTGCGGCACATGATGCGTGCAGAACTCGATGACGTCGATCGCCATCCGCACCGAGGGCTCGGGCGGAAAGTAGATTTCGTTTTGCGCGTGGAACTCTTTGAGCGTGTCGTTCTGGATCGTGCCGCGGAGCTTCTTCCAATCGAAGCCGCGGTCGGCGGCATTGGCCAGGTAGAAGGCCATCACGATCATGGCCGGCGCGTTGATGGTCATCGAGACCGACAGCTTCTCGATGTCGATCTTGTCGAACAACTGCCGCATGTCGTCGATGGTGTCCATGGCCACGCCCAGGCGGCCGACTTCGCCGATCGAGCGCGGGTCGTCGCTGTCGATCCCCATCAGCGTGGGCAGGTCGAAAGCGGTGCTCAGGCCGGTCTGGCCGCGCTGGACCAGAAAATGAAACCGTTCGTTGGTTTGCCGCGCCGTGCCAAAACCGGCAAACTGCCGCATCGTCCACAACCGCCCGCGGTGCATGGTGGCGTGGATGCCGCGCGTGTAGGGATACTGGCCGGGGTAGCTCAGCTCGCTGTCGTAGTCGACGTCCTGCAAGTCGTCGGGGGTGTAGAGCGGTTCGATGGGAACGCTGCTGACCGTGGTGGCGGGTTGCACGGGCGGCGGCGCCTTTTCGATTTCGGCCCGCCACTGTTCCCACAGCTTGCGATCCATGGCAGTAGCCATTTTCGAGAACCTTTTGCAGGGAGCGGATACGTGGACACAACGAGAGTGCAACGAACCAACGCGGACGAATGAATTGTATCTCGCGGAGTGGGTGAGCACGAATAGGGAGTAACGGGCTGGCCTATCACCGCCCGCACCGCCGCACGCCGTTCAGCCCCCGGCTCCGCCGGGGGATTTGTCAGCCGTGTCCAAGCATGGCACCCGAACCGCCCGCGAAACCCCTAGTTTAGGTGCGCTTTTGGGGCGAAACAAGGCAAGTCATCCCGGTTGATCGACTGCCCCGATTCAGCGCCGCGGTGTTAAAATGCCGGGATGAACGAAACCGACGATCCACGGATCAATCGCATCTGTGAAATCCTGCAATCCCTCCGGGATGAAGCGCTTCCCAGAATTGAGCGCACAAAGCTAGAGCGAGAGTTGGATATGCTAGGCCAGGTGCTCGACGAGCCTCGGGAGCCCGTTTACTTCGATTTGCTCGACTTGCTCGACTGGTTCACGAAGCGTCAAGCTACAGTCATTCCAGACTTCAATGAGCTTTACAGAAAAAAAGCAGAACTTGATCGCAAGTTCTTGCAATGACTTCCGCCCTGCGACGGTGCCCCTACTCCCCGCCCCACTTCGGTTCGCGCTTCTCCAAAAACGCTTTCATGCCTTCGATCGCGTCGGGCGACTTGGCGTTTTCGATCATGATGCGCTCGGTGACCTGATAGGCCAGCGGCAATTCCAGGTCGAGCTGTTCGTAAAAGGCGCGCTTGCCCAGCTCGATCGTGTGCGGGCTGGCGGCGGCGATCTTGCGCGCCAGCGCCATCGTCTCGTCGGCCAGTTGATCGCGCGGCACCACGCGGTTGACCAGCCCGATGCGCTCGGCTTCGTCGGCGGGCACCGGATCGGCCGTGAGCAGCATTTCCATGGCCTTCTTCGCCCCGATCGCGCGCGAGATGGCCACGGCCGGCGTCGAGCAGAACAGGCCGATCTTGATGCCCGGCGTGGCGAACGATGCTTCCTCGGCGGCGACGATCAAATCGCACGTGGCGGCCAACTGGCAGCCGGCGGCGGTGGCGATGCCCTGCACCTGCGCGATCACCGGCAGCGACAACTCGCGAATCGTGGTCATCATCTGCGTACACAGCGCAAAGAGCGATTCGCGCTGCTGGTCGCTGGCCTCGACGATTTCGCGCAGGTCGTGCCCGGCACTGAACGCGGGCCCGTGCGCGGCCAGGATGACGCATTTCACCTGGCCGTCGGCCTCGGCCTGTTCCATGCGCTCGATCACCTGCAGCATCGCGGCGCGCGACATGACGTTGCGCCTGTCCGGATTGGCGAGCGTGACGACGCCCACGTCGCCCAGCGATTCAAAAGTGACGAGCGGCTTTTCCATGGTTTGGACTTCGACTGCGGCCTGCCACAATACCAGGTGCGCAGCACGAGCGAGGGACGCTGCGCGAACGGCGATTGGTGATTTTCCCTCGCTGGCGCTTCGGGCCGGTGTATTGGTCTCCCTCGCTGGCGCTGCGGGCTGGTGTAACGTGAAGCGGTGTGGTACCGCGCTAGATCCAAATGTCGCTGGTGCTATCGCCGCCGGGGAAGCGCACTTCGTGGGCGCGGGCGGGGCCATCGGGTTCGGCGCTGAAATCGACGAAGAAGTCTTCGTTCAGCTTCATGCCGCCCTTTTCGGTGTCGCAATCGATTTGCAGGATCGAGGATCCCTTGGCCAGGTCGGGATAGAACTGGTTGTCCCAACTGCTGTAGAGCGAGTTGGTGACATAGAGGCGCTTGCCGTCGAGACTGAGTTGCAGCATCTGCGGCCCGCCGACAAAATCCTTGCCGCGAAACTTGCCGCTGCGGCCGATCACGCCCCCCAGCCAGACGCGTCCGGTGAGCTTGGGATTGGCCGGATCGCTCACGTCGTACTGCCGCAGATCGCCGTGCAGCCAGTTCGAGAAATACAAGAAGCGGTCGTCGAGCGAGACGAGCAAATCGGTGATCAAGCCCGGCACGGGGAACGGCCAGCCCTTGGTCTCGACCGGGTCGACGGCGATAACCTTGTCGACCTGCCACTTGTCGGCCGGCTTGTGGAAATGCCACATGGTGCTGGACAAGGCGGCGCCGACGAAGCCGTGCGTGCTGTCGGGATTGTGATGGAAGCGAACTTCGAGCGGGATCATGCCCTGCGAGCCCAGATCGATGCGCTCGATGAGCTTGCGGTCGGTCCAGTTCCAGAAGCAGAGCGAGTGGCCGTACTTGCCCGCCTCGACGTCCTCCAGATCAAAACCGCCGCTGAACGTGTTGGGCGCGGCCCACTCGCTGGAGACCATGACGTCGTGTCGCGGCTGGTACCAGAAGTCATAGTTGAACTGCAAACCGCTGTTCTGGGGCTCCCAGCGGCCGGCAACGTTGAATTCGTCGTCCAGCAGCAGGAATCCGCCGGGGGCGTCCCCCTTTCCGTTGCCCAGCATCGAGATCATGATGTGGCCATCGGCCAGGCAGTGTACGGTGTGCGGCGCGCTCAAGTCGGTCTTGGAGACGACCTCTTCGGGCTCGATCACTTTGTGCATCCGGACCGAACGCGGGTCGGCCGCGTCGATCACGTGGATGCGCCCCGAGCGGAGGCCGGGCACGATCAAGTAGCGGCGGGCCTTATCGGCATCGGCATGGCAACTGGCGCAGGCGTTCCAGCCAAAGTGGTGCAACTCGTCGCCCGCCTGCGGCATCATCACGCGATGCACCACCTGGGCATACGTGGGCGACTGCGGATCGACGTCGACGGTGGCCAGGTAGTCCTTGCCCCCGGGCTCGATGCCCACGCGCAATGCCGTGACGAACAGCTCTTTTTCGCGCGGCGAGCGCATGGCGTCCGCCGGTGAGGCGAAGATGCGCCGTTGATCGCCGGTGTCGTCCGCGCCGTGTGCAGGGCGCTGAGTAGAAAGAATGGTTCCGGAAAGGGTCGCAGCCGCCGTGGTGGCCAGGAATTCTCGCCGACGCATGACCAAGGCTCCTCTACTATAGGAAACAAGATAGCGCATCGCCGCGCCGCGGGCTGGAGAAAGCCCAGCGGACGCATCAAGATTATATCGCGCGCCGCCGGCATCGCTCGTCAAAAATCCGTGAGCGATTTGGGGGGCACGGCCACGCGCAGGGCATTGAGCACCGCCAACAGATCAATCACTTCCTGCGCAATCGCGCCGGCCACCGGCGGCAACAGGCCCGCGGCGGCAAAACCCATGCCCGCCACGGAGAGTGCCATGCCGCCCAGGGCGCTTTGCAGGGCGATCGTGCGCATGCGACGAGAAATGTGCAGAAATTCGTCGACCCGTGCCAGCGAGCTTTCCATGATGACGGCGCCGGCCGCCTCGGCCGTGATGTCACTGTTCTGGCCGAAAGCCACGCCCACGGTGGCCGCCGTCAAGGCCGGCGCGTCGTTGATACCATCGCCCAGAAACAGCGTTTTTGCCAGGGCCGTTTCGCGGAGTACGATTTCCAGCTTTTGTTCGGGGCTCTGGCCGGCAAAGACCTCGTGAATGCCGACCACGTCGGCCAGGTAGCGCACTTCCGATTCGCGATCGCCGGAAACCAGCAGGATGCGATCGATGCGATGCTTGGGCGCCAGATGGTGGACGAACGGCACGCCCTCGACGCGCGGTTCGTCGCGCAGCGTATAGGTGGCGGCGTAGCGACCGTCGATGGCGATCGAGCACTCCAGGCCGGCGGCGTGCGGCGGAAAATCGCTGTCGGTTGCCAGGCCTTCGGCGACGAGCTTGGCGCGGCTGGAGATGCGCACTTCTCGGCCCGCGACCGTACCGCGCAGCCCTCCGCCCGGCGGCTCGCGAATCTGCGTGGCCTCTGCCAGCGCCAGCGATTCTCGGTGTGCGGCATCGACGATGGCTTGCGCCAGCGGATGCTTGGAGTAGCGCTCGAGGCTGGCGGCAAGCGTGAGCACCTGCGCGCGATCGAAGTCTTCGGCCACGTGCTGCGCCACCAGGTGCGGGCGGCCGTAGGTGAGTGTGCCGGTCTTGTCGAGGATGACCGTGCGGCATTGCTCGACTTGTTCCAGCACGGCCGGGTCCTTGATGATGATGCCCCGCCGCGCGGCCAATGAAATCGAGCCGATGATCGCCACCGGAATCGCGATCAACAGCGGGCAAGGCGTGGCCACGACCAGCACGGCCAGAAATCGTATGGCCTCGCCACTGACCGCCCAGGCGGCCAAAGCAATCGCCAGCGCCAACGGCGTGTAAAAGGCCCCGAGTTGATCGCCCAGCCGGCGAATGCGGGGCCGTTGCTGCTGCGAAGCGTGCATCACCTGCATGATCTTGGCGTAGCGCGAGTCGACGGCACGCCGCGTCGCTTCGATGGCCAGCGCCGATTGGCCGTTGATGGCGCCGGAGAAGACCGGCGAGCCGGGCGTCTTGGACATCATGAACGGCTCGCCCGTAAGGTACGATTCGTCCATCACGCCGTGCCCTTCGACCACGGTGCCGTCGACCGGGCAAATCTCGTGCGGCAAGATCAGCAATGTATCGCCGACGTTCACCTGCTCCAGTGGCACGTCGACCAGGCCGCCCGCGCGGCGCTGGTGAGCGGTTGACGGCACGCGTTGGGCC
>JBGSYQ010000329.1:0-17009 GCA_041750795.1 Pirellulales bacterium | reverse complement strand
GGTCGGCCAGCACGACGGGCTGGAGCGCTTCACCATCGGCCAGCGCAAGGGCCTGGGCATCGCGCTGGGCGAGCCGCGGTTCGTCGTTCGCCTGGAGAGCGACACGCGCCGCGTCGTGCTGGGGACGAAAGAAGAGCTGTTGCGCGGCGAGCTGACCGCCGGGCGCACTAACTGGCTGGTCGATCCGCCGGCCGGCGAGCGTGCCTGCACGGTCAAGATTCGTTACAACGCACGCCCCGTGGCAGCCCGGGTGACGGCGCTTGGGGGCGACCGCCTGCACGTGGCGTTCGACCAGCCGCAGCACGCCGTGGCGCCGGGCCAGGCCGTGGTGTGCTATGACGGCCAACGGGTGCTGGGCGGCGGCTGGATCGAATAAGCCGGTGGTTTGCCGCGTTTGCCCGGCTGTTCCTGTGCCCGGCAGTCCGCTATGCTGATCGTATAGTGGGCGGAGCGCCAGGCTGCTATTTTTTCGGGCCGCTTTTTGGCACGGGCTGCCGTGCGAGAATCTGTCAGGCGAGGACTTTCCATGAACGCCATGTTGCACATGCTCATCGCTCAAGGGCCGGACCTCGATTTCGGCAACCGAAATTGGGTGTTGCTGGCGCTGGCCCTGGGTCTGGTGCTGTTCGTCTTCATGCTGGCAGTGATGATGCTGGCCTATGGCAAGCTGTGGTTTCAGGCCTACATGTCCAACGCGCGCGTGAGCATGCTCAGCCTGATCGGCATGAGCTTGCGGCAAGTGAACGCGCGCGTGATCCTGCAGGGCAAGATCATGGCGCTGCAAGCCGGCGTGGGCAGCGATCCGCAAACCGGTATCACCACGCGCCGCCTGGAAGCCCACTACCTGGCCGGCGGCAACGTGCCGGGCGTCATCAACGCCATCATCGCCGCGCACCGGGCCGACATCGACTTGGACTTCGATCGGGCCGCGGCCATCGATCTGGCCGGGCGCGACGTGCTGGAAGCGGTCCGCACCAGCGTTTATCCCAAGGTGATCGACTGCCCCGATCCGACCAAGTCGAAGAAATCGCACTTAAGCGCCGTGGCGAAGAACGGCGTCGAGCTGAAGATTCGCGCCCGCGTGACCGTGCGCACCAATCTGGCGCAGCTCATCGGCGGGGCGACTGAAGAGACGATCGTCGCGCGCGTCGGCGAGGGCATCATCACCTCGATCGGATCGTCGGTGAGTCACCTGGAAGTGATGGAGAACCCGCACCGCATTTCCAAGGCCGTGCTCGATCGCGGGCTCGACGCGCATACGGCGTTCGAGATCGTGTCGATCGACATTGCCGATATCGACGTCGGCGAGAACATCGGCGCCCGCTTGCAGGCCGATCAGGCCGAGGCCGACACGCGCGTGGCCCGTGCCAAGGCCGAAGAGCGCCGCGCCAACGCCATCGCGCGCGAGCAGGAAATGAAGGCCAACGTGGCCCAGAATCGCGCCGGCGTGGTGCTGGCCGAATCGGAAGTGCCCAAGGCGATGGCCGATGCGTTCCGTCACGGACGCCTGGTGGCGGCGGCGCCCCATGGCGACGGCAACGGCATGCCGGGCTCAGCGGCAAAGTGACCACGATGCCTCGCTTGACCCACGTTCTGGCTGCGCTGGTGTGCGTGCTGCTGGCCACGGCCCGGACGGCGCAGGCGGCGGACGAAGATACTGCCGGCGAAGCGGCGCTGCTCAAGACGTTTCGCCAGGAGTTCGTCGAGCTTGCGCCGGGACGCGGGGACTTTCCGGCCGAGTTTACGATGGGCAGCGACGACGGACCGGCGTCCGAGCGGCCGGCCCATCGCGTGAAGGTGGCTCGTGCGTTCGCCATTGCCTGCTACGAAGTGCCGCAAGACTTGTGGCAGGCGGTCATGGGCAACAATCCCAGCCGCTGGAACGGCCCGCGCAATTCGGTCGAGATGCTCTCGTACGACGACGCCTTGGAGTTCTGCCGGCGAGTCACTTCGCGCTTGCGCGAGGCCGGTTTGATTGAAGAAAAGCAGGTCGTGCGCTTGCCGAGCGAGGCCGAATGGGAGTACGCCGCACGGGCGGGCACGACCACGCGCTACTCGTTCGGCGACGATGCGGCGGCCCTGGACAACTATGCCTGGAGCACGCACAACGCCGCCGGCAACGACCCGCCGGTGGGCGCCAAGAAGCCCAATGCCTGGCAGCTATACGACGTACACGGCTACTTGTGGGAGTGGTGCGCCGACACCTGGCACGACGACTATGCCGGCGCGCCGGCCGATGGCTCGGCGTGGACAACGGACGGCGACTCGGACATGCGCGTGCTGCGCGGCGGCAGTTGGAAGGATCCGGCCGAGCAGCTTACCTCTACCTTTCGCCGCGCGGCGCCGGCAGATCTGCAGGACGACGCGGTGGGCTTGCGCTGCGTGTTGGCGGAAGAGTGAGCCAGGGTGGCGCCGGTTTCCCAAAGAGGCCGACCGTTCAGCCTCCGGCTCCGCCGGGGGATCGGTGCGCGGTAGGGCCGTCACTGTCACGCACGCGTTTGCGCGAATCTCGCGCTTTTTCAGCAGTGCTGCGTCGCGCGCCGCGCGGTCCCGGGTACGGCAACGGCAAGCGCCGATTCGATCCCCCGGCAAAGCCGGGGGCTGAACAGGTGCCCGCGCACGTCCGCGCGGCAAGCAGGTTCAGCCCCGGCTCCCCGGGGGATCGCGGGCGAAACCACTCGCCAACTCCGCGCGCTCGCCTGCCACTCACCCACCTAACAATTTAGGTATTCGCTCTTGACACGACGCGCGATCCCTGGCAAAATCACCTAAGTTCTTAGGTATGGTTCCGTCCGCCACGGAGGTGCCCCGTTGAGTCAACGTATCCCCTCGGGCCGCGAGCTGGAGATCCTCAAAATCCTGTGGGACGCGGGCCCCGCGTCGGTGCGCGAAGTCCACGAGCGGATGTGTCCCGGCGGCGAACTGGCCTTCAACACCGTGCAGACGCTGCTGCGGATCATGGACGAGAAGGGGCTGGTGTCGCACGAGCGCCGCGGCCGCACGTTCGTCTACAAGCCGCGCCACACGCGCGAACGCGAGATGTCGCGCCTGCTGGACAAGGTATTCGACGGGGCGCTCGACCAGTTCGTCGTCAGTCTGCTGAAGACCAAAAACGTCAGCGCGCGGGAGCTGAAGCAGCTTGAGCGCATCATCGCGGACGCGCGCAAAAAACAAGCGGATCGCACGCCTAGTGCCTGAGATTTACCTGGTTGCGGAGTCCCCGCCATGTCGCTGGCCGTCACATTCTTCGACGTGTTGTTGCGGTTGGCATTGAGCAGCTTCCTGTTGCTGGCCATTGCCTCGGCCGCGGTGCTGTTCGTTCGACAGCCCGCCAGACGGATTCGCGTCATCCAGTGGACGCTTGCCGGGCTGGTCGCCCTGCCCTGTTTGCTTCTGGTGCCCGGGTATCCGCGGCTGGCGGTGTTGCCGCTGGCCGCTGGCCCGCTGGCTGACGAACCGGCTGCGAGCGAGGCAACGTTGATCGTGGAGACGGGCGTTGGCGCGGAGATGCTGGTCGCGCCCGAAGCAGCTAGCGTAAAGCAACGATCCGTTGAACCGTTAACGGCACTGATGCCGGAACAGCACGTGCAGCTTGCGCCCGAATCGGCGCCGGTCGAGAGGGCCACCGAGCGCGAGTTGGTCGAAGGCCGATTGATCGTGAGCGAATTGGCCACGATCGGTGCGCCGGGCGTGCGGCCGACGGAGCTTGAAAGCCTGCAATACGTTGATGAGCCGTTGGTAACCGTTGTCGACGACGAGAGCCTGCAGATCGACGGACTCAAGATCGACGAAGCGACATCGCCTGCTTCGCCGCGCCTGCCGCGCGACTATCGCGCCTGGATCGTGGCGGCCTACGGCACCGGAGTGCTGGTGATGGCTGGCTGGTCTCTGGTGGGTCTGGCGGCCGTGTGGCGGCTGATGCGCAGCGTGCGCGAGGCGCCGCCCGAATGCCGCATCTTGCTGCGATCGCTGGGAGGTGCGGCAAGCCAGCGGGTGGCGCTGGTGGTGTCGTCGCGCGTGGCGCAGCCGTGCGCGCTAGTGTGGCGGCGGACCACGATCGTGCTGCCGGAGCAACTCGTGGCCGATGCCGATCCGCAGGCGTTGCGCTGGGCGCTGGCACACGAGTGGTCGCACGTCGAGCGGGGCGATCTGGTGGCTTGGAACGCCAGCGGCCTGCTGCGGTCGTTCTACTTCTATCAGCCGCTCGTGTGGCGGCTGCGGGGGCAATTGCAGCTTTGCCAGGACTATGTGGCCGACGCGGCGGCGGCCCGCTGGGGCGAAATGCCCGAGGACTACGCCGAGTTTCTCACCACGTCGAGTTTTACCCGTCCCACGCTGGCCGCCGGTCTGGGCATCGGCGGACGCATTTCCGACTTGCGCAGGAGAGTCATCATGCTGGTGGAACGACGTCGGCCGCTGGAGAGCAAGAGCCCCAGAGCCTGGAACCTGGTCGTGATGCCGATCGCGGTGCTGGTGTTGGGAATCGCCGCTGCGCTTGCACCGCAGAGCAGGCTGGAGGCTGGAGGCGGGAGGCTGGAGGAGGAGGAACAGGGCAGCGCGGCGGAGCAATCGAAGGAGGCATCGCCGCCCGTTGAAGGCACCGCGCCGGCGGAGCCGGCAGAAGCTGCAGAGCCAAAGGCGCCCGTCGCGACGCCGGCTCCAGCTGCCAAGCCTGCCGCTGTGATCGAAACCGACAAGTCGAACCAGCGCACTCGCCCTATTCCATCACAACCTGCACCCCAGGTCGCGAAGCCATCTGGCCCGCGTAAGATTCGCCCCGGCGACGTGTTGAAAATCGATTTGCAAGACAACTTCGATAGCCTGAACACGTCGGTATTGCAGTTGCTGTTGCGCAGCGGCACCGAGCTACCCGTGGATGAAGAAGGGAGAGTCTCACTGGGAAGCGCCTACGGCAGAATGGAATTGGGTGGAAAAACATTGGAAGAAAGCGAGAGGCGAATCGGGGACACGCTATTGATTCACATCTGGGAACGATTGCTCGTCTCCGCGTCGGATCCAGATGCGGCAAAGGCGAGTCTTGAGCAACTTCGAAAACAAATGCAAATCAACGTCCGCCTGAGCTTCGTCAATCCACAAACTGCTATCTCGCCGGGTGTGCCACAAGGGACCTTCATCCCCACGGTCCCAGCAACGAATCGCTACGACGCTGCGCCAAAGACGGCTGTTCAGCCTGTCACGCCAAAGCCGCATCCCGCGCCCTCGACCGATCGCACGCGGCGCATCCAGCCGGGGGACAGGTTGGTGATCGCAATACAACTGGAGAGCAACGGTACGAGCGTGCGGCAAGAGTATCCAAGAGAAGTCGAGCCCAATGGCACGATCGCTCCCTTGAACGTCATAGACGATCATCTCGTCGTCCACCTCGTCGTCGGTGGTCGCACCGTGCCGGAGGTCGAAAAGAGCTTTGCGGCGGCAATCAAGAAAGTGGTGAAGACTGATGCAGCTGTCAAGATTACACGCCACCTGCCGACCAATGAGACACCCCCAGTCCATCATATTGGTAACGTAAATGACGCGCCTTCGACCAATCGCACGCGGCCCGTCGAGGGAGTTGGTGCCTATTCACAGGTAGCGGCGCCGCCGGTCTCGACGCGGAATACCTACATCCGGCCCGGCGACAACGTGTCCGTTGAAGCCGTCTTTGAACCAGTCGGGCACAAGCAACGCCGGATTGCCCAGCGCTTCGACGTGGATCCTGACGGAGAGATTGCACTGGGGGCCGAATACGGCCGCTGTAAGATTGGCGGGCTCACCGTGGCGGAGGCCGAAAAGGCGCTCGTCGACAAGCTATCGGAAGTAGGCAAGGGAGTGAAAGTGCAGATCGTCCACTATCCAGGACCGCAAACCTACCCGTCGGTTAGGTTGCAGCAACCGGCTGCCGCGGAGGCGCCCTTTGGCCCGACGGTGAGTCCTTACGTGAGGGCCATACAGTCGGATGCGGCGGCGCGCGAAGGAAAGATCCAGCCGGGCGACTTGCTTTCGATCGAACTCCTGCCCGAAGAGGCCAACAAACTGGTCAAGCGGCTGTCGGTGGTCGAGCCGGATGGCAAGCTGGCTTTGGGTGTGGCGTTCGGCCGGGTCAAGGTCGCCGGCAAGACACTCTCCGAGGCGGAGTTGCTGGTCAAGGCCGTGGTTGCGATGTCATATCGCGATCCGTCGGTGCAAATCACGCATGCCGATGCCACCAACGTGCCAGCCGGCTTCGGGTTGCCGATCATCCCCTCGTCGGACGACGAAGCAACCAGGAAGCTGCAACAAGAAATCGATCAACTCAAGGCCACGATTCGCGATCTCAGGAAACAGCAGTCGTCCGCAGTTGGCGTTCCGTCGCAACCCAGTACGTATGCTGCGCCATCATCCTACAATCCATCCCAGCCACCTGCTGCGCCGTCCTCCCAGTCGCCCGACACGTTCAATCCATTCGCGCCCGGCGGTCCAGTTGGTCCACCGCAGTTCGATGCACCACCGAGCGACAAACCACGCGCACCGGAAGAGAATCCGAAAGGCAAATTGTCGCAGGACCGATAACCGACCCGAAATCGTCTTCCTTGGCGTTCCTTTGCGTGCTCTGCGGTCAATACTTCTTTGAGGGAAGGATCAAACCGCCAAGGACGCAAAGGATCGCAAAGGAAATCAAAAACCCCCAACAGGTGCAAGCTCGGCTCTTCAATCCAAAACTGGTTTCATCATCGTCGTGTTGTCGTGGCTATTGTGAACCGCACGCCCGGTGGAAGTTGAAGTACCGCCCGCGTCGGTGAAAGGCGCCACTGGCGGGAAGGAGAAGTGAGAATGGATGCGTCCGGCGCGAGGCAATTCATAGAAGCCGTGGCGGCGCAGGTGTTCTCGAAGAATCCCCCGGCAGAGCCGGGGGCTGAACGCGCATACTAGCGCACGCCACTTGCTGCAACACCAATCGCATCCGCGCACAGCAATTCCAACAGCGCCAGAGTCGCCTGTTTGTTCGGCATGGGATAGCCGCGCGACAGATCGGGGTCGCTGTGGATCGCCGGACGCAGATTGGGCAGGCCCACGCAACTGGGGCAGCCCTCCTCGCACGGACAGTCGCGGACCATCTCGTGGCAGATGGCCAGCACTTGCTCGAAACGTGCGAAGCTTTTCTCGCAGTAGCCCAGGCCGCCGGGATAGCGGTCGTACAAAATGACTGTCGTGCGGCCCAGGTTCTTGCTGTCGACCACGCCGCCCAGGTCGCGGCTATCGCACATGGCCACCATGGGCAGCGCCACCACGGCCAGGTTTCGCAAGCCGGACATGCCTTCGCTGGCGCGATGGCCGGCGCCCTTCATCTGATTCTTCAAGCCGTCGCTGGCTGCCAGCCAGACGGCCGTGGTCGGCAATGTTTGTGCGGGGATGTCCACCGGGCCCAAGCCGATGTTCTCGCGCGTGCCAAACTTGATTTTCTTGAAGGCCACGGTCTGCCAGGTGACGTCCACTTCTCCGTAGGCCAACAGCACCGGCAGCGCGGGTGGCACTGGCATCTTGCCAGTGCTCGGTTGGAATTCTTGCTGCACTGGCAAGATGCCAGTGCCACCCTGCAACGCGCGCTCCTTGCGATGCTCCTTGATCTTCACGCTGCTTTCCAGCACGGCTTGCGTGTAGTAGTCCATCTCGTGCCGCTCGACGTAGGCCACCTTGCCTTCCAGGTCGAGCTCGCGCACGAAGTAGCTCTCGCCGTTGTGCAGGTAGACGGCCTGGGGATAGACCAGTTCCGGCGCGCTGATGGCGTCGACGTTGGCGATCACTTCGCAATCGCGTGGCACTGCGCCGCTGGGTGGCACTGGCATCTTGCCAGTGTTCGTCTTATACGTGTTCTGCACTGGCGAGACGCCAGTGCCACACTGAGCGCCGGGCCGGCGCAACACGATCGAAAACGTATTGTCGCTCATGTGCCGCAAGCTGATCCGCGCGGCGGGATTCTGGCCGCCGGAAAAGTAATACTGCCCGTCGACGGCCGTCAGTTGCCCCGAGTCGGCCAGCACGCCTGCGACCGGCATGGCCAGCGGGCCGAAGCGCTCGACGTCGTCTTCCGTCAGTGGCAACTCGAAGGCCGCCGACTGCAAGTGATTGGCCAGCACGTAGGGGTTTTCCGGATCGACCACAGCGTGCTCGGGCGACTGCGCGAAGAAGTACTCTGGGTGCCGGGCGAGATACTGATCGACCGGATCGTTGCCGGCCAGCAGAATCGCCAGGCTGTCGTCGTGCCGCCGGCCGCTGCGGCCCGCTTGTTGCCAGGTGCTGGCGATCGTGCCGGGATAGCCGGAGAGAATGGCCACGTCGAGCGAGCCGATATCGACGCCCAACTCCAGCGCGTTGGTGGCCGCCACACCGCGCAAGTTGCCGTCGAACAGTTCCGCTTCGATCTGGCGGCGCTCGATGGGCAAGTATCCGCCGCGATAGGCCCGCACTTGATGGGCGAGCTTCGAGTGCCGCGCGGCGAGCTCTTGCTTGACGTAGCGATGCACTAGTTCGGCAGCTTGTCGCGTGCGGGTGAAGGTCAGCGCTTGTGCGCCGGCCAGCATGGCCTCGACCATCAGCACCACGGCGTCGTCGGCCGTGCTGCGCCGGGCCAGCCGGTCCTCGCCGAGCGGCGCTGGATTCCACAGCGCGAAATACTTGCGGCCGCGCGGCGCGCCGTCGCCGTCGACCACCGTTACGTCGCGTCCCAGCAACTTGCCGGCCAGTTCGCCCGGGTTGGCGATCGTGGCGCTGGCGGCCAACAGCGTCGGGCGCGAGCCATAGTGCTCGCACACGCGCGCCAGCCGCCGCAGCACGCAGGCCACGTTCGCGCCCAGGATGCCGCGATACGTATGGATCTCGTCGACCACCACGTAGCGCAGGTTGCTGAAAAAGCGACTCCACTTGGGATGATACGGCAGGATCGAAGCGTGCAGCATGTCGGGATTCGACAGCACGAGCTGCGCCTCGGCCTGGATGCGCCGCCGTTGGGCGACCGGCGTGTCGCCGTCGAAGACGCCGCTTTTGACCAATTCGTTTGCGCCGTTGGTCGCCAGAAGTTCCAGCAAGTTCTTATGCTGGTCTTGCGATAGCGCCTTGGTGGGAAACAGGTACAAGGCACGTGCGTCAGCATCGGCCAGCGCCGTTTCCAGGATCGGCAGGTTATAGCACAGCGTCTTACCGCTGGCCGTGCCGGTGACGACCACCAGGTCGCGCCCTTGGCGCGCCAGCTCGAGCGCGGTCGCCTGGTGCGAATAGAGCCGTTCAATGCCGTGCGCCGCCAGCAGCGCGGCCAGCGGCGGCGACAGTGGCTCGGCCGGCTCGGCAAACTGTCCCGGCCGAGCCGGCAGCACTTCCACGTGCTCGAGCTGGCCGCCGTAATACGATTGATGGCGAACTGAATCCAGGAACGCGGCGACGTCCATGACCAAAGGGCCCTCCCTGCGCGACTACTAAACGGATGTTTAGTATAAGATCGGCCGGCCCGGACGGGCAACATCAGTTGAAGCGGATGGTGTGCCGCTGGTAATCGCGCACGTGGTTACCCGTGCTGCGGTACTTGAAACTTGTCGTGGCCACTTGGCGCTGGCGTTTCGAGCACGGGTGGCTGCTCGCCGCCAGCGGCACGGCAGGTCATCCGGCTGTCGGCTTCAGAACGGCCAGACCAGCGGCGCGATCGCCACGGTCACGCCCCACACGAGCAGGTCCATGGGCACGCCGATTTTCACATAGTCGCTGAAGCGATAGCCGCCGGGGCCGTACACCATCAGGTTCGTCTGATAGCCAATGGGCGTGGCGAAACCGGCGCTGGCGGCCATCATCACGGCGATCACGTACGGCATGTAATTGACATCCAGGCTGTTGGCCGTGCTCATGGCAAAGGGAAACATCAGGGCCGCCGCGGCATTGTTGGTGATCAGCTCGGTCACCAGCAGCGTCACGCCATAGATGATGGCCAGGGCGACCAAGGGGCTGCCGCCGCCCAAGTCGACCATCCCGCGGGCGATATCTTGTGCCGCGTCGGTGGTCTCCAAGGCCGTGCCGACGGCGAACGAGGCGGCAATGGCCAGCAACACCTGCCAATCGACGCTGCGCCGCGCAACCTCGGTCGAGATGCAGCGCGTGAGGATCATCACCCCAGCCGCCAGCATCGACGCCTTGAGCATCGACATCCATTCCAGGCTGACCACCAGCACCATGGCAATCAGAATGCCGATCGCGATCAGCGCGCGATCGTGGCGCGGTGGATGCGAGTCGGGCAAGCGGCTGACCAGGAAGAAATCGCGCGAATCTCGCTGCTGATCGAAAAACGAGGGATGCGCCTCGACCAGCAGCGTGTCGCCCGCGCGCAGTACGATGTCGCCGATCTTCTTGTGCAAGCGTTCGCCGTTGCGAGCCACGGCCACCACCACGGCGTTGTACACGGTGCGAAATCGACCGTCGCGGATCGTCTTGCCCACCAGCGGGCAGGAGTTCGATACCACCGCCTCGATCAAGCAGCGCTGCGTGCGCGGCGCGCTGAGCTTGGCCACCTGGTTGGTGGCGGGCAGCAGGCCGCGAATGCGCTGTAAGTCGACGACCGACTCGATGATGCCCACGAACAACAACCGGTCGTTGGCGCGCAACAATTCCTGCGGCGAGACGGCCGGCAGCACGTTGCCGTCGCGATCGATCTCGGCCAGGTACACGCCCGGCAAGTGACGCAGACCGGCGGCTTCGATGGTCTTGCCCACTAGCGGACTGTCGGGCGCGACCTGCATTTCCACGGTGTATTCCCGCGGATCGGTGGCCGTCGAGAGCGCCGGTGCGCGATTGGGCAACAGCCAACGGGAGGCGACGATCAAGAATATGCCGCCGAGGATCGCCGCCGGCACGCCCACCCAGGAGATTTCGAACATGCCCAAGCCGCCCGATTCGGGCATCTCTTGCAGCAATTTGCCCTGCACGACCAGGTTCGTGCTGGTGCCGATCAGCGTGCAGGTGCCGCCCAGGATGGCGGCGTAGCTGAGTGGAATAAGAAACTTGGAAACCGGAAAGCGGTTTTGCCGGGCCCAGTCGGTCACTGCCGGGATCATCATCGCCACCAGCGGCGTGTTGTTCATGAACGCGCTTAAGACCATGGTGGGATACGTCATCCGCGTGACGGCGCGGAGCGGCGTCTTGGAGCGGCCCAACAGCCAGCCGGAGAGATAGTCGATGCCGCCGGTCTCGCGCACCGCGGCGCCGACCACGAACAGCACGCCCACGGTGAGCATGCCCTCGTTCGACATGCCGGCCAAGGCCTCGGACGGCGTGAGTATTCCAGTCACCAGCAGCAGCACGACGGCGCCGATCAGAATCACGTCCGGCGTCACCTGGCTGAAGATCAGCAGGCCGAAGATCAAGCCCACGATGCCCAGCGTGAACTGGGCGGGCGTGACGATGCTGTTTTGCCAGGTGAGATTCAGCCAGGGCATGGTGCGGCCGGTGGGCGAGAGGGCGCGGCGAATGATGGAGGGCTGGCGGCATGTCCGGGCAAGAGGCGCCGCGGCCAACGAGCCACAGCCCGCGACGTTGCCGCCGAGCCAGGTTCGTCCGGAATAATAACTTGCGTCGAAAACCAGGGCCAGAGCGGATTGTCGGCCCAAAGCACTCGAATCAGGTGCGACAGGAATCCGAGCCGTGATAGAATCGGTGAGTTGGATGCGTAGATTGCGGTCCCGCCCCGTTGCCCAGCCTTGTGGTTTGCATGCCGGTTTTCCTCACCCCGATGCGGATGCGCGTCCTCGCTCGAACTGTCTGTTGGACCCTGGCGCTGCTGGGAATGTTCGCGCCGACGTCGCGCGGGGAAAACTGGCCCGGTTGGAGGGGGCCCCGCGGAGACGGCACGAGCCTGGAACCGGAAGTCCCGACAACCTGGAGCGCCGAGCAAAACGTCGTCTGGAAGGTCGAAGTGCCCGGCCAGGGACACGCCTCGCCCATCGTGTGGAACAATCGCGTGTTCGTCGTCACGTGCAATGAAGACGCCAGGCAACGAATACTCCTGTGCTACGACCGTCACACCGGTCGCGAGCTGTGGCGGAAGGTGGTACTCGAGTCCCCCTTGGAGCACAAACATCGGCTTAATAGCTTTGCTTCCAGCACGCCGGCCACCGACGGCACGCTGGTCTACGTGACATTTCTCGATCGCGATCACATGGTCGTGGCGGCCTATGACTATGCGGGCAATCAACGCTGGCTGGTGCGGCCAGGTCCGTTTGCCAGCACGCACGGCTATTGCAGTTGCCCGGTGTTGTTCAAAGACAAGGTGATCGTCAACGGCGACCACGACGGCGACGCGTACCTGGTGGCGCTCGATCGATCGACCGGCCGGACGTTGTGGAAGGCCGAGCGCGAGAACCGCACACGCAGCTATTCGACGCCGCTGGTGCGCCAGATTGGCGGCCGCACGCAAATGGTGCTCACCGGCAGCAAGTGCGTGGCCAGCTACGACCCGCACGACGGCTCGCGGCACTGGATCCTGGACGGACCGACCGAGCAGTTCGTGGCGTCGGTGGTCTACAACGGCGACTTGATCTTCCTGACGGCTGGTTATCCGGAATTGCACATCATGGCCATTCGGCCTGACGGATCGGGCAACGTGACCGATACGCACGTGGCGTGGCGCACCACGAAGGGGGCCGGCTACGTTCCCTCGCCGATCGCAGCCGGCGAATACTTTCTCGTCGTCTCAGACGGTGGCATTGCCAGTTGCTTCGAGGCCGCCACGGGCCAACTGGCTTGGAAGGAACGATTGGGCACGCACTTTTCCAGCTCGCTGGTATCGGCCGCCGGGCTTGTGTACTTTACCTCCGACGAAGGCCGCACGACGATAGTCAGGCCGGGGCCGAAGCTGGACGTGGTGGCCGAGAACGAGTTGGGCGAATCCTGCTATGCCTCGCCGGCCGTCAGCAACGGCCAACTATTCTTCCGCGGCGAAAAACATCTGGTTTGCGTCGGACGTGGACAAGCCGAATTCGACCGCCGGTAATCCGGTATGCCATGTCATTTGCGGCTGGTCGCGCCACTGGTGGCGCACAGCCACCAGGGCGCGCAAGTTCTCGCATTCAATCGCACACGACGGACTTGCGTGCATCAGCACTGGTAACCGCTGACGCGGTTGCCAGTGACACAAATTCCAGTGGCACAAAAGCCTAGCTGCGGGCACGGTTAACCGTGGCACGAGGGAGTGTTGGTGCGCGTGCCGTCTTGGATGCCAGCAACCAAGCGCCAGCACGTGCCGGCATTCACGCACAGGCGGTTCTGCGCATAGAATTCGGCGGTCGGACTCCCACAGGAAAACTCATCGGTCGATCATGAATCCAGTTCGTGCTGCCATCTTGCTCTGCGGCCTGCTGTTGGCGACCAGCGCGCGTGCCGCGGCGCAGGACCTGCCCCTGGTGCGCATGCTGCTGCAGCGGGTCGTCGTGGACGAAATGTCCGCCCACGATTCGGAGGCGACCGCCTGGTACAACGACAAGTCGAAAGACAAAACGAAGTACTTTCAAACGAATTTGTTCGGCCGCGAAATCGACCAGCGGGTTGCCTCGTGGACCGAAGAGTCAAAATCGTGGATCTCGATCGAGCGCCCGGCCGAGACGCTCACGCTGGAGCTGACGCAATTCGAAGTGCGCGACGGCCGCGCATACTTTTCCCTGACCGGCAAGGCCAAGCTGGGTTTTCGCGTGTGGGGACGCATTCCTCGGCTTGCTAAGGGCAATGCCAGTGGCACGGTGTGGAGCAAGTTCGCCCTGGAGGGATCGACGTCGATGACGGGTGGCGGGCTGGCCGATAGCCAGATCACCCGGCTCGACGGCAAGCTGCGCGACCTGCAGTTCAACAACGATCTGGCCAGCCCGCTGGAGAAGCTGTTCGTCAGCGCTTTAAACGATCACGTCAAGAACAAGAACAAGAAGCTGCGCCGCAGCGTCGAAAAGGCCATCGACCGCGTGAAGTTCTAACCGCAGTCGATTTCGCGGGCGAACACAGGGCGGCCACCGACTGTCGATCTTTGGGTCTTGCCGCGGACCATTCAGGGCTCACGCCGAACGTCCTTTCGCGGTACAATAGCCCGCTTGCCTTATTCGATGCTTCCGCACAACTGAAGTACTTTCACGCCAACGTGACGCCCCTGTCCGCCACTGCCGATCCCACGCACGCGCCCCAGCGTCAAATCCTGGTCACGGCCGCCCTGCCCTATGCCAACGGCCACATTCACCTGGGGCACCTGGTCGAATACATCCAGACCGACATCTGGGTGCGTTTTCAAAAGTTGCGAGGGCATCGCTGCTTGTACTTCTGCGCCGACGACACGCACGGCACGGCCATCATGATTCGCGCGCGGCAGGAAGGACGCAGCGAGGAAGCGCTGATTGCCGACATGCAGCAGGCGCACCTGCGCGACTTCGAGCGATTCAACATCGAGTTCGACAACTATGGCAGCACGCACAGTGCCGAAAACCGCGAGCTGTGCGCCGAATTCTGGACAGCACTGCGCAAGCAAGATCTGGTGAACGAGCGCGACGTGACGCAGCTTTTCGATCCCGAAGCCGGCGTGTTCCTGGCCGATCGGTTCGTCAAAGGCACCTGCCCTCGCTGCGGCGCCGCGGATCAATACGGCGACAGTTGCGAAAAATGCGGCGCTGCGTATAGCCCCACGGAGTTGAGTGACCCCAAGAGCACGCTCTCTGGCGCCACGCCCGAGGTGCGCCAGGCCAAACACCTGTTCGTGCAGATCGAAAAGTTGCACGCTTTCCTGGCCGAGTGGACCCGATTGGGAAATCATTTGCAACGCGAGGTGGCCAACTACCTGGCTGGGCACTTCCTGGGCGAGCCGTTGCGCGACTGGGACGTTTCGCGACCGGCGCCCTATTTCGGCTTTGAGATTCCCGACAGTCCGGGCAACTATTGGTACGTCTGGTTCGACGCGCCGATCGGCTATATCGCTTCGACCGCCCAATGGTGCCAGCGGCACGGCGAGCGGCTGGATCACTGGTGGCGCAGCGATGAGGTGGAGACGCATCACTTTATCGGTAAGGACATCACGTACTTTCACACGCTGTTCTGGCCGGCCATGCTGCGGACGGCCGGCTATCGATTGCCCGAGAAAGTTCACGTACACGGCTTTCTGACGGTCGACGGCGAGAAGATGTCGAAGACCAAGGGGACGTTCGTCCGCGCCTCGACGTACCTGAGCCATCTCGATCCGGCCTATTTGCGCTACTATTACGCCTCGAAGCTCGGGCCGGGCCTGGACGACCTCGATCTCAACCGCGAGGAGTTCGTCACCAAGGTGAACTCCGACCTGGTGGGCAAGGTGGTCAACCTGGCCAGCCGCACCGCCAGGTTCGTACACGACACGGGCCTGTCGGCCAGTTATCCCGACGACGACGGGCTGTTTGCGCAAGCGGCGGCCGAAGGCGAGGCAATTGCCGCGGCCTATGAAGCGTGCGACTATAACCGCGCGATGCGGTTGATCATGGCGCTGGCGGATCGGGCAAATCAATACGTCGACGCGGCCGCCCCTTGGAAGCTGCGCGACAACGCCGAGTGCGCCGTCGAGTTGCAAGCGAGTTGCACGATCGCGCTGAATCTGTTTCGGCAGTTGGTCATTTACCTGGCGCCCGTGTTGCCCGGCTTGCAGCGGCAGAGCCAGGCCTTGTTTGACGAACCGCTGGACAAGTGGACCGATACGGCGCATCCGCGCGTGGGCGCGACGGTGAACCCCTTTACGCACATGATGAAACGAGTCGAGCCCGCTCAGGTGGCGGCGATGATCGAAGAAAGTGGAAAGGAATTTGCGATGACCGAACCAACGTCCGCCGAGCAACCCATCGCCGGTGCCGCGTCCGCGACGCCGCCCGGGGGCGCCTTGCATGCCGATAGCGCCGCGCCGCTGGAAGCCGAGCCACTGGTGACCGATCTGATCTCGATCGACGACTTCACGAAGGTCGACTTGCGCGTGGCACGCATCCTGGCGGCCGAAGAAGTGCCCAAGGCCAAGAAGCTGTTGAAGCTGACCGTGTCGCTCGGCGGCGAGGAGCGCCGCACGGTGTTTGCGGGCATCAAGGCGGCCTACGAACCGGAAAAACTGGTCGGCCGGCTGGTGATCCTGGTGGCCAATCTGGCGCCGCGGCAGATGACGTTCGGCATCAGCGAAGGCATGGTCGTGGCGTCGGGTCCCGGCGGCGCGGAGGTCTACCTGCTCTCGCCCGACAGCGGCGCCCAACCGGGGCAGCGCGTGCATTAGCGAACGATGGCAGCCGCGAAGCACCTTCCAAGGCCTTGTCCGAGCGGACGTCCAGCGCGGGCCTGCTGGGTTGCTTGTCTGACGCTCCTGGCGATCTCAGCACGAATCGCGGCGGTCAGCCGTTTCAGCTCCTTCCAGAAGTGTTCTAGCGATACGGCTTCCATTCCGGCCGGTCGGAGCGGCTGGCGGTTCGCGGGGCGTCTCTTGGCTGGGGTTTGTCGTTGCGACGCGATTGTGGCGCATTTTTTCGGCTGGCCTGTTCGTTGCTCGGCCGCTTTGTCTGGCGGTCCTGCCCCGCGGCGTTGGCGCCGGGCGGATTGATGACGATCTTGGCGTCGGCCGTGAGCTTCTGGCCGTCGTCGGTCGTAAAGCGCACGAACAGCACCAGGTCGCGGCTGGACGGCGGGTTGCTGGGCCAGGGCAGCTCGAATTGCAGTCCCCGGCCGAAGACGGTGCTGATGTAGTGGTTCGTCACTTCGTCGCTGGAGAAGTCCCAGCGCGCCACGCGCGCGGCGTCGCCTTCGAGCGCGGGGTCCATGGCCACGACCGACACCTTGCCCGGCGACTTCACCAGGTTGCCGCCGGCGTCGCGTGGCTCGAAGACGACGAGAATGCCCTCGTCGCCGTCGTGGCCGTCACGGTCCATGCCGCCGGTCAGTCGCGTGTTGATCACCAGTTGCGTGGGCGGGCCCTGCGAGATGGCGGCCTGGTCGTCGTCGGGCATCAGATCCACTTGAGGCGCGTCGCT
>JBGSYQ010000328.1:0-1871 GCA_041750795.1 Pirellulales bacterium | reverse complement strand
CCAGGAGGAAGGCGGCTACGTGCGGACGCGATCGCTGCCGGCGGCCGAAGTGGGCGAATACCTGGTGATCGAGTGCGCCGGCGCCTATGGGGCCGTGATGGGCTCGAACTACAACAGCAAGCCGCTGGCGGCCGAGGTGCTAGTTCGCGACGGGCGGTCCCACCTAGTTCGCCGCCGCCAGACACTGGAAGACCTGATCTCGGCCGAGAGCATTCCACCGGCCTGAGTATCGCCGGGGGCACGGCGCCAAGAGCGTGAAATTGCGTCCATTCTGCCCTTCGGCCGGCAAATACGCCTCACCAGCGGTTGGCTCGCTGCCGATTTGTTTCTATGATTGGAGTGTGCGTTCGGCTCTGCCGACGCGCTGCCATAGCAGGCCGTTGAAGAATTCAAAACCGCCAAAGGTAATGCCGCAATGGCCAAACAAGGCCCGCGTAAGAAGCTGCCCAAGGAACTGGCCGTCATCAACGCCGACAACTGCACCGGCTGCGAGGCGTGCCTGGAAGTTTGCCCGGTCGACTGCATCGTGAAGATTCAGCAGTACGACCAGTTTTACAACCTGCAGAGCTGGTGCGAGATCGACCTGGAGCGCTGCGTGGGCTGCGAAGTGTGCGTCCACATTCCGGGCAAGAAGACGAACCCGTACGACTTGAAGGTCTGTCCGTGGGACGCCATCGAGATGGTCAAGACCGAAGAGGTCGCCCAGGTCGTGGCACAGATCGGCGGCCCGCCGCAGTACATCGTCGAAAACTGGGACCGCCTGGTCGGCACGGCGCAGCATCTGGCCGAGTTGAAGGCGGCGAACTGACCTGCGGCAATGGCGTGCCGCTCGTCTTCGTCAACGAGCCGCCACCTGCGCCAGCGCTTGCTGCAAATTCTCGATGCTCTCTTTCGCCAGCCGTTCGATGCCGGGGCTGTAGTCGAAGACTTCGACCGACACCCAGCCCTGGTAGCCCACGTCCTCCAGCGCGGCCAGGATGGGCACGAAGTCGAGCTCGCCAAAACCGGGCCCTTGCTTGTTGGGGTCGTTGGCGTGAAAGTGGGCCAGCAGGCCGACGTGGCGGCGAATGAGTTCCGGGATGCGCACGGCCTCGCTCGACATGGCCTTGCAGTCGAGGATCAGCCGGCAGTTGGCGTGATCGATCCTCTCGATCAGCTTCACCGCGTCGGCCGCCGTGTTGAGAAAGTTTCCTTCCGCAGGCGCCAGCGGTTCCATGCACAAGGTCACGCCGGTCGATTCCAACACGGGCAGTGCCTCGCTGACCACTTCGGCGGCAAAATCCATCGCCTGCTCGGGCGTGACACTGGGCAGAACGTTGCGCTGCTGTGGCGAGCCAAAGATCATCCGCGAGCCCCCCACGTCGCGGCACAGCCGGGCAAGCTCCTGGACGTAGCGCGACGTGCGGCGGCGCACCTCCGCGTCGGGCGTGGTCAGGTAGTAGCCGGTGGTCTTGGCCAGCAGCCAATGCAGCCCGATGATCTCCAAACCGGCGTCGGCCGCTTGCCGGCGAACCTCGTCGCGCATGGCGGGCGAGATGTCCTTGGCATCCAGGGCCATTGTGAACGGAGCGATCTCGATGCCCGTGTATCCGCACTGGCGGGCGAACTCGAACGCCTTGGGGAAGGGCCAATCCAGGAAAGTCTCATTGCAGATGGCGAATTTCATCGTGGCAGATCCAAGGGAGCGATGCGAAACGGTGAGAGCGTTCAATCCTAGCAATCCGTGGTGAGCATGCAAGCAAGACCGCTGCCGAACCGGTGATAACGACTACCGATCCAGCTCGTCGGCCCATAGTGCCAGTAAGAACTCGCGAGACTCCTGCTGGATGCCTGGGGACTGGCTTTCGCGTGGCCCGGCAACGTTCAGGGTC
>JBGSYQ010000327.1:0-12960 GCA_041750795.1 Pirellulales bacterium | reverse complement strand
GCCATCATGACCGCGCCGCCGGCAGCGGCCTTGATGCCGTGAACGTCTTCGAGGTAATCGCTCAACTCTTTGGCCTCCTTCAAAGTGAGGCCGACGATTTTATCGCCGAGCTCCTTCGCGGAAGTCGAGAACTCACGGGTTGCCGTATCAGTCGCCATCGCAGTACTTTCCTTTCTCGCTTGGTGTGACGCAGCCGGGGTCTGCCGCCGCCGCGTTCAACGGGGTCGTTCTATCGTGGTTCGTCGCGAGACGCTCTCGCGCCGCAGGGGGTTGTCGTGTTTTCGCAACGCAGTCGTGTTTCCGTTACGAACGATCGTGTTTCCGTTACGAAGCAGTTGCCGCTTCGCTGTCTTCCTTTTCGCCGATTTGCTTGATCTGGCTGACCAGCGCGCCGCCGCCGGCGTTCAACTGGCTGGCCAGCTTGGCGCCCGGCGAAAGGATTTGACCGACCAGCAAGCTGATCTGCTCCTCGCGCGTGGGCCACTTGCTGATCTGTTCCACTTCCTCGGGCGCCAGCCGCGTGCCGTCCATGACGCCGCCGCGCGCCTTAAAGGCTTCGTACTGCTTGTCGGCCGCCAGCCGCGCGACTTCCTTGGCCAGGGCCACGATGTCCGTGGTGCCCCAGACCATGGCCAGCGTGCCGGCCGAGCCTTCAAAAGCCGGCGCCAGCACCGTGCCCTCGGTCGCGCGGCGCGCCAGGCTGTTCTTGACGACCAGCAGCTTGATGTTCTTTTCGCGGAGCGATTTGCGCAAGGCCGTGGTGCGATCGGCCGACAGGCCGATGACGTTGACCAGCAGCAAGTCCTGGACGCCGTCCAGCTCGCGTTTCAGTTCCTGCGTCACTAAATCTTTGACAAGTTTGCTCATGGTTATCGACCGTCGGCAGCCTGGCTGGAAGGGCGCTCCGTTAGCTTGCGATGTACACCGAAGGGCTCATCGTGGCGCTTATGCTGATGCTCTTGATGTAGTGCCCTTTCACCGTGTGCGGCTTGAGGGCTTGAATGTGGTGGATGAAGGCGTTGATGTTGTCGGTCAGCTTGGGCACGTCGAAACTCAATTTGCCGACCACCGCGTGGACAATGCCGGCGGCATCGTTGCGGAACTCGACCTTGCCGGCCTTGTATTCGCGGACCGTTTTGGCGATTTCGGGAGTGACGGTGCCGGCGCGGGGCGAGGGCATCAAACCGCGCGGACCGAGCACGCGACCCAGCGGGCCAACGATGCCCATCATGTCCGGTGCGGCGATACAGGCGTCGAAATCGGTCCAGCCGTCCTTGATCTTCTTGGCCAACTCCTCGCCGCCCACCTCGTCGGCGCCGGCCTCGGTGGCCGCGGCGGCCAGGTCGCCCTTGGCAAACACGATCACGCGCAGCGTCTTGCCGATGCCGTGGGGCAACACCAGCGAGCCGCGCACGATCTGGTCGGCTTGCTTGGCGTCGACGCCCAACCGCATGGCGATGTCGACCGACTGGTCGAACTTCACGTTGTTGTATTGCTTGAGAATCTTGACCGCGGCTTCGACCGGTTGCGGGGTCTTGCCGGGATGCGTGTCGGCCAGCGGTCGCATCCGTTTGGGTAGTTTCGTTTTCGTGGTCATGATTGGACGGCGTTGGCCGGCGGGGAAAGTGTTCGTTGGTCGGAGTTTATCGGCAATGGCACTCGGGTCATGGCCGCGGTCGGAATGCCGGGTCAATCCGTGACGTTAAGGCCCATGCTGCGTGCCGTGCCTTCAATCATCCGCGCGGCATGTTCGTCGTCGCGGGCATTGAGGTCGGCGGTTTTCTGTTTCACGATGTCTTTAATCTGGTCGCGCGTCACGCTGCCGACTTTTTCCTTGTTGGGCACGCCCGAACCTTTGGCGATCTGGGCCGCTTGCTTGAGCAGCGCGGCCGCCGGGGGGCTTTTGGTCGCGAAGTCGAAGCTGCGGTCGTTGTAGACGTTGACCACCACGGGAATCGGCATGCCGCCGGCCTCGCGGGTCCGCTCGTTGAACTGCGAGACGAACTGGCCCAGGTTAATGCCGTATTTGCCCAACGAAGTGCCGACCGGCGGAGCCGGAGTAGCCTGGCCGCCTGGGACTTGGAACTTCGCGGTGCCGACGAGTTGCTTTGCCATAGTAGTGGTTAGTGGCTAGTGGTTAGTTTTCGTTCATCAGGGGCCGACGGCTGTCATGACTAGTCACTAGCCACCAACCACTAGCCACTTTTCTAAATGTTTTCGATTTGCCAGTATTCGAGTTCGACGGGGGTGGAGCGGCCGAAAATGTTGATCATCACGGTAACGCGGCCGCTGGCCTCGTCGATCGAGTCGACTTCGCCTTCGAAATTGTCGAACGTGCCTTCGTTGATTTTGACGCGGTCGCCCACATGGAAGTTGATCTTCAGCTTGGGCGCTTCGTCGGTTTTTTCTTCCTGCTTGGAGACGATCTTGGCGACCTCGTGCGGCAGCATGGGCGTGGGCTTGCCGGCCGAGCCGGTGAAGTCGCCGATGCCCGGCGTCTCGCGCACCAGGAACCAGGTATCCTCGTTGATCTCCATGTGGACGACGAGATAGCCGGGGTACAGCTTGCGCTTCACCACCCGCTTCTTGCCCCCTTTGAACTCCGAGACCATCTCCACCGGTACGATGATCTCGTCGAAGTAGCGGTCCAGGCCGGCCACCGCCACGCGGCGCTTCAGGCTCTCGCGAATCGAGTCCTCGCGGTTGCTCTGCACCTTGAGGATGAACCAATCCAACTTGGGCGGCTCGTCGGCTGGCGGCGTCTCTTCGATCGGGCCACGCTCGGGCTCCTCGGCTTCGACCGCCGGCGCATCGTGTTCGTCGGCGACGTCGCTGGCGGACGTTTGCGCAGCAGCCTCGTCGGCAGCACCTTCATGCGCAGCCGTCGGGTCTGGAGCGGAGGCTTCGTCGACAGGCGCCGTTTCGACCTGCGGCTCGTCGGATCGCGTGGGCGTGGCGGGGTCGCCGAAGCCGCCGGTCGTTGCCGCCGGATTCGAATGCACCTCCAGCCCGTTGTCGTCGGGGAGTTGCTGGCTCGAATTTTGCGGGTTTTCAATCACGCGAGGTGGTCCTGAAACAACGGGCGGCGGCGGAAAAGGGAACTTGGCAAACGGGTCGAGCGCTAGGAATCGACGCCAACGACCCGCAAAAGCTGCAACAACATGGTCCAGAACAAGTCGTAGACGTAGAGGATCGCGGCCAGGAAAAAGATGCAGAAGATCACGACCAGCGAACTGCGAAACAACTCACTGCGAGTGGGCCAGGAAACCTTGTTCATTTCGGCTTCGACGGCGATCAAAAAATCGGCGAAGGCCGGCACGTTCACCAGGCGAAAGGCCAGCCAGGTGCCCAGCGCAAAAACGATGGCCGGCACCACGAATTGCATCGTGCGGCCGGCGTCGACTTCGAACACGCTCAATCGCCAGGAGCCCAAGGCGACGCAGATCCACATCGCCGCGAAGGTCACTTGGCGCGCAATACGACCCTGGCTGCGCTTGTACAGGCTGAACTGAAACAGCTCACGCATGATCGGATTGGCGGTCGCGGTTTTCTCTTTGGCCATAACCTGGTTCTGCCTGTGATGCTCCTTGCAGCGATTCCCAGCGACCGATCGCCGGACCGCTCCGCTTTGTGCGTCGTCCTGTGAACTGCTTCGCTTGCTAACGGACTACTTGCCCGTTGCTACTTTCCTGTTGCTACTTGCCCGTTGACTGCCGAACGGGCGCGTCGTCGTGGCGCGCCGTTTTTCGCAACCTCATCCCCCGTGCGGCGCTTTGCGAAACAGGCGCCGCACGCTTCGTGGTCATTGGCAGGGGCGGCGGGAATTGAACTCGCAACCTCTGGTTTTGGAGACCAGCGCTCTGCCAATTGAGCTACACCCCTGTGGGCGGCAAGCCGCTCAATCGAGCGGCCTGACTGAGGCCGACCGATCGAGCGCCCTTCCGCTCGTTTTGCGTGCGTTCCGGTCCGCCGGAGGCGTTACCCCAGCGGACCGGACGACGCGCCGTTTCGCTTCGCCTTCGTCAGGCGATGATTTTCGTCACCACGCCCGAGCCGACCGTGCGACCGCCTTCGCGAATGGCGAAGCGGACACCGTCGTCCATGGCGATTGGCGTGATCAGCTCGACGCTCAACTTGGCATTGTCGCCGGGCATGCACATCTCGGCGTCGCCGGCCAGGTTGGCCGAGCCGGTCACGTCAGTCGTGCGGAAGTAGAACTGCGGGCGGTAGCCCGAGAAGAACGGCGTATGGCGGCCACCCTCTTCTTTCGACAGCACGTAGACTTCCGCCTCGAACTTGGTGTGCGGCGTGATGGAGCCGGGCTTGGCCAACACCTGGCCGCGCTCGATTTCCTCACGCTTGATGCCGCGCAACAGGATGCCGACGTTGTCGCCCGCCTGGCCCTGATCGAGCGTCTTGTTGAACATTTCCACGCCCGTGCAAGTGGTCTTGCGGGGCTTTTCGGTCAAACCGATGCACTCGACCTCGTCACCCACCTTGACGATGCCGCGCTCGATGCGGCCGGTGGCCACGGTGCCACGTCCTTCGATCGAGAACACGTCTTCGACGGCCATCAGGAACGGTTTGTCGACTTCGCGGACCGGTTCGGGAATGTAGCTGTCGATGGCGTCGAGCAGATCCTGAATGCACTTGGTGGCAGCCGGATCCTTGGGATTGTCGTAGGCCGGCTTGCTGGCGCCGCGGACGATGGGAATGTCGTCGCCGGGGAAACCATACCGGGTCAGCAGTTCGCGCAGTTCGAGTTCGACCAGTTCGAGCAATTCCTCGTCGTCGACCAGATCGCACTTGTTCAAGAATACGACCAGCGCTGGGACGCCGACCTGGCGAGCCAACAGGATGTGTTCGCGCGTCTGGGGCATCGGGCCGTCGACGGCCGAGACCACCAGGATCGCTCCGTCCATTTGGGCGGCGCCGGTGATCATGTTCTTGATGAAGTCGGCGTGTCCCGGACAGTCGATGTGGGCGTAATGTCGGTTGTCCGACTCGTATTCCACGTGACTGACGGCGATGGTCACGGTCTTGGTTTCATCGCGGACCGTACCGCCCTTGGCGATATCGGCGTACGACTTGAAGTTGGCCAGTCCCTTGGCGGACTGCACGGCCAACAAGGCGCCGGTCAGCGTGGTCTTGCCGTGATCGATGTGGCCGATCGTCCCAACGTTGACGTGCGGCTTCTTCCGTTCAAATGTGTCCTTGGCCATTCTGTCTCCCTGGTCTTATCCCTAGGTCAATTGAGTTGTGTTTCGATACCCGCGAACCTGTGGCCGCCAAAAGCTGCTGATGGGACTCGGACCCATGACCTCGTCCTTACCAAGGACGCGCTCTACCAACTGAGCTACAGCAGCCCGAGTCCATCGCTGGTCCTGTCGCCGGCCAGTGCTGTCGTCATGGGATGGAGCACGCCGGTTTCTCAAAAAAATCGCTCGTCTCGGTTTACGTTCCCGCGCCGGGCTGCGCCTACGTTCCCGCGCCGGGCTGCGCCTCGGTGCCCGTCCTCTTGTCTCTACGGTTCTCTTGTCAGGTGACTGATTTTGTTCGTGGTGTCGCGTGCTATTCCTGTCTCGTCGGGTTGGTACGCGGGGGGCTGACTCGGTGGCTGGCGTCTCGATGCTTGCGTGGCGTTTGTGTTTTGTGTGTCGCGCTATTCAAAGCGGGTGAAGGGAATCGAACCCTCGTCTTTAGCTTGGAAGGCTATGGCTCTACCATTGAGCTACACCCGCGTTCATTGGGCGTTCGGCGCACCGGAAAGAACACCACGGACCGACCAGCATATTTGCATGGGGGGTACAGGATTCGAACCTGTGAAGGCAGTGCCATCAGATTTACAGTCTGACCCCTTTGACCGCTCGGGAAACCCCCCTGAACCATTCGAGCCTTGAAGCGCGCACACTCCGAGGGTGGGCTGTTCCCGGTTAGTCCGTCTGGAAAGCGAACGCCCGCGCGTCGCCTCCAAGCTGCTCCCGTCCGCGCCGACGAGCTAGCGGAGGGACTTGAACCCACAACCTGCTGATTACAAATCAGCTGCTCTGCCAATTGAGCTACGCTAGCCTGCAAGTCCCCCACGAAAACCACTAAATATAACGAACCTCCAGTTCCTTGCAATACGGGGAGCCGATTCCACGGCCTGGCCAACGCGTCATCCCCCGTTTCGCTCCCAAAAACAGGTTTGTTTCCTTCCCTTACCGGGCCAAGCGCAAGTTTCCCCGCGCATTGCACTGCTAGCACCCGACGAAGGACGGCGGCCATCGCGCCGCTGTCCGGCGCGAGGTAGGCTGTCCGGTTCGAGGTAGGGGAGACGCAAGAAGGCCGCGAAAACGCCGGCGCGGGAAGATTATCACCACAGCGGTCGTTTGGCTGGCCTGTCGCCGGTCTCCTTCTTGGGCAAGATCCCCTGGCTCGGGGCGCCAAGTAAAACGCGCTGGCGGTCCGGTTGTGGACCGCCAGAGCGTCAAAAGGTACTTCAATTTACGGCGGTCGACGCCGCGGCTAAACCGGACCGGGCGCTTCGACCTTGTCTTGCTCGGCCGCGATCCGCAGCTTATCGAGCGCTCGGGCCTCGATTTGCCGGACGCGCTCCTTGGTGACGCCCATTACGGCGCCCACTTCCTTGAGCGTTTGCGGTTCCTGGCTGTGATCCAGGCCGAATCGACTAATGATAATCTTCTGCTCGCGCTCGTCAAGCCGACCGAGTATCTTGCCGATCTGCGACTCGCGCTGGTGCTGAGCCGATTCCTGCTCGTACTGGTCGGTGCGATACTCTTCGGTGGCGGCGAACATTTCCGAATGGCTGGTTCGGAAGCGGTCGTGCTGGCGGTGTTCGTCGGGAATGGTGCGCGCGAAGTTCTTCATGATCGCCCAACTGGCGTAGGTGCTGAACTTGTTGCCGCGAGCGTAGTCGAACTTCTCCACCGCGCGGATCAACGACATGTTGCCGTCGCTGACCAGCTCGAAGAAGTTGTCCCACTGGCCGACGTGCCGCTTGGCGATCGAAACCACCAGCCGCAGGTTGGCTCGCACGATCTGGTTCTTGACCGTCACGGCCTGTTCGTAGAGCTTCTCGATCTCGTCCATCAGGCCGCTCTTGGCACGAGCGGGGTCCAGCCGCTTGCGAAGTTTGGCCGCCTTGTACTTCAGGAAGTTGAACTTCCGGAACAAGTGGGCTTCCTGTTCGCGCGTCAGCAGCGGAACCTCGTACAGGCTGGCCAGGTAGGGCGGCAATCCCGCGGGCAACCGCGTCTTCTTGGCCGGCGTTTCCAAGGCGGGCATCTCGGCCAGCATGGCCTTTTCCATGCTCGCGCGGCCGAACACCGTGTTGGGAATGTAGTCCAGCGGCAGCTCGGTGATGCGCCGGGCGCGCATCTCGTTGATCACCCGGTACATGCTGGTCTTGGTGCGGTGGTAGCGCTGGGCGAGCGACTCGATCGGCGCGCCGCGGCGGTGCTGCTGGTAGATTTTCTTCTTGTCTTCCTCGCTCAAGGGGCCGCCCGCGTGCGGGAAGATGGCCATGGCGGGGTTTTCGCGGTCGAAGTGCTTCAACGTGTAGCGCACCGTCTCGACGCTGCGTCCCATGTGCTTGGCAATGCGCCTGGTCACGTCGGACAGTCCTCCGCCGGCATTGGCCAGGCGGCGGGCGCGTTCCACGATCTCGCTGCGCTCTTCCAGCGTGAGCTGGCTGAAGCGGGCTCCGCGGCGAACCCGTTCCTGGTTTTTCGAGACGAATTGGTCGATCGAGCTCTGCAAGAACCCGACGCGCTTGCGGCCGTCGAACACGAAGCGGCGGCTCACCAACCCCTGCTGGCGCCAGCGCGAAATGGTCTTGGTCGACACCTTGAACAGCTTGCTCAACTCTTCGACGGTCAGCACGCGCTCTCCGGCGCGGCTGGCCGGCAAATCGGCGGCGTCCGACAGATCCTCGACGAACAGCCGCAGATCGTGCCCCACCTCGGCTCCGGTGAGCTTCAGATTGGGGAACGAATCGGGCCGATAGTCGGTGATCCGGAAGCACAGATACTCGTAGGTATAGGTGCGACCGTCGTCCAACTCGCTGAGCAGCTTCTCGGCGCGGTTGACCTGTTCGATCTTCTTCTCGCGCGGAGCGAAGCGAACTTGCTGATCGCGGAGTTGACGAATGATGGGGTTGTGGTAGTCCGAATGCATGGTGAGCACCTCTTCTCTCCAGCGACTCCCGGCGGTGATCCTTGCGGCTCCCGCGCCCGACGAGAGAGTTCCTGGTTTTCACGCCCCTCAATGGGCGTGCGACACTTGACCGATCCGGTGGGCCGGCCTATTGACCGGCTGACGACCGCGCCGGCCGTTTACCTTCTTACAAGATGAGATTGACGGATAGGCACTACCTCTATACGTAAGAAAGTCACGTTTGGCCTTGAAATGTTCGCGCCGGCTGGTCGGATTATTCCGCATGCTCGAAGCGGATTCTCAGGGGTCCGATTTTGGCCCCATGTTGTTCTTTTACCAAATCTTACGCCGTTTTGGCCAGCTTGGTTGCAGTGCCAGCAATTTGGGTGGCACGTCGCCCTAAAGCTCGCAAATTCCCCGTTTTTCGAGTCCAACCGGCCGACTAGATTCGCTGCCCCGATGGGGTCGATGTTACCCATTGACCGCAACTCTTGGGCGTGGCTTAACCGCAGCGCCCTGTCATGCAAACCACATGCCGCATTCTTGCGGGAGGCTTGAAAATGGACTCCAGCCGCAGTGTCCACGTCGTGCTGGCCTGGGTTTTGTTGATTTGGGCGCCCGGCGAGCTTGGCGCCGCCGATTCGGCCGCCAAACAAAGCCTTAAAAGCAGGCACACGATTGGCGAATTGACCCGCGTGGAAGTGGCCCTGCAAGTTGGCGGCGACTTGAAGCTGGTCGTCGATGGCAAGCCCCAGGACTTGCCCATGAGCGTGATCGCCAACCTCAAATACGACGAGCAATTGCTGGCGGTCGACGAGGCCGATCGTCCGCGGCGGACGCTGCGCTACTACGACGACACGCGTGCGGTGATCAAGGTTGACCAAGGTGGCGAAAAGCCCAAGCTCGACGACGCGCATCGCCTGATCGCCGTCGAGCGCGCGGCGGGCGCTGCTCCTGTGTTGTACTGCCCCACGGCCGCGCTGCGGCGCGAAGAGCTCGACTTGATCGACGTGCCGGGCGGAAGCTTGCTGGTGGACGATTTGTTGCCGAGCGAGCCGGTGGCGTTTGGTGAAAGCTGGAAGCTTTCGGATCAGACCATGGCCAGCCTGCTCTGTTTGGACGCCGTCAGTTGGACCGACGTCACCGGCGTGCTGGGAGAGACCACCGACGGCATTGTCGAGATCGCCGCGGCCGGCTCGGTGAACGGCGCCGCCGGAGGAGTGGGCACCGAGATCGAGCTAAAGGCCAAGTACCGCTTCGATCTGGCACGCGGGCGGGTCGTCTATCTGGCCCTGCTCATCAAGGAGAAGCGGGCCGTGGGACACATCGGGCCCGGGCTCGACACCGTCGCCAAGCTGATCGTTTCCATGACGCCGATAGGGTCGTCACGGCACCTGACACCCGAAGTGGTTGCCAAAGTGCCCCCGGCGCTCGCGCCCGTACTGGCGGCGTTAGACTATACGGCGGTTTCCGGGCAATTTCGGTTTCCGTACGACCGCCGCTGGTATCTGACCGCCGACGACGCGAAGCTGGCCATCCTGCGGTTGATGGACCAGGGAGAGCTAGTGGCGCAGTGCAATGTTTCGCTGTTGCCGGGCGAGAAGAAATCTCCGGTGACGCTGGCGGAGTTTCAGCGCGACGTGCAGACTTCGCTGGGCAAGAGTTTTGGGCAGTTCACCAGCGCTTCGCAGAGCCAGAACGAAGCCGGCTACCAGGTGCTGCGAGTGGTGGCGCGGGGCGTCGTGTCGGAGCTGCCCATCGAATGGGTCTACTACTTGATCCAGGATACCGCGGGAAAGCGCGTTTCGCTGGCCTTCACCTATGAGCAGGAGTTGAGCGAGCGCTTTGCCCAGGCCGACCGTGCCATGGTGCAGCGGCTGCGCATGACCGACGCTACGGTGCCCACGGCCGCCAAGCCCCCCACGGCCGTCCAGCCCGTGGTGCAGCAATAGCCCCGTTGGTGTGTCGCTCCGTTGGAGTCCGGCCTTCAGGCTGCCCCATCGATCTGCAGCCCGTTGAGCTCCTCAACCGCCTGCCAAGCGGAATCGGCTTGCTCTTGCAGCAATCGCGCGGTGCGTTGCTCTGGGGACCGAGCCACTACGCCGCCGTGCCGACTTTCTTTTCGATCGCCCGGTCGATAGGCTTTTCAAGGGACGCGCGTCCGTTTCCGAGACCCCGTTGGAGCCGGAGCCGCAAAGGATGATTCGCCGCGAGTTGGCACGGCCGGATGTGGCCGGCGCCAGTTGGATTCTGATTTCGCAAGTCGACCACGCGCGCCTGTCCGGTCAATTGGCAGAGCATTGGGGAGCGGGCGAGGTCGTGCCGCTGGTGGCGCGCGACGAGCTGTTGTGGGCCATCACGCATCACGACGACGGCTGGAGCGAGTGGGAGCAAACGCCCGGTGTGGAGGCTGATACGGGCCGCCCCCGCTCGTTCACCGAAATGGACGTGGCCGACGGCCTGGAGATCTGGAGCCGCTCGATCACCGGTGCCGCCGAGCATGGGGCATTGGCCGGTTATGTCGTGGCCGGGCACTTTTGTGCGCTGTTGCGCCGCTTTGACGCGGCCTGGAAGAACAAGCCGATGGAGACGCAGTTGGCCGAGCGGTTCTTGGCCACCTACGACAATCTGCGCGATGGCTGTTTGCAGGCCTGGCTGTCGCACTCGGGCGATCATACGCGCGACCTTGCCGAGCGAGCGCTGTTGCAACTGCAACTGTTCGACGCGCTGAGCCTGTGGTTTTGTTGCAGCGAGTGCCCCCAGCCCGAAGAATTCACCACGCCAGGTGGCGCGACGGTGCGGTTCGAGATGGCCGATCCGGCGTCCCAAGGCGAGCCCCAGCGTGTCGTAGTCCGGCACTGGCCGCTGGCGGTCGAGGGGTTGAATCTCGAAATTGCGGGCCGTGCCGTGCCGGTGCGGCGTTATCGGGGCCAGGCCGATCTGGCCGCAGCACCGTCACAAAGCGTGCAACTCGGCTGGCGGCTGGAGCCGGGGCGTCCAAAAAGTTGACCGTCTGGCGCAACCCCAACTATACTCAATAGTTCCATGCGGCAGCCGAGGTGTGCCTCGGCGACGCATTGGCGGTGGGCGGAATGCGTTGGGCTGGCTTCCGCCCGATTTGCTCACTTCGCCCAACATAACTTGCGCAAAAAGAGAGAGCCTCGTTCATGCGCTACGTTTCGATGATGCGTTGGTCGGCCGCGCTGGTGTTGGCGATGTTGGTCGGCGCGGCCTACTGCGTGCTAGCGCGCCCCGCGCAAGCGCAAGACAGGTTCGCGGCCACGGCCAGTCTGCCGGTTGGTGACGGCAACGGGCCGTTTCGCCAGTTGGCCCCGGGAGTGGAGATTACGATCCCGCCCGATCGCCACGAGGAAGAGACGTTCAGCACGCACGACATCGTGGAGATTCTGCAAGGCATTCCTGGCTTGGAATGGCAGCCACAGTATTCGCCCGAATCGCAGACGTTGCGACAGATGGCCACCGGCACGGTATTTCGCCGGGATATCTGGTGCCTGGAGTTTACCTTCAAGCCGGTGCGGATGATGTGGGTCGACGTGCCGCAAGCGGGCGGCCGCATGGAGCGCAAGCTGATCTGGTACATGATCTACCACGTGCGTAATACGGGCGAGCATCTCCGTCCCACGAAGCAGGACGACGAGACGCACGCCATCGGCGCCATCGACCGCGAGATGCGGTTCTTCCCCACGTTCGTGCTGGAGTCGCACGAGTATCAAAAACCGTATCTCGATCGTGTGATTCCCACGGCCATCCAGGCCATTCAGCAGAAGGAAGATCCCAACCGCACGTTGCTCAACACGGTGGACGTGGGCAGCCAGAAGATTCCCGTGAGCCACGGGTTAATCGACCGCAGCGTGTGGGGCGTGGCGACCTGGGAGGACGTGGATCCGCGGGTCGATACCTTCTCGGTTTCGGTGGCCGGGCTGAGCAACGCCTATCAATGGGACGATCCGCCCGGGGCGTTCCAAGCGGGCGATCCTCCGACGACCGGCCGCCAATTGTTGCAAAAGACGCTGGTGCTCAACTTCTGGCGTCCGGGGGACGAATACGTCGAGGACAAGCGCCAGATACGCTACGGCATTCCAGGTCAGGTTGACTATCGCTGGGAATACCGGTAGATTTGCGAGTTTGTCGGCAAACGCCGAGCGATACTCCTCGAACGCGGCCCTGGCCGAAAGGCGCAGCGGCCGGAGCACACGATCATGGCACATAAGAAGGGGCAAGGCTCCAGCCGCAACGGCCGCGACTCGAACGGTCAGCGGCGGGGCGTCAAGAAATTCGGCGGCCAACAGGTCGTGGCCGGCAACATCCTGGTGCGCCAGGTGGGCACCAAATTTCAAGCCGGCCGCAACGTCGGCACCGGCAGCGACTACACGCTATTTGCCTTGGCCGACGGCGTGGTGCAGTTCGACCGCGAAGGTCGCCGCGTCAACGTGCTGGAAAGCGTGGCGTAACTCGCCGGGCGAATCACCGGCTCGGTCGCGCACTCGATCGCACTCCACTTAGCCCCCGGTCGTCATTGGCTGGGGGCTAACTGTTTAATGGTTGGCGGTTCTCATACCATGGCGGTCGTATGTTCGTCGATCGGGTCACTGTCGAAATCGAATCGGGCCGCGGCGGCGACGGTTGCGTCAGCTTTCGCCGCGAGAAGTTCGTGCCGCGCGGCGGTCCCGACGGCGGCGATGGCGGCGACGGCGGCAGCGTCATCCTCCGCGCCGTCCCCGGAACCGACAGCCTCGCCGAGATCGTCAACCGCAAGTTCTGGAAGGCCGATTCGGGCGAACC
>JBGSYQ010000326.1:0-14613 GCA_041750795.1 Pirellulales bacterium | reverse complement strand
GGCGACGTCGGCAGCGGCGGCAGCGGAAGCGGTTCGGGAGGCAGCGGCAGAGGCGGTGGCGGAGGAGGCGGACGAGGCGGTAGGCGCTAGACCAGGCACAACGTCGAGCAGGCACCATGGCACACTACAAGCGAAAACGATTGCTCGTCGATCCCAAGGTCCAAGGACTGCTCGTGCTGCGGGTGGTTTTCTACTGGCTGGCGTGCATCGCCACCATGGAGTTCTTGAGGCTCACGTGGCTGATTGCGACTGGGCCGGAGCAGCCCTCCTTTTTCGCGTACTTCGCCACCTACGATTGGCACGCGGCCGGCGGACGCACCCTGTTGGCCTCGATACTGTTGGTGCCGATCGCCTGGGACATGCTGAGCTTCAGCAACCGGTTTGCCGGTCCCGTATTTCGCATGCGCCGCATTTTGCGCGAAGTGGCTCGCGGCGGCGCCATCGAGCACGTGCAACTGCGTAGTGGCGACTACTGGCACGGCCTGGCCGACGATTTGAACGCGGCGCTTGCGCAACTGGCGTCTCAGCCTGCCGTGCCGATGGAGGCGGACGCCGATCACGACGCATTGGCCCAGCAGAGCCACTGCGACACGCCAGACCCCGACTGCCGTCTCGCAGACGATTTCACCGCCGTTCGCTGAGACAAGTTTTCGCGGGGCGCGGCTGCGCCGCGATGCGCTCAGAATACGGGGAGCAAGTCCATGGTCGAACTGGTCATCAGCAGCGTGCTGGGAAACTTCAGCCTGGTCATGCTGATCGCGGCCATTGTTGTGGCGGTTGCCTTGCACTATGGAGGGCGCAAGACGGGAAAGCGAAGCCTTGCCGAGGAGCTGTTTCGCTGGGTGGCCTTGCTGGCAGTCAGCTTGCCCGGACTGTTCACCTTCGTGATGCACGTGTTTTTTGCCGAGACCACGGCCGAACACATCGGCTGGCAAACGAGCCCATTTCAATTTGAAGTGGGCATGGCCGACTTGGCCATCGGCGTATTGGGCGTGGTGGCCTTTTATCCCAGCATGGGCTTTCGTGTGGCGACCGTTCTGGCGACGGTTTGTTGGCTGGGAGGAGATGCCGTGGGCCACATCCGGCAAATGGTTATCGCTCACAATTTCGCGCCCGGCAACGCCGGTTCATGGTTCTGGACCGACGTGCTGGTGCCGCTGTTGATGGTGGCATTGGTCGGGTTGCTGTGGCGCCAGCGTCTGGGCCTGGGCGCTGCGCTCGCCACCGGCCAGCCGGCGAGCGGCAAGCAGTCGGCGTTTTGACGGCCGTCCCCGTCTTGGGTAGCCTGGGGGTGAACGGCTCGACTGCGCCCTCCCTGTGTGCGATGCCTGACCACAGCCAACAAGAATGGCGCGCCGGGGCGTCCACCCCTTGCATCCATTGTCGTCACGTCCATGAAAACGCTGCTCATCCTTGAAACCACTTGCGACGAGACGGCCGCGGCGGTGGTGACCGACCGGCTGGACGTGCTGGCCAGCGTCGTTGCTTCGCAAGAGAAGCTGCACGAGCGTTTCGGCGGCGTGGTGCCCGAGCTGGCCTCGCGAGCACACGTGGAGCGCATCCTGCCGGTCATCGACGAAACGCTGACCAAGGCCGGCGTGGGACTGGACGCGATCGATGCCGTGGCTGTGGCCAACACGCCGGGGCTTGCGGGGTCGTTGCTGGTGGGGCTGGCGGCGGCCAAGGCGCTCTGCCTGGCGCGCGGACTGCCGCTGGTGGCCGTCAATCACTTACAGGCTCATATCTATGCCTGCCGGTTGGCGGCGGGCAAGGACGTATTTCCCTGTCTGGGACTGATTGTCAGCGGCGGACATTCGAGCCTGTATCGCTGCGCCACGCCCATCGAGTTCGAGTTGTTGGGAGGCACGATCGACGACGCCGCCGGCGAGGCGTTTGACAAAGTGGCCAACCTGCTGGGTTTGCCCTTTCCCGGCGGACCGGCGATCCAACGCGCGGCCCAGGGGGGCAACCCGCGATCTTTCGCGCTGCCGCGCCCGCTGGTGGACAGTGATCGACTGGACTTCAGCTTCAGCGGCCTGAAGACGGCGGTTCGCTATCGCATCGCGCCGCCCGGCACGAAACTTGACGAGCAGCCGCCGCTAGAGCCGAAGCTTGTAGCCGATTTGGCCGCCAGTTTTCAAGAAGCAGTCGTCGACTGCCTGGTGGCCAAGACGCTGCTGGCCGTCGATCGCACGGGCATGCGCGTGCTGTGCGTAGGCGGCGGGGTGGCGGCCAATGCTCGGCTGCGCGAGCGGCTGAGCGAGGTGTGCCAACAGCGGCGCATCGAACTGCACATTCCGCCCTTGCGGCTGTGTACCGACAACGCCGTGATGGGCGCCATCGCCGTCGAGCGGCTCAACGCCGGCCTGGTCGAACGGCTCGATCTCGACGTCTACCCGGGGATGGTGCGTCAGGCCCGCGTCTGACGGCGCCCCTGCCGATGGACTCCGCTCAGCTTCGCCGCACGTTTACAGTCGACTAGCAGCCTGTTGAAAAATGTCATCCTGGCATTTTTCAACCTCGCCAAGTGCGAAGCAAAGCTTCGCACGGCTCGCAAAATAACGACTTACGTTGCTATTTTGTCATCGCGTCCGTGCGATGTCACAGCCCGTCGAATTCTTCAACGGGCTGTTAGTGGAGCGTCAACCCGATTCACTCGGGTGAGGCGAAACATCGCTAAAGACGCAAGTGCTTTGGCGCAATTATATATCTAGTGCTCCGCGTGAGAGCTATCATCCGAAATCCAAGCGTTGGCGGAACACTAGCTGCCCGTACCGTCGTTCGGATTCGAGCCGATTGGCTGGCCGCTGCCGGTGTTGGTCGTGCCCGTTGCACCGGTTTGGATGTTGAAGGTTGTCACGGAACCGACACCGCTGAACAGCGGTGTGGGCGTGATTCGCACGTAGCGTCGATCCGCGGAAACGACGCCCGTCACCGTCAGGCTGGTGCCGGTCGGCAGAACGGTAATCACCGGCTGATAGCCGACTCCCTGTTGAACGATGGGGACACCGAACAGCCCCTGCCGCGAGGCGTTCAGGTCGGCGCCGCTGCCGCTGTTTGCCAGCGAATTGAGTTGCTGGGCGAGGATCGCCTGATTGATCGAAAGCTGCTCGGCGGCGGCGTTGGCCAACAAATGATCCGCCACGGCCTCCTGGCGCCGCCCGCCGTCGAGTTGGAACACGACCAGTTGGTCTTCCTGTCCCAAAGGAATCTGTTCGCGGAGGTGTTGCTCGCCTTCGGAGCCGTAGTGGTGATACACGTCGACGGTGACTTTGCCGGCCGTGACTTGCCCCCAAACTCGCCGAATCAGCACGCGATAGGTGCCGTCAAACCCTTCGGGGCAGACGTACGTCTCGCTCACACCGGCGAGGGCGGATTGACCTTCGCGCGAGGCGGAATCGCCCAGCAGGACACCACCGCCGGTGGTGCGCGGATGGCGGAACGAACAGATCGTTCCGCCGGGCTCTTCGACCATCACGTCCACATCGGCGTCGCCTGTCCAGGTGACCTTGACGATGCAGTCGCGCTGTTTGGCTTCATCGAGCTGCGCCTGAAACTGGGCCGCGTCTTCCGCCTGTCCGCCGGCGCGCAGTTTGTCAACCGCGGCCAGGGCGGCGCGCCGAGCGCGATTGATCAGCTCGTCGTGGCCCTTGGGCCAGGCCTGCCGGAGGATACCGAGGCTCGACCAGCGAATGCCCGCCAGGTCGCCGGTGCGCTCGGCGAGATCCAGGCCATAGCGGTACGGCTCGGGGCGCAAGGGCTCGATAATCGAGACCTGGCGAAACACGCTCAATGCGCGCGACTCCAAGCCGATGCGAGCCATGTATTGAGCCACGTACATATAATCGTCGGGACTCTCGCTGAAGTCGATTGCCGACATCATCGTGCGTTCGATTTCCGATTTTGGTCGGCCGCCGAGCTGCATGGCCAGCCCCATCGCTTCGTACATCCAAGGTTGCGGCTGCCCTTGCCGCAACGCGCCGTTGATCATGGCAATGGCTTCGTTGAAGCGTCGCGCGCGAGCCAGCTGGCGCGTCGTCTCGCGGATCCGCTCTGGCTCGACGTCGGCGTGCGCGGCGAAATAATCGTTCCAGGCGACGTCGCGGTCCTCACCTGCGGGCAAAGGTAGTGCCGTAAGTGTTGCTTTGCCTTTGGCGGGGGCTTTCGAGGCGACTGCCGGTTTGTCGGGCTTCGTCGCGGGCTTGATAGCGGGGGTCGCTTTGGGCTTGCTGCCCTGGGGGCCCAATCGCAGGTCGTCGTCAACGGCGAATGCCTGGAACGCGGCCTCGCCCTTGGTTGCAGGTGCGGCGCCGTCGACGGGGTCGGCGACGTTGAACATGCCGCCCATGCCGCCACCCATGCCGCCGCCCATACCGCCCATGCCGCCACCCATGCCGCCGCCCATGCCACCCATGCCGCCGCCCATGCCACCGCCCATGCCGCCACCCATGCCGCCACCCATTCCTCCCATCATGCCACCGCCCATGCCACCCATGCCGCCGCCCGAGATGATCGGAATAACGAGGTCGGCCACGGGATAGGCCTTGGTCACTAGCTCCTGGCTGGCAACGTCGATGGTGGTGAACAGCAGCACTTCATCCTTGATCACGTAGGTCAGGTCGTAGGTGTCCAAGAGCAAACGCAAGCCCGAGCGGAGCGTGATGCCCTTGAGCGTGCGCGTAACCGGCGTGTCGCTACCCATGCCGGCTTCCTCCAGAGCCCTCTGGTCCAGTTGGATTTCAATGCTGTGCAGATCCTTCAAATAGTCGACTGCATCTTGCAATGGCGTTTCGATGAACTCCATGGTGGTTGTCTCGTCCAGCGCCCGGGTGATTTTTTCCTCGGCGGATCCCACTGTTGCCAGGTCGACGTTGGCATACTTTTTGCGCCGTTCGGTCAGCTCCTCCCACACCGCAGCGTCTGGATAGACCACCGGTTGATCGTCGGGGAAGGGAATCAGCGAGGTTTCCACCGCGGCCAACGTATCGACCACGGCTTTTTGACGCACGGTGCGTAGCGCAATATTGAACTCGTGAGCGCCCGTCATGTGGGCCACCAAAGCCGACGACTTTGCGATCGGCGTATCCGGCGCGACGGCCGCCACCTCGATCGACGCCAGGTTGTCGGCCGCCGTGTAGCGCCCTTCGTCCATTAACGAGTCGAAGCGGTCCATCAACTGCTCGAGCCTGTCCTGATCGCGGACGAGTCCCTGGGCAATGCTCAGTCGGTCGAGGGCCGCGGCACGTTCGCGCGCCACTTCCACATCGATGATGTCCTTGGTGGCTGCGCGGCTATTGGCCACGCGCAACGTCGCTTCCAACTGGCCGCGCAACTGCGCACGAACCTCGGCCGGCAGTTCCGGCACGCGGTCGACGCGCTCCAGCATCAGCTTGACGTTCTGTTCGACGGCAGCCGGATTGCTCGACATCAGCGCCCGTGCGTCGCGCAGCGCGTTCTCCACCTCGGCTTTGACCTGCGCGGTCATCAGTCGACGCTGTTGTTCGATCGTATTCAGGAACCGTCCCTGGCCGTCGTTCAAGGGATCGATCGGCGGAGCCGGACTGACCGCCAAATCCGTGACTTCGGGCCCGCGCAGCTCGAGCGGCGGTTGGGCGCGCGGCGGAGCCGCTTGCTCGCTTTGAAATCGTTTGAGCTCCAACTTCGGCAATGCCGTCGCGCTGTTTCCGGTGACGCGCAGCTTTGCCAACTGCCGCTGCACTGCCAGCGCGGTCGTGTCATTCGGATCGCGGCGCAGGGCCTCGTTGGCCAGGCGCTCGGCCGTATCCAGGTTGCCCGAGGCAATCGCCTGCCCGCTGAGCTTCGCCAGCGTTTCGGTCGATTGAATCAAGAGCCGGCGGATTTCCAGCAAACCAGGCGTGCCCACCGTGGCCAACCGCAATCCACCGTCGGACGAAGCGCCATCGACCAGCGGCGCCAAAAAGGCAAAGTCTGCATTCGACTCCGCGGGCGTCACCGTCCACTTGAGCGACTGCGACGCGTTGCCGACGGCGACCGAAACCGCGATGACCTGGTCGCCCGACAACAGGCCCTTGCCGATCACGATCGTATCGCGATCGCTGCGCAGCGGCGTGAGCTTCGAGGGATAAACGTCTGTGAACTGCGGCGGCCAATTCACTTCGCCAGGCCAGGCCACGATGCCGCGCACGGCCGAGGCCAGGTACGTTCCGGCCTGTTTCGGATCGATCGATTCGCTGTCGATCGCCAGCATGCCCCCTGTCAGGTTTGCCAGCGAAGCCAACAGCGCGCTGTCGACGCGCACGCCCACGGCATAGCTGCTCAGCGGGATCTGCTCGGCGACGAGCATTTCGATCAACCGGCGATAGTCTTCCAATTGCAGGAAGTTGGCGGAGCTGATTCCATCGCCGATGTATACCAGTGCTTTGCTGGCCTGTTGATTGTCGAAGGTCTTGGCGGCTGCCGCCAATGCGGCCGGCATGTCGGTGGCGCCCAACGGTACGCGTTGGCGCAACGCGGACAGCGCCGCTTGCAGTGGCTCGCCGCTGGGGGAGACCAGGCCCGCGGTCAGCGCCACCGGTTCGAGATCGACCGCCACCAGCGCCACTCGATCGGCAGCTTGCAGGCTCGACAGCAACGTGGTCAGGGCCTCAAGTCCACGCTCGCGGGCCGCGCCGGTCTGGCTGGCCGAGGTGTCGAACAGGACGACGACGTCACGTCCGCCGTTGTCGGACAGTGTCACGTTGGGCATCAATCGCAATGCAAAGTAACCCGCACCATCCGGCGCCACGTACGTGTCGAGCCGCGTGATGGGCTCGGCGTCGGTCGAGGCTGCAAGGCAGGCACTATTGGCCAGCGGCGCCGCCAACAACATTCCGAAAAAGGCGAATCGAGCGACAGACTTAGACATCGATGGGATCTCCACTCGCATGAGCGATTTACACACCAGCTCCGTCGTGTTCCGAAGGCGACGACCCAGCGTGCAGCTTGATTGGCAGTAGCTTGATGACCCTGGTTGTCTGTTGAAAAATGCCGTCATGGCATTCCTCAACCTCGCCAAGTGCGAAGCAAAACTTTGCACGGCTCACAAAACGACGACTTGCATCGCTATTTTGTCATCGCGTCCTGTGAAGTCGCAGCCCGTCGAATTCTTCAACGGTCTGCTCTAGACAGCCGATCCTTGCATCCAAACGCCTATTCTATTCTCAGCACTAGGTTTACGCCACAAAAAAGCGCCCAAAAACACGTCTGGGGCCATTTGTGCCGGCGGTAAGGTGTGTAAGCCTGGAAACTAACGCAGGCCAGAGCTAGCCACCTGCACTAGCCCGGTCGGCCCAGACCTGTGCTCGCTGGCCGCAACCTCTTGGATCGCCGTAGCTTATTGCCGGCTTCCCAGGAGCCGCAGGATGTCGGTGCAGGACGTCTTTGTCCACCCGACCTTATCGGAAATAATGCCGCATAGGACCCCTCACGCACATTGCCCGGCGCGCAGGCGTCACTGGCGACGCAATGCGATGCCGCGGACCGCTTTATCCAACCAACCTGGATCTCAACCATGAAGAAGTATCTGATCGTGGCACTGTGCGCCGCTGCCGGCGGAGCGGCGTTCTCCGAATCCTGGCGGGCGGCTCGGCAGCCGCGATCGGCGTCGGCGCAGGAGCGGCGATTCGATCCTCTGCCCCGGGTGGATGGCGCGTCGAATCTCCGCGAACCGCTGGCGCGTGTGGTTCCGCCCGCCGACACATTGCGGCAGCCGCAACTCACGCACGAAGAACTGGTCAATATCGCGGTGTACGAGAACGTCAATCGCAGCGTGGTGAACATCAACACCAAGACCGTGCGCAACGACGCCTTCCTGATCTTCGACGTCGAGTCGGCCGCCGAAGGCGCAGGCTCTGGCACCGTGTTCGACAAGCACGGCCACATCCTCACCAACTTTCACGTCATCGACGGCGCGCGCGAAATCCAGGTCACGCTGTTTGACGGCTCGCAGTACGATGGCAAGCTGATCGGCAAAGATGCGTCGAGCGACGTGGCCGTCATCAAGGTCGAGGCGCCCCCGGGTTCACTGCTGCCAGTGACGATCGGTGATTCGGCCCAGTTGCGCGTCGGGCAGCGCGTGTTCGCCATTGGCAATCCCTTCGGGCTCGAGCGTACGCTCACCACCGGCATCATCTCAAGCCTCAATCGCTCTTTGCCGTCGCGCAATCACCGCACGATGAAATCCATCATCCAGATCGACGCCGCCATCAACCCCGGCAACTCGGGCGGGCCGCTGTTGGATAGCGGCGGGCGCCTGATCGGCATGAACACCGCCATCGCCAGCAGCACGGGCCAGAGCGCCGGCGTGGGATTCGCCATTCCGTCCGGCACCATCGCACGCGTCGTACCCCAGCTTATCGAACGGGGCCGCGTGATCCGCCCCGATACGGGCATTACGCGCGTGTTGCAAACGGAAAGAGGACTGTTGATCGCCACGCTTTCGGCTGGCGGACCGGCCGAACGGGCCGGATTACAGGGATTTCGCGTCGTGCGCCAGCGCCGCCGCCAGGGGCCATTCACTTACGACGCGCAGACAATCGACCGCAATTCGGCCGATCTGATCGTGGCCGTCGACGGCAAGAAAGTGGTCACCGTCGATGATTTCCTGACGGTGGTCGAAGAAAAGGACCCCGGACAGGAGGTCGTCGTCAGCGTCGTCCGCGGCAACGGCCAGGAAGTCAACGTGCCGGTCCGCCTAGGCGCCGCCGAGTCATAACCGCGCACCAAGAGAGTGTTGTACGCTCAGGCACACTGCGTGCCATTCGCCAAGGTGCGCCAATTGTCAAGGTGCGCCAATTGTCATCAACTGAAGATCATCCGTGCAGTTCCCCAGACGAGCAGAAAGACGACAAACGTAATCAGCAATACGCCCAGCAGGGATCCGAACATGGCGTGAATCGTGCGCGGTGAGTGAAGTAATAAGTTGTCCGACGTGGCCCATTCAAACTTCAGCCGCGATGTGTGTCAACGCCGGATTGCACCGGCCGGGTCCGCAGCGTTGCACCGAGCGCGCAGCCTGCGAGGTCTTCACTGCCCCGCCGCCATGGCTCGTTGCACTTCGCTGCTCATGCGGCCGGTGAGCATCATGGCCCACATCTTCCAGTCGGCGATGAACGACCAGAGCGGGTACTTGAATGAGGCGGGCTTGTTCTTCTCGATGAAGAAATGGCCGAACCAGGCGAAGCCGTAGCCCACCACCGGCGCGGCCAGCAGGATCCAAGGATTGTAGAAGATGCCCGCGGCAATCACCACCAGCGACAGCGTGCTGCCGATGAAGTGCAGCGCTCGGCAGGCCGGCACGGAGTGTTCGCGCACATAGAACGGCCAGAATTCGGCAAAGGTCTGAATGCGTTGGTCAGCCATGGTGGTGGTCCTCAAGAAGGCCGAAGGCCGTAGGCTGTAGGAAGCAAAGGTTTCGGAATTCTGTCAGGATTATAGTGCGCTGGTGATTGAGAAACCAAGTTTCGAGGAGGGCTATGGGGGTTCACGCCGTTTCCTGCTCCTTCAGTCCCAACTCGTCGCAGACCAGTTCGCGAATCTTGAACTTCTGGATCTTGCCGGTGACGGTTTGGGGAAAACTGTCGACGAATTTCACGTAGCGCGGCACTTTGTAACGGGCCAACTCGGCGCGGCAGAAATCGCGCAGTTCTTCTTCGGTGCAGGTGCGGCCGGCTTTGAGCTTTACCCAGGCGCACAGCTCCTCGCCGTACTTCGGATCGGGCACGCCCACCACGGCCGATTGTTCCACGGCCGGGTGCGTGAACAGAAACTCCTCGATCTCGCGCGGATAGATGTTCTCGCCGCCGCGGATCACCATGTCCTTGATCCGGCCGGTAATGCGGTAGTAGCCGTTCGGCAGCCGCATGGCCAGGTCGCCTGAGTGCAGCCAGCCCTCGGCATCGATGGCCGCGCTGGTCGCTTCGGCGTTCTTGTAGTAACCGAGCATGATGCCGTGCCCGCGAGCGCACAGCTCGCCTTGCTCATGGTCGCCCAGCGTCTTGCCGGTGGCCGGATCAATGATCTTCGCCTCCACGCCGGGCAGCAGCCGGCCAACCGTCTCCACACGCAGTTCCATCGGGTCGCTGTGGCGGCTTTGCGTGATGATGGGCGAAGCCTCGGTCAATCCATAACCGATCGTGACTTCCTTCGCTCCCAGCCGGTCGATTACCTGGCGCATGACTTCGATCGGGCAGGGACTGCCGGCCATGACCCCGGTGCGCAGCGAGCTAGTGTTGCGTCCCGGCAACGAGGGATCCTGCAACTGCGCGATGAACATCGTGGGCACGCCATAGAGTGCCGTGCAGCGCTCCTTCTCGATGGCGTCCAGCGTGGCCGTGGGGTTGAAACTCTCGGCCGGAATCACCATCGCCGCGCCATAGACCACTGACGTGATGGTGCCCAGCACGCAGCCGAAGCAGTGGTAAAACGGCACCGGGATGCAGACGCGGTCGTCGGCCGTGAAGGCCTGGCACATGCCCGTGTAATAGCCGTTCAAAAGCAAGTTGCGATGGCTGAGCGTGGCGGCCTTGGGAAAGCCGGTGGTGCCCGAGGTGTATTGAATGTTGATGGGTTGATCCGGTTCGAGCAGGCAGTCGACTTCGTCCAACTTGCTCGCCGGGATCGATTCTCCACGCGCGAGCATGTCTTGCCAGGTGATGGCGCCGGCGGGCGCCTCGTCTTCGAGCGCGACGACCCACTTCAGCTTGGAAAACTCCGCCGCGCTCAATGCACCCGGTTTCGCTTGGGCCAACTCGGGGCAAACCTCGGCCAGCATGGCAAAGTAGTCCGACGTTTTGAAGCGCGCGACCAGGAACAGCGCCACGGAGTCACTCTGCTGGAGCACGTACTTGAGTTCAAAGGGCCGATAGGCCGGGTTGATGTTCACCAGCACTGCGCCGATGCGTGCCGTGGCGAATTGCAGCACGACCCACTCCGGCACGTTGGTGGCCCAGATGGCGACGTGCTGGCCGTGCTGGATGCCCAGCGCCAATAGTCCCAGCGCCGCCTGATCCACTTGGCGCGAAAACTCGGCGTAGCTCACGCGCAGGTCGAGCGCGGGAAACACGAGCGCGTCGTGCTGCGGATGGCGGCGCGCCGTTTCGCGCAGCACCTGCGGCATGGTGCGCCCTTCGACCCAGGGCGTGGCATGCTCGTCGATTGCCGGACGCTTGTCAGTCGCGCTCATCCCCCCACCTCCCGGTTACTCTCTCAGCGGGCCCGACAGTGCTACAGCGCATGGTACAAAGATCATCAGCGGCAACCAAGCCGCCGAGGCCGGTTCGAGCCAATAGTTCGACCCCAGGTACTTGCAGCCCATCACGACCGACATGAACGCCACCACCAGCAGCAGGCACAGGCCGATGGCGACGAACACGTTGCGGTTCGAACGCGACAAAATCAAGGGCAGGCCCAAAAACAACAGCGTAACATCCAACAACGGCTGTACGAAGCGCGAGTGGATGGCCATGCGTTCGTCAGCGCCAAAATCGAGGCTGCGATTGCGCAGCCCGCGAATCAGCCCGTAAGTGCTGGAAAACTGCCGCCAGGCGGCGCCCCCCACCAGATGCTCGAAGCTCATGTTGCTGACGACGAAACATTCGTTGGGCTCCAGCCAATCATAATCCAGAGGCGTCAACAAGATCGGCCGGCCATCGAGCGACAGCGATGGTTGGGCTTCGATGCCGTTGGGGTACTCGACGTTGCGAAACAGATAGCCGCCGGCCCGGCCGTCGCGCGGCGGTCGATAATAGGCGTTTTCAGCGGCCAGGCGCGTGCCATAGCGATCCAAGCCCGGCACCAGGTAGAAGTCGGGCCGCTCGATGCGCTGTTCGTTCGCATACGTCTTGGCGCCCGAACCTCCCAACAGGATGTCGGTCTCGTTATCGTAGCGCGGCACGAGCAGCTTGCCGCTGCTGCCACCCAGGTCCTGAGCGTTGTGGCTGAGATGGTGCCGCACGCGCGGAATCAGCAACTCGCGATTCACCAGGGCGCTGAACAGGCTGATGACGATCACCGCGGCGACGATCGGCCGAATGATCCGCGACTTGGGAACGCCGGCCGCTTCGATGGCCGTTAGTTCCTGATGCCGCTGGATCCAGGTGACGGTGAACATGGCCGCGATCAGCGCCAATATGGGGCTCATGCTGTCGAAGAACGACAGCGAGCGATAACCATAATACTCGCCCATCACCTTCAGCAGGCCGCCTTGCTTCTGGCCATAGTCGATGAACTCTTCCAAATTGCCGAAGCCGTCGATGACGACGTACAGCCCGGTGAGGCTGACGAAGCAGATCACGAACGTTTGCAGGAATTGGCGCAACAAATAGCGATCGAGGATCAGCAAGCGGATCATACCGCCGGGCGACGTGGGTACTGAAGCCTTGGACACTCGCGGGGTGCTCCTAGCGGGTGGTCTGGGCCGGACTCGCCGCGGCGCTCGAGCGGCGCAAAGCTCGGGCCAGCGCCGCGATGCCGCGATGGATGTTTTCGCAGGTTTGCACGCCAAAACTCAGGCGAACATGATCGCTGCGCCGTGGTTGACCTTCGACCGGATAGCAGTATTCGCCCGGCACGTACAACATGCCTTCGTCGAGCGCATGCGCGATCAGCGATCCGCGTGGGCCGGTGTCGATGCCCGGCGGTACGCGCAGCCAGACGTACAGTCCGCCACTGGGGCGCCGCCATTGGGCGCCCTCGATGTCGGCCAGGTGTTCGTCCATGGCCGCCAGCATGGCGGCCAGTTTGTCCCGATAGCCGCGGCGCAGCGTCGTCACGTGCGGCTCGAACAGCCCTTGCTGCAGTACGGTGGCCATCAGGTGCTGGTTGAAGTTGGGCGATCCGAAGTCGATGTTGGCCTTTTGCGTGGCGACCGGCTCGACCAGCGCCGGCGGCAGAATGCCCCAGCCGACGCGGAGCCCCGGCGAGAACGATTTGCTGAAGGTTTCGGCCACAATGACCGTGTCGCCCTCGGCGTCGAAGGCACGCACGCTGGGTAGATCGTCGCCCGAGTAGCGCAAATCGCGATAGGCCGCGTCGTCGATCACGTAAATGGTGCGGCCGCGCGACCAGCGTTTGGCAATTTCGACGATCGCCGCCCGGCGTTCCAGCGACAGAGTGACGGTGCTGGGGTTGTCGAAGTAGCTGGTGACGTAGATTGCCTTGACGAGGTTCAACTGGCCCGCCTTCTCGCGGCGCGACAGTTCCTCTTCCAGCGACTCGGGGATCATGCCGTCGTCGTCGATGGCGATGCCCACGGACGTGACGCCCAGGCCGGCCACCAGGCCCAGGTACACGAAGTAACTGGGAGCGGCACAGAGCACCAGATCGCCCGGATCGAACAGGACCTCGCCCACCAGGTGCAGTAGCTGGTTGCTGCCGGCGGTGAGCAGCACGTTTTCGATCGGCGGGCGCGGAGCGATCGACCGTGGTCCGTCGGCGGCCAGGTAACGGGCTAACACCGCCTCGCGCAGTGGCACATGCCCCGCGTTGGTGCCGTATTGTAGCGCCGCACGCGCTTGCGTCGGTTCGGCCAGAAGTCGCTCAACCGCTTGTCGAGTTTCGTCCAGCGGCAGACTCTGCTGGTCGACAAAGCCGGCCGCCAGCGAGACCAGCTCCGGCCGCGCCAAGGCCAAGCGCATCAATTCACCAATCGGCTGTCCGACGGCGTAACCCGATCGGCGGCTAAGAGAGCGCGGCGCTGACATGTGGGGTGGGCTGCGAGAGCGGCTGAGGCCAGAGTGTGACGCGCGAACGATATTTAACTTATTGCAGTGAGTCAAGATCGGTCAATGCTGTCATCGCGGCAGGATTGGTAAAACAGGCGGCCGCCGTGGTCCACGTTGTCAGGACACTCGCAGACGCCAGTCCGCATCCTGCTTCAGTCAGCCGCCACCGGGTGATAGGATCATCAAAATCACTCGCCCCGCTGGTGGACTCATGCGCGCGTTGTCAGCGCTACGTTTGAACCGCGTGCCGAACCTGGCCGGTCGCTTGCGCCGCTGGCTCGGCCTGGGTCTCGATCTGGTGTTTCCGCCAACGTGTGGGCACTGTCAGGTTCCGATCGATGCGCTCGATCGAGTGCTGTTGTGCTCGACGTGTCGCGGCCAATTGGTCGATACGCGTGCCGTCTGTACCCGCTGCGGTGGTTCATCGCCGCCGACAGGCTCGGGCGCTCTGTGTCCATACTGCCACGGCAAGCGGATGCACTTCGACTCTGTCCTACGACTTGGCCGCTACGACGGCGAGCTGCGCACGGCTGTGCTGCGCATGAAGACCGAGCCGAATCCCGGCCTGGCGATGGCCCTGGGCGATCTGTTGAATGAGTTGCGGAGCGAGCAACTTGCTGCGTGGCAAGCCGACGCGGTAGTGCCGGTGCCAATGCACTGGACACGGCGCATTCGCCGGGGCGTGAACAGCCCGCACACGGTGGCCGAGCGCTTGGCGGGGCATCTGCGCGTTCCGCTGGCGGCAGATTTGCTCGTGCGTCATCGTCGCACGGCGTTGCAAGCGCGGCTTCCCGCCAGCAAGCGGAAGGCGAACGTCCGGGGCGCCTTTCGCGTGCGCCCGCATCGCGAGTTGCCCGGCGCGCGGCTGCTG
>JBGSYQ010000325.1:0-3185 GCA_041750795.1 Pirellulales bacterium | reverse complement strand
CCAGGCAGGCAAAAAGGCAAAGGTGGCACTCGTGGCCTGCATGCACAAGCTCCTCACCATCCTCAACGCTATGCTGCGCGACAAAAAAACCTGGCAACCACTGCCAAACCAGACTTGAAAATTAACACAGTCGCTCTCCCGCGAGGGGAGAGGAGAGACTACGCCAGCGCGTCGACGAGGCGCTCGATGTCTTGCTCGTCGTTGTAGGCGTGGGCGGCCAGGCGGAGGCGGCCGCCGCGGGCGCTGATGACGACGCCGGCGGCCAGGCAGCGTTTGCGGACTTCGACCGGATCATGTCCCGGCAGTTCGAACGAGACGATGCCCGAGCGATGGGCGGCGTCGCGATGGCTGGCGATCGTGGCGCCGGCCGATTGCAGGCGCTGACAGGCCAGGTCGGTCACTTCGAGAATGCGCTGGGCGATGGCGGGTGTGCCATATTCCAGCAGCAGTTCCAGGCTGGCTCCCAGTCCGAGAAAGCCCACCATGTTTTGCGTGCCGCCTTCGAAGCGCGCGGCCGAGGGTTTGAAATCCAGTTCGATGCGGCTGTAGTCGCTGGCGTGCGCCACGCTGTGCCAGCCAACGCCGATGGGGCGCAGGCGGTCGAGATGCTGGCGGCGCAGGTAGAAGAGCCCTGCGCCTTCGGGCCCCAGCAGCCACTTATGGCCGTCGGCCGCCAGAAAGTCGATGGGCGTGGCCTGCACGTCGAGCGGAAAGACGCCCAGACCTTGAATGGCGTCGACGCAAAACAGCGCGCCCTGGGCGTGGACCAGCGCGGCCAGTTCGTCCAAGTCGACGCGGAAGCCGCTGGCATAGCCGACCCAACTGACCGAGACGATGCGCGTGCGCGCGTCGCAGGCGGCGGCCAGTCGAGCGAGGTCGACGCGTCCATCGGGCGCGGCGACGCGGCGCGTTTCGACGCCGCGCGACTGCAGGTTGAGCCAGGGGTACTGGTTCGACGGGAATTCATTGTCGAGCGTGACCACGTTGTCACCCGCGTTCCAGGGGAAACCTTCGGCCACCAGCGTCAAGCCTTCGGTCGTGCTGTGAACCAGCGCCACCTCCGCGCGGTCGGCGTTGATCAGCCGCGCGGCCGCGGCGCGACAGGCTTCGACCCCCTGGCTCCACGTCGGCCAAACGGTGTCGCCTTCGTCGGTGGCCTGTTGCGCCCATTGGACGATCGCGCGATGCGTGCGCGCCGGCAGCGGCGCCACGGCGGCGTGATCGAAGTAGGCCCACCGCGCAGCCACCGGCATTTCGTCACGAAAGCGGCGCCAGTCGTGGGCGGAAGTGTCGGGCATGTCGGCCATGACTGATTTGCCGGGGGTACGCAATCGCTGGGGGAACCATGTCGCTGGAGGAAGGGGCGCATTGCAACGGGATCAACTGATACGATCGGACGCGGGCGGTCAAGCCGGGTCGGAGGCGGCGTTTTGCCGCGGTTTTCGCCGGTTTTCGGTGCGCGATGCGTGAACTATATTAGAACAGGTTTCGAAACGGCCGGGACTGCCCCGATCTTGCGAAATCTCGGCAGATCCGGACGCTTCCTCTTCTGCCAGCCGGTCTGCGCCCTGCACGCGCGGACCGCGTCCCCGGCAACCGCGGATTCCAGAACGAGACAGAGAATGCCGAGAGTGCTAACTATCGCGGGCATGGTCGTGGCCGCGTTGTTGCTGCTCCTGTTCGGGCTCGATCTGGCGATCAAGTTTCCGTTCAGCGGCGCGAGCAGGTTCATGGACGTCTTGTTCGTGGTGGCCGCACTCATGTTGGGGTACATGAGCTGGAGCACGTATCGAGAGCAGACGTAGCACGACGGTTCGCACCACCCCGGCCGAGTGCCTGACGGGCACTTGTCGACCCACGGGTCGAATTCAGCGAACGGCATTCCGTGGAACGCGCGGAAACGTGCGTGGTTGCAGCGGAGCGCCCCGCGAGGATAATAGCCTCTGCCGCGACGACCCACCGCAGTATCAGGAGCCTCAAGTCATGTCTCACCTTTCTCGACGTGAAGCGTTGAAGGCCGGCGCGCTGGCGGCCGTGACACCGGCGGCGCTGGCAGTGCTGGGCTCGACGGCCACCGCGGCGGAACCTTATGCCGATGCGCGGCTGGTCGACGGCGAGCCGCCATTGCCGCGGAAGGGATCGTTCACCGTGGCCGTGCTGCCCGACACGCAGAATTACAGCGAGCGCTATCCGGAAACATTTCTCGCGCAGACCAACTGGATTGTCGAAAACGCCAAGGACCGCAACATCGCCTGCGTGCTGCACCTGGGAGACATCACCAACAATAACGCCCCGGCCGAGTGGGAAAACGGGCAGCGGGCCATGGCGGTGCTCGATGGCAAAGTGCCCTATGCACTGGTGCCGGGGAACCACGACTACAGCGAGGGCGGCGTGTGCCGGGATCGCACGACGCTATTGAACGACTACTTCACCGTCGGCCAGTATCGCGGCACGCCGACGTTCGGCGGCACTTACGATCGCGAGCCGGACCGGCTGGAAAACAGCTATCACTTGTTCTCGGCCGAGGGTCGAGACTTTGTCGTCTTGGCGCTGGAGTTCGGTCCGCGGCGCGACGTGGTGCGGTGGGCCAATGAAGTGGCCGTCCGCCACAAGGATCGCGCGGCCATTCTCATCACGCACGCGTACATGTATTACGACGACACGCGCTATGATTGGAAAAAATACGGGAGCAAGCAAAACTGGAATCCGCACAACTACGGCGTAGCGAAAGCCACGGACGACGACGTGACCGATGGCGAGGAGCTCTGGAACGAACTGGTCGCCCGGCACGAAAATTTCGTGCTCACGCTCAACGGCCACGTGCTCAATGACGGCCTGGCACGCATCACGACCGCCACTCCCGCGGGGCGCGACGTCCACCAGGTGCTGGTGAATTTCCAAATGAAGCCCAAAGGGGGCGACGGTTGGCTGCGGCTGCTGGAGTTTCACGCCGACGGCAAGACGGTGCAGACGTACGACTATTCACCCACGCGAAAGCAACTCAACCAATCGCCGCACAACGAGTTTGCCATGACGCTGGCGCGCGTGGGCAGCGCGAGTTGAGGCCGCAATCGCTACGCCGCCGGGCGAAGAATGGAGCGTGAGGGGCGGCTTTCTTGCTGGCCGGCGAGCCGTGACGCCGTGGCGCCGATCGTGGCGATCTCGAGCAATCCTTGGCGGCGGCG
>JBGSYQ010000324.1:0-13761 GCA_041750795.1 Pirellulales bacterium | reverse complement strand
CGGCTCGGGCACGCTGTCGGCCGTGGCGGCCGGCATTCGCTATGCCGCGGCCAACGGCGCCGACATCATCAATCTCAGCCTTGGCGGCGCCTTCAGTTCCGTCATCCAAACTGCGATACAATATGCCCAGCAGCTCGGCGTGCTGGTGGTGGCGGCCGCGGGCAACGAGTCTGCCTCGACGCCGTCGTATCCGGCTCGTTTTGCCGCGTCGCTGTCCAATGTCCTTTCGGTCGGCGCGCACAATTCGTCCAACCGCATTGCCAGCTTCTCCAACGACGTGGGCGCCAGCGGCGCCGTGCAGGTCGACGCGCCCGGCGTTGGCGTCTACAGCACCTACGCAGGCAATCGCTATGGCAATTCAAGCGGCACCAGCATGGCCGCGCCCCACGTGGCCGGCCTGGCGGCGCTGGCCCTGTCGGCCAATCCCAGCCTCACGCCCGAGCAGTTGCGCAACATCATCGTCAACGGCGCCAATCGCACGATCAGCGGCTCCGATTCCGCGGGCGGCATCAACGCCGCGCTGACGGTGGCCTTGGCCGCGGCCGGTCAGGTTTCCACGAGCGTCTCTGCGAATGCCACGACGCAGACGGCAACCGTCGCGCGTGCCGCCACCGTGCGGCGCTTCTCGCTGGCGGATACCAACGTGGGGGATGCATCCATTCCGACGGAGATTCTCGCCGCCGCACATTTTGCATCGCAGGATTCAAGCGCCGCGAGCACAACTACTCCAGCGCAATCACCGGGCGCCTCCGCGTTGCTCGCCTCGACGCGCGACGAAGCGATTCTGTCGCTGTCGGATTTTGATGCGCGCGACCATGACGACGAGTCTGACGCCGCGACCAGCGACTTCGCGTCCGACCTGGCCTCACGTTCGTCCGCAGCGATCGACGAACTGGCGTCCCTGGCGCTGCAATCCTTGGCGGCTGACGACGCTTGGGCAATTCTTTGCAACGGCCTGCGCGGCCGGCATCGCCATTGGCAAGCAGCGTAGCAGACAACCGCTGGCTCCCAACGCCCCGTCGATCCGCTACAATAGCGGCCGCTTGCCCTCGGTTGCTGCCACGTCCTTTGCCATCGCCTAGGAGGCTTTCCGTGTTCGAACGCGAACTGGTGCTCTATAAGTTCAATCGCAACTACTTGCGGCTGCTGGTGTCCGATCTCGACGAGGCGGCCATGAACGTGGCGCCGTTTCCGGGCGCGAATCCGCCGGTGTGGATCCTGGGGCACCTGGCCATCGCCACTGACTATGCGGGCAAGATCCTGGGGCTCGAGCGTGCTTGTCCGCGGCGCTGGCACGCCATGTTCGCGCCGGGCACCAATCCCGCGGCGCTTGAGACGCCGCTGCCGAGCAAGGAAGAGTTGGTCGAAGCGTTCGAAGCGGGCTGCAATCGCGTGATCGAAGCGTTGCCCAGCGCAACCACTGAGATGCTGGACGCGCCGCACCCGTTCGAGCTGTTGCGGCCGACCGTGCTCAAGACCAACGGCGACGTGCTGGCCCACCTGATGTGTACGCACGAGGCGTTCCACCTGGCCCAGCTCTCCGCCTGCCGCCGCAGCGCGGGCAAGCCGCACGTGATTTAGCTTTCAGGCGCCTGGCAATGAAACAGGCGCTCGTCGCAAATGATCGCGACGAGCGCCCAGGAATCCCGCATTAAATCTGCCAGCAACCGCACTACCACATCGTGGTGTACTCAGCCCGTGCGGCGGCCATCTTCGGCGCCTTCGCCTTGGCTTTGGCCCTTGACTGAGCGGCGATCGCTCGCGGCGGCGCCGCAACGACGGCCACTTTGCCGGCCGCATCATGGCCGTTGGTCTGCTTGCCGAACTTGCGGCGTCGCGAGCGTTGGCGGCCATCGGCCGGGCCGTCGGTGTGCGGCTTGCGTCGCGCCGGGCCATCGCCACGACGATTGTTGGCGTGCGGTCCGCCCGTCGAACCCGTCTGCGATGAGGCCGCATACACCGGGTGCTCTTCGCACACGGGTGTCTTTTTCTTCAACAGCCGCTCGATATCGCGCAATTGCTCGCGCTCGTCGGCGGCACAGAACGAAAACGCCACGCCGGTGGCTCCCGCCCGGCCGGTGCGCCCGATGCGATGGATATACGTCTCGGCCACGTCAGGCAGGTCGTAGTTCACGACGTGCGACACGTCGTCGATGTCCAGCCCGCGTGCGGCCACGTCGGTCGCGACCAATACCGGCGGCTTCTGCGACTTGAAGCTTGCCAGCGCACGCTGCCGGGCCGCCTGCGACTTGTTGCCGTGAATGGCTTCGGCCCGAATGCCCGATTTCGCCAGGTGCCGGGCGACCTTGTCGGCGCCGTGCTTGGTGCGGGTGAAAACAATCGCCCGCGTGATCTGCAGCTTGACGATCACGTGCTCCAGCAGCGTGGGCTTGTTGCGCTTCTCGACGAAGTATACCGACTGCTCGACCGTGTCGGCGGCCGGCGACTTGGCGGCCACTTGCACGCGCACCGCGTTGTTGAGGATCTTGGCGGCCAGTTGTCGAATGTCCTCGGGCATGGTGGCCGAGAACAGCAGCGTCTGCCGCTTCTTGGGCAGCGCCGCCACGATCTTGTGCAAGTCTCGAATGAAGCCCATGTCGAACATGCGGTCGGCTTCGTCCACCACCAGCGTCTCGATCGAACCGAGCTTGGCGAGTCCCTGGTTCATCAAGTCCAACAGGCGACCGGGCGTGGCCACCACGATTTCGGCGCCGCCGCGCAAGGCGCGCACTTGCGGCGATTGACTGATGCCGCCGTAGATGACCGCCTGGCGAAAGCCCGAGCGGTGGCCGTAGGTCGCAAAACTTTCGGCAATTTGCGTGGCCAGTTCGCGCGTGGGGGACAGCACCAGCACGCGCGGCTTGCGCTGTCCTTGCTGGGCGTGTGGCGCGGCGGCCAATCGCTGCAAGATGGGCAGGGCGAAGGCGGCCGTCTTGCCCGTGCCGGTTTGGGCAATGCCCAACAAATCGCGGCCCGCCAACACGGGGCCAATCGCTTGCTGTTGGATGGGCGTGGGCGTCTGGTAGCCCTGCTTTTCGATCGCGGCCAACAGCGTGGGGCTGAGCCCCAGGTCCTCGAACGACCCCAAATCTTCTAACGACATAAATCTCCTGGATCACTTTCCGCGCTCGGCGCCGATTCGCGCCCTTTGCGCACTTGAAAAAATAGAGCTCGCGCCCCGTGCGACTGGGCCCCGGCACACAACCGCGCGTGCCACTCTCGAAGCCAATCAGTCACCGCATGGAGGGAGCATGTTTCGGCCGCGCTGATGGCAGGGCCTTGGCGCCAAGGACGCCGAAGCCGACTGCGGCATCGTGGTGAAAGCGGCATGGTGGATAAGAACGTCTCGTCTACCACTAAAGTGTGACGAGACCAATCGCACCAGTTGGGCCTTGCGTATTCCTGGCGACCGCTAGTGCGGTCCGGCCGGGAAACAGCCCAAAAAGCAATTAAAACGGCCGGCAGACGCACATTGGGCATCGAAGGCCAGCCGCCCTCGCTACAGCTTTACACCCCAACTCTAGCACGCCCCCCAACCGCCGGCAATGGCAATTGGCCGCCAGCAGCGCTTGGGGAACGCTGAACGAGCCGCAACTGCGCGTCAAAACTGCCGTTAAATGCGGACAATTCGCCAAAACCATCGCGTCGACGCCACTGGCAAGACGCGATTGTCTGACATCGCCGCGCCGCCGTTGGTATAAAAGAGTCGCCCGGCCCGCTCGCCCTCCGCAACAGTACCATCGACCGGTCGCGCACCATCCACGCCAACCCCCCATTCCGCTACGCATTCCCTGAGTCAGCAGCATGCAGAAAAACCCAGCGCCACGCCACGCTCCTTGGCCGACCGCGATCCGCTACCAGCCCGTTGCATCCATGCGATGTCGCAGGCTGTTGAATCTTTCAACAGCCTGCTACGCCGTCGTCATCGCTACCCTGTCGCTTGCGTCCGCTGCTCGGGCCGAGGATGCGAGCTTAACGCTGGAACAAGACACCGGCTATCGCGGCATCTGGTACCAAAACCAGCAGACGGGCGACGAGTACGCCTATAAGTACTCCGGCGGCATGCCCACCTATCCGCAGCAGCACATGCCCATCGCCGTTCACGCTCCGGCCGCCAACAAGACCTTTTTCGTCTATGGCGGCACCACTCCGGACAACAAGACGCTGCTGCACATGGTGTCCTACTTCGATCACCAGACCAATAGCGTGCCACGCCCGCGCATCCTGCTCGACAAGAAGACCACCGACGCGCACGACAACCCCACGCTCAACATCGACGCCGACGGCTATTTGTGGATCTTCAGCAACTCGCACGGCACGTCCCGGCCGTCGTACGTTCATCGCAGCACCAGGCCCTATTCCATCGATGCGTTCCAGCGAGTAGCCACCACCAACTTCTCCTACGGCCAGCCCTGGCGCCTCGACGACGGCCGGTTCCTGTTATTGCACACCAAGTACAACCACGGCGGACGCAAAGGCCGTGGGCTGTTCTGGATGACCAGCCAGGACGGCGCCACCTGGACCGAACCGGCGGCGCTGGCCCACATCCATCAGGGGCACTACCAGGTGAGCACGTGTACGGGACGACGCGTGGCCACGGCGCTCAACTATCATCCGCAGCAGGGCGGCCTCAACCACCGCACCAACCTCTATTACCTGGAAACGACCGATGGCGGCGACACCTGGCAAACGGCCGCGGGGCAGCAGCTTTCCACGCCGCTGGTCGACGTCGACAGCGCGGCGCTGGTACACGACTATCAGGCCGAGGGCCTGCTGGTCTATCTGAAGGAAGTGCAGTTCGACGACCAGGGGCGGCCGCTGATCGTCTTTCTCACCAGCCGCGGCTTCGCTCCCGGGCCGGACAACGGGCCTCACACTTGGCGCATCGCGCGGTGGACCGGCCAACAGTGGCGCATCAACGACGTCACCACCTCCGACCACAACTACGATCTCGGTTCGCTCTATCTCGACGATCCGGGCAACTGGCAGTTGATCGCGCCCACCGATCCCGGGGCGCAGCCCTACGGCACCGGTGGACAGATGGTGGTGTGGAGCAGTCGCGATGCGGGCGAAACGTGGCAGCGCGTCAAGACGCTGACGCACGACGAGCAGTTCAACCACTCGTACGCTCGCCGCCCGTTGGCATTCCACCCCGATTTCGCCGCGTTGTGGGGTTCGGGCGACGCACGCAAGCCGTCGGCCTCCGCGCTCTACTTCACCGACCGCGCCGCCACGCACGTCTGGCGATTGCCGGTGGAAATGACCGGCGAGACGGCCGGGCCGGAAGTGGCGTGGTGAGCGGCGGCTCGACCGCGGACTGGTGCGCGGCCAGAAAATCTGGCACGTAACTGAAGTTGCAAAACCTCAGCCCTTGGAAGCTGAATTCTTGCGAATCCAGGTACCGCCAGGAAAAGCCGCCGCACACGCGGATTGTGCCCCTGGTGCCCGTGGGAGCGTCGTTTTAGAATCTCGATTTCGCCTACGCTTTTCGACAACCAACTGGAGATGCACCGTTGAGCAAATCGCGCGGTTTCGGCTTTGGAATCATTGGCTGCGGCATGATTGCCAACTTTCATGCCCGGGCAATCGGCGACATCCGCGGGGCCAGGGTGGTGGCCTGTTACGACACGTTTCCGGCCGCGGCCGATCGCTTTGCCGCCGCGCAGGGCTGCCGCGGCTATCACGATCTGAAAGCCATGCTGGCCGATCCCGAAGTCGACGTGGTCACGATCGGCACGCCCAGCGGGGCGCATCTCGAACCGGCGGTGGCCGCAGCCCGGGCCGGCAAGCACGTGATCGTCGAAAAGCCGCTGGAGATCACGCTCTCGCGCTGCGACAAGATCATTCGCGAGTGCGAAAAGGCCGGCGTCAAGCTCTCGGCCATCTTCCCGTCGCGGTTCCATCGCTCGAGCGTCGAGCTGAAAAGGGCCGTCGACGGCGGACGCTTCGGCAAGCTGACGCTGGGCGAGGCCTACGTAAAGTGGTATCGCACGCAAGCCTACTACGACAGCGGCGCCTGGCGCGGCACGTGGGAACTTGATGGCGGCGGCGCCTTGATGAACCAGGCCATCCACTCGGTCGACATCCTCACCTGGCTGATGGGACCGGTCGAGGAAATCACGGCCCACTCGGCATTGCTGGCTCACGAGCGGATCGCTGTGGAAGACACGGTGGTGGCCACGCTCAAATTCAAGAACGGGGCGCTGGGCGTGTTGGAAGCCAGCACCGCGTGTTATCCCGGGTATCTGAAGCGCATCGAAGTCCACGGTTCCGAAGGCAGCGCCGCGATGCAGGAAGAAGACGTCGTGGCCTGGGACTTCGCCAAGAAGGCGCGCGGCGATGCGGCCATCCACCAGCGCATGGCCGACAGTATCAGCACGGCCGGCGGCGCCAGCGACCCGTCGGCCATCGGCCACCACGGCCACACGGCCCAATTCCGCGACGTGCTGGAAGCGATCAAGGAGAACCGCAAGCCATCCATCGACGGCCCCGAAGGCCGCCGCAGCGTCGAAATCATCCTGGGCGTCTATAAAGCAGCCGAAACCGGCAAGGTCATCAAGCTGCCGCTCAAGAGTGATCCGGTACTGGCGGCGCGGAAGAGGAAGGCGTAGCAGCCCGTTGAAAAATTCAGCGGGCCGCGACATCGCATGGATGCGATGACAGAATAGCGACGTAAGTCGTTATTCTGCGAGCCGTGCGAAGCTTTGCTTCACACTTGGCGAGGTTGAAAAATGCCAGGACGGCATTTTTCAACAGACTGGTAGTTCAAAGCGCGGAGTTTTGCTCGACCGTTAACGTTGGTTTCCGATGAAGTGCGAGTTGCCTTGGGAAGGGCGCTCAACCGATGACTTGTCGGCAACGAAGATGCGATCGCCCGGCAGCACCTGATAGTTGTTCGCCGTGGCGGCGCCGCGAGTGATCTGGCGCCAATCGACCGGCAGAATCGCGTCGGTGCCGCCGCCGCTCGGCGCCGGCCGCGCGATCCAGACTGCCTTGTCCGCCAACCCGCCGAGGCCTTTGACCTGTGACAGCGCATCCAGGACTGTCTCGTTTCCGGTGACCGGCAATCGAGTGACCATGTCACCTGCTTCGCTGTCTTGCGTGATGACGTAGTAGACCTTGCTATTGTAGCCGTACACTTCGAGTGTGACCGTGGGATCGTCCACCGTGGCGGAAAGATGTTCCTCAATTCTCTTCTTGGCTTCCGGCACGGTTAATCCCGCGACCAATACCTGACCATGGTTGCCAAGATTGACAGTGCCGTCGGGCGAGACAAGGTGCTCGCCGGTGATTGGTTGCAACGACCCTCCTTGCACGATGGTCAACGAGACCTTGGCGCCTTGATAGACTACCTCCACGACGCTGCGTACGAGATCCGCCGCCTCGTCATCCGTTAGCCCGGCGACCTTCGCTTCGCCGTACGGCGGCCCTAAGTCGATCCTGCCGAATGTGTCGACAAAAAATCCGCGAGCCGCCAGATTGGCCTCGGGCGGCTCGACGATGACTTGCACCTCGTCGCCCGACTGCAATCGGTACGGCGACTTCGGAACGACGTGCGCCACGTCAATCGTCAGGATATCCGGCGGCTCGATTGTATAGCTGGGCAACAACGTCTTGCGGTGCTCGGTGGGCGCTGTTTCGATCGTGCCCGTCAGGCCGGCATTCGAGTTGGCGCCGCGGCCGAGCATGAATTCCTTGGTCACGGCTTCGGGATCGACGGGTACTGGAAAGCGATTCTTCGACTCGGGCAGGTCGTCGTTCACCGCCACGGCGACGTCCTTGGCTTGCTTGGACGGCCCGTTCCACAGCACGGCTCCCCACACGACCGATGCCACCGCGGCGCCCACCAGCGCACAGCTCGGCCCGTACCAGCGGCCGTGTGATGCCGCCCCCAATCCCAGCACATTGCGAATCCGTTCGAGCAACGCCATTTTGGAACCTCCTATTCCCAGGGCCCAGGCCGGCTGGCACGCCAACGCGGCATGCTCCGCCAAATGTGACAGCGCCTTGGCGTACAACACGCGATTGCCCAGCGCCGCCACTGCCGCTTCGTCGCAGCACATCTCGCGCTGGGCGCGCATTTGCCGGGAGCACCACCACACCACCGGATGAAAGAACAACAGCGCCTCGACCACGCGCTGAAAGAGGTTGATCGCCAGATCCCAGCGGCGCAGGTGCGCCAGCTCGTGCGCGATCACGGCTTCCAACAATTCGCCGCTCAACCCGCTGACCCAAGCGGCCGGCAGCAATACCATCGGCCGCACGACTCCCACTGCCACGGCCTGCGAAATCTCGTCCACCACGCGCACGATCGGCAGGTTGCGAAAGCCCATCCGCCGGCCAAGTCGCTCGACGGAGATCTGCAATTCAGCGGGCAACGGCAGGCCGCGCCGAGCGATCTGCCAAACCCGCAAGCTTCCCGTCGCAACGCGCAACAAATAGCAGGCGGCACCAACAGCCCAGCACGCGAGGAGCATCGACTGCTGCGACGCAAACCAGCGCCGCACTGCTTCGCCGGCGACTTGCGGGCTCCAAACGCCGGTCGAAGCCGATCGTTCCACGTACGGCGATTCCTGCACGGCGGGTGCCGGCGCAGCGTTCACGTTCCCGCTACTCAACACAACCGACAGTCGCACGCCATCGTTCTTGGCGCAAACAAATCCGAACGTCACCAGCGGACACGCCGCCAGCACCAGCATCGTCGCGCAGTAAATCGCATAGCGTGTCTGCGTCTGCCGCGGACGCACGATCCACAGCAACGCGACCGCGGCCGTCCAAACCAGCATCCCTTGCCACACGAAGTGCATAAGCGCCTGCACCACTGCGGCAGCGTCGAACGAAGCGATTCTCGCATCCATGGCCTAGCCCTCGGTTTGCTGCTGTTGTTCGTATTGCGCGATCGCCTGGCGAATCGCGGCCAGTTCGTCGGCCGTGGGGTTGGCCTCTTCCAACAGGTGCGCCACCATCAATTCGGCCGAGCCCTCGAACGCACGGCCCAGCAAATCGCCCAGCATCCGCCGCACGGTCCGCTGCCGCGGGGCCTTGGCCGCGTAGACAAACGCGCGGCCGGCGGCCTTGCGCGTCACCAGACCCTTGTCGGTCATCACGTTCAAAAGGCTCATCACCGACGTGTACGCGCGCGGCCGACGCTCGTTCAGGACCTCCATCACTTCGCGCACCGACAGCGGGCTGCGCTGCCACAAGATGCCGAGCACCTCCAGTTCGCCCGGCGTCGGATGTTCGTGCTTTGGTCGGGGCATGGGTGATGGATTCCCGTGGTTTCACGAAACGTTGCGCTGCGACGGCCGACACTCTACGGATTAAGCAGTAGACGGTCAACGGCAAAAACCGTAGACTTCGCCGTCGTGTCGGCCCCGTTCCCCGTAGCTGGATTCGCAAGAATTCAGCACCTTGCCCCGTAGCTGGATTCGCAAGAATTCAGCCGAGCGATCCACAAGGCCGTCTGACCCCTTGCGCTTTTCAGCTACTCCCCGAAGGAACCCGTAGCTGGATTCGCAAGAATTCAGCCCGTTCAACCGCTCTTGGCCGTTTTTTTTCCCCATGGCACAATGTCGCGACTTCTTGACCGCCATGCCTCGAACCGTGTCGCGCGGAGCAGGGTGAAATTCCTGCCGGCCCTTTGAGAAAACCGCTGGACTTGCTGGTCTACCTGATGGTGCGTCTGGCGGTGTGCGTCATGCAGGCGCTGCCGCTGGAGACGTGCGCCACGTGGGCGCGCGGGCTGGCCTACCTGGCGGCCGACGTGCTGAAGATTCGCGACGACGTGGTGGACGACAACCTGCGGCACGCCTTTCCCGACATGCCGCCCGACGAGCGCCGCCTGCTGGCCCGCCGCATGTGGGAACACCTGCTGCTGATGGCGTTCGAGGTGATGCACGCGCCGCGCAAGATTCACGACACCAACTGGCGCGACTACGTGCGGCTGGTCAATCCCGACATCATCATCCGCGCCTGCTTCGACGATCGTCCGGTGGTACTCATCTCGGGCCACTATGGCAACTTCGAGCTGTCGGGCTATGTGCTGGCATTGCTGGGCTTTCCGTCGTTCACCGTGGCGCGGCCGCTGGACAATCCGTATCTCGACCGCTTCATCAACGACTTCCGCGGCCGCACCGGGCAATACATCCTCTCGAAAAAGGGGAGCGCCAGCGAAATCAACGAGGTGATGGCCGCCGGCGGCACCCTGGCTCTGCTGGGCGATCAGTATGCCGGGCGGAAGGGCTGTTGGGTCAAGTTCTTCGGTCGCCCGGCGTCCAGCCACAAGGCGGTGGCGCTGTTCTCCTTGACCGGCAATGCGCCGGCCTTGTTCTGCTTCGCGCGGCGCGTGGGCGGCCCCTTGCACCAGGTGCTCGGCGCCGACGGCATGCTCGATCCGCAAACGATGTCGTCCGACATGCGGACCGTTCCGGCCGTCACCCGCTGGTACACCGAGCGGCTCGAGCATACGATTCGTCAGGCGCCGGAGCAGTACTGGTGGTTGCACCGCCGCTGGCGCGAGGCGCGGCCGCGCAAAAAGCATCGCCAGGCCGCCTGACCCCCTGACATCGCCGACGATCATGTCCGAGTGGATTCGCATTGCCCGAGTCGACGAGTGCCCGCCGGGCTCGACCCTGGAGCGCGTGGCGGCCGACCGTGTGATCGCACTGTTCAACGTCGCCGGCACGGTCTATGCGCTGGACGGCGTCTGCCCGCACCAAGGTGGTCCGCTGGGCCAAGGGGAGTTGTACGGCGCCGTGGTCACCTGCCCCTGGCACGGCTGGCAGTTCAACGTCGAGACCGGCCAAAACCAACTGAACCCCCGCATCGTCCAGCCGCGCTTCGAGGTGCGTGTCGAAGGCGAATGGATCTTGGTACACTTGGGCTGAGAGCCTCAGCCGCGGAGAGGGGGACCGTCCCATTTTTCTCCCCAGGCACTGAAAAGTGGACCAGTCCCCTACGATTTGTCCCCACGTTCCCAAAAGCTTCCGAGTGCCAGGCAAACGCGCAACGAGGCGCATGCATTGATTGAATACCGCCCGTTTCGCAACTTCGATACACCGCAGATCGCTGAAATCTGGCGACTCCAGGGCTCTCAGCGCGGACTGATGCAACCGATGTCGGTCGCCGTGCTGGAGCGCTACGTCTTCTCGCGGCCGTACTTCGATCCGCACGGGCTGCTCATCGCCGCCGACGAGCAGCGCGTGGTGGGTTTTGCACACGCCGGCTTTGGCCCCAACGAGTCCGAGGACGCGCTGTCCAACGAAACGGGCGTCACCTGCCTCGTCATGCTGCGCCCCGAGACCGACCGCGCCGTGGCCGGCGAACTGTTGGCGCGCTGCGAGTCGTATCTCCGTGGCAAGGGAGCCGTTCGCCTGCTGGGCGGAGCCTGCTTTCCCTGTTCGCCGTTTTACTATGGGTTGTACGGCGGCAGTGAGCTGTCGGGCATTATGGACAGCGACTCCAGGATGCAAGCCGTATTCACCGACGCCGGCTATCGCGAGTTTCAGCGCTCGATCGTCATGCGCCGCGACCTGGGGCAGTTTCGACCGGCCGTCGATCGCCAGCAAATGCAAATCCGCCGCAACAACACGCTGGAGATCGTGCCCGACCCGTCCCCGAACACCTGGTGGGAGGCCTGCTTGTTCGAACCGCTCGAACGAACCATGTGCTACCTGGCGCCGCGCCGCGGCGGCGGCCCGGCCGCACGCGCGTACTTTTGGAACATGGAGACCATGCTGGGCGCCTGGGGCGTCCGTGCCGTGGGCGTCGCCGATCTGGAAGTGGCCACCGAATACCAGCGACAGGGCCTCGCCCGCTTCCTGCTGGGCGAGGCCTTTCGCTATCTGCACTCCCAAGGCTATTCCGTGGCCGAAGTCCACGTCCCAACGGAAAACGAGCCAGCGCTAGCGGTCTTCCGCAGCCTGGGCTTCGACATCGTCGATCAGGCCGTACAGTTCGAGAGGCCGTGAGCGCGGCGACTCACTGGCTGTTGGCCTGTCGCTGCAACTGCGCCACGTGGTCCATCAGTTGTTGCTCGATCTGGCCGGGCGGGGCGGTGAGCACGCGCGCTGACAAGGGGCCCGTTGCGGCCGAGGCGGTGAGCGATTGCAGATACTCCTGCAACATCTGGCGGCGCTGGGGCGTGCTTTCCAGCAGGAAGTGTACCCAGGCCCAGCTTTCGGCATAGTCCGACAGCGTCAGCTCGCCGGCATCGGTCAATTGCTCCAACCGCCGCAGATTCGGCCGTCGCCCACCGTCGAACTCGAGGGACAACTGTTCGACGTGCGGCCGATTGACGCCGGCCATGCCGCGGGGCACTTCGAAATACTCGGCCAACCCCTCGTCGAGCCACAAAGGCAACCGCGGCACCACCGCGTGCAGGTATCCGTGGGCCACCTCGTGACGCAAGTCTTCCGCGACCCGATCGCCCCAATACGCATACACCGTCAGGCGCGTGTCCGTTTCCACGAAGAACGCGCGTCGCTCGGGCAAGTTCGGAAAATACACGCGCATGTATGCGGCGAGATCTTCTGCCGAGGGGAACAAGTAAACGTGAATCGGCTCGTCCGAGACCGCCAGTCCCAGCGTGTTGCTCAAGCGAGTGCGCTGCAGTTGCAGCTCTTCGAGCAGTCGATGATGCTTTGGCAGCGGCGCATCCGAGTGGACCACAAGCTGATCGAGCACCAGGCTGTTGCGCTGCGGCAGGGCAGGGGCCGTCCGCAGGCGCGCGCAACCGGACGCCGCCAGGACGCAAAGCATCGGCATCAGCCACACGCGTGCGGTCATCCGTGACCTTTCGAAACGTACGTGGCCGTCGAAGTGGCACCGGGCAAGTTGTTTTTGCAGGCCAAGTGCGCTCACGGGCGTGCTATCGCCCGGCGGTCGCTCGCGAATCGATCAAGGCGTCGAGCTCCTGCTTGAGCCGCGGCAGAATCGCATCGTAGCGAAAAGCCCCCAGCTCCTGGCCGCCGCGCTTGAGATTGACGAAATTCGGCCCGCACCACAAGCCCAGATCGGCGTCGTCGGTTTCGCCCGGGCCGTTCACGCGGCAGCCCATGACAGCAATGGTGATAGCATGCTCGGCCGCATAGCGCGTCATTTCCTTAACGTCTTGCGCCAGTTCGATGAAGGCCTCGTTCTCCACGCGCGAGCACGAGGGGCACGAGATGATGTTCAGGCCGTGATCGAAGGCCTCCGGCACGGAGCGGAAGCGGCCCGCGTACACGTCGTCGACGATCTGGCGACCTGCTTCGATCTCCTCGCCCTTGCGTTCGAAGGGGAGCGTGAGCGACACCCGGAGCGTGTCGCCGATGCCTTCGGCGAGCAGCTGTTCAAACGCGATCCGGGTCTTGATCACGCCATCAGGCGGCAGTCCCGCCTCGGTGACGCCGAGATGCATCGGGATGTCGGGGCGCGCGGCGACGAAGCGGCGGTTGCCCTCCACGACCTTGCGCCAGTCCGAGTCCTTCAGTGATACGACATAACGAGTGAAGCCGAGGTCGTCGAGCATCTGTGCGTGCTCGAGCGCGCTCTCCACCATCGCGCCGACATCGTCGGCACCGAACTTCGCGATCTTCGCCGGGTCGACCGAGCCGCAGTTCACACCAACGCGGAGCGCCACGTCGTGCTTCACAGCCTCTTCCGCGATGAACGCGACCTTGTCGCGCACGGGCGTCGCTCGCTCGTGGTGGTGCAGGTGGCCGGGGTTGTAGCGGACCTTGTCGACGTATGGCGCGACGAGTGCGACCAGCCGGTAGTTCT
>JBGSYQ010000323.1:0-10988 GCA_041750795.1 Pirellulales bacterium | reverse complement strand
AACGGCCTGCGCCGGCGCCGCAGCAGCCGTCGCCCCAGCGGCGGTTCGACGGGCCGCACGCGTCCAGCGGCCGTCACGCGTCCAGCCGGATGCCGCGTTCACGGCGATCTTCCACGTTGGGTTGGTGTTTGCTGTGGCTCGGGCTGATGGCCTTTGCCTGCGGCGTTGCACTATTGATCCAGTCGTGGCTGGAAAGCCGCGGCGAGCTGTGGAGCCTGGGCGTGCCGATTGCCATTGGCGGGCAGATCGGCCTGCTCTTGGGCCTGGTGCTGCAGTTGGAGCGCATCTGGCACAACAGCCACACGACCGTGCTGCAACTCGAGCAAGTCGACGTGCAGTTGCGCCAGCTAGAGCGCGCGGCAGCCGACTGGACCGCCCCGCAAGGCACCGCAGCGCAAGCCTTTGGCACCGCCGCGGACCAATAAACCACGCCCGACGCGTCCCTCGCCCCTTGTGGGAGAGGGGAGCATTGTGTTGCGGCACTCCTCGGCAACGCAACCACCTCACCGCTGCAACCTCCTCACTGCTGCTACAACCTCACCGCTGTTACAACTCCGCTGGGCTTACAGCTCCATGGGAAACGGCGTCAAAAGCTCCACGCCGCCCTCGGTCACCAGGTAGTTGTTCTCCAGGCGGATGCCGCCGTGCAGGTTGCCGCCGTACAGGCCGGGTTCGACGGCGAAGACTTCACCCGCTTGGAACGTGTCGTCCCAGTGCGGGTTCAAGTGCGGCGCTTCGTGTGGATAGAGTCCGATGCCGTGGCCCAAGTGGTGCTCGAATGCCCAGGGTCCGGCCGCGTTGAGCAGCCGATAGGCTTGGTCGAACAACGCGCGGCAGCTCGCGCCGGGCTTGACCGTGCGCTCCACCAGCTCGAACACCGGCAGTATGCATTGCCAGGCTTGCCGTTGCTCGTCGGTGGGCTGGCCGCCCACGGCAGTGACGCGCGTGTTGTCGGCGAAATAGCCGCGAAAGGCCGGCCCGAGGTCCAGGATGTACAGCTCGCCGGCTTCGATCGCGCGATCGCGGGGCGGCCCGCCCGCAACGCCGCACGCATAGTCGTTGCCCGTGCCGGTGAGCATCTCGCCGTACTCATCGACGGCGGCGGCTTGCAACTCGTTGAACACAAACAGCTCGCTGACGCCCGGCGCAATGATCTGCCGCGCGCGGCGGTGCATGGCGGCGGTGCCGGCGATGGCTTTGCGCAGCCGCGCCAGCTCGTCGGGATCCTTGCGACGCCGCAGCGCGTAAAGCTGCGGCTCGATATCGGACCAATGGGCTTCCAGGCGCGTGGTGATTTCCGGACCGCAGGAGCTGAACTCCACGCCGATGCGCCGCGGCGCGTGCTTTTCCGTCAGCGCATCGAGCAACACGCGCGTCGATTTTTCCCGCTGATCGTTGCGCAGCGTGCAGAACGATTGCGCCTCGTAGGTCCGCACGTCGTCGGCCGCCAACGGCTCGTTGGGCTGCGACGGCGCGACGAGCAGCGCCCGCCCGTCGGCCAACAGCGCGCCCGCGGGCGAGAAGGTCCAGGCGAAACGGGGCCCAAACAGGTATTGCACGTGAACTTGCTGCGTCACGATCACCGCGTCGAGCTCGGCACGCTGCATCGCGTCGAGCAGCCGTTGCTGGCGGGTGCGCACGGCGGCCGGGTCGGTCTGGAAAATATCAGTCACGATGAACAAACTCCCCACAATGGATCGCTATGATGCCAGCCGCCGGCCCTGCCAGGCGGCAACTCGTACATTCTCGCCAGTTCGTCGCGGCTCGCAAGGATCGTGCCGAGCTAACTGCCTGTTGAAAAATGCCGTCATGACATTTTCCAACAGGCGCCAAGTGCGGAGCAAAGCCCCGGCGGTAGACACCGCCGTTCCAGGCGACCAGAATAGACGCTCACGCCGATTCGTCCCGTTCGTGCCAGCCGGAGTTCCCACGATGAAGATCCCGTCCCGTCGACTGTTGTTTGCATTGCTATTGTGCGGCCTGGCGCCGGCCGGCTGGCTGGTGGTGGCCGAAGATGCCCCGACGAAGGCCACCGGCATCGTGTACCTGGATGAAAACGCAAACCAGAAGTTCGACGCGGGTGAGAAGCCGTTGGCCGGCGTGAAGGTTTCCAACGGGCTGCAAATCGCGGTCACCGACGAGCAAGGGCGCTATGAGCTGCCGGTAGGCGACGACACCATCATCTTCGTGATCAAGCCGCGAGGCTATCGCACGCCCTTGTCGGAGGACCACCTGCCGCGGTTCTACTACATCCACAAGCCACACGGATCGCCCCAGTCGCAGTACGCGGGCGTTGAGCCGACCGGTCCTTTGCCCCCTTCGATCGACTTTCCGTTGTACCCGCAGGAAGAGCCCGAACAGTTTCGCGCAGTGCTGTTTGGCGATCCGCAGCCGCGCAACCAGCAGGAAGTGGACTTCGTGGCGCACGACGTGATCGAAGAGCTGATCGGCACCGACGCGTCGTTCGGCGTGACCTTGGGCGACATCGCGTTCAACGACCTGAACACGTTCGAGTCGCTCAACCGGGCGATCGCGCTCGTCGGCATTCCCTGGTACAACGTGATCGGCAATCACGACATCAACTTCGACGCCAGGCACGATCGCCACAGCGACGAGACGTTCGAACGCGTCTACGGTCCGGCGTACTACTCCTTCGACTACGGCCAGGTACACTTCATCGTGCTGGACGACATCGAGTGGTACTTTCCCAAAGAGGACGGCCGCGGCGAGTATCGCGGCGGCCTGGGCAAAGAGCAGATCGAATTCGTGCGCAACGATCTGGCGATGATCCCCGCCGATCAGATGGTGGTGCTGATGATGCACATTCCGATCGTCGGCGTTCACGACCGCCAGGAGTTGTACCGGTTGATCGAGCAGCGGCCGTTCTGCATCTCGATCTCCGGACACACGCACCATCACGAACACCGCTATCTCAAGCGCGAAGACGGCTGGCTGGGCCCCGAGCCGCACCACCACATCATCAACGTCACGGTCTGCGGCAGTTGGTGGTCGGGCGCGCCCGACGAGCGCGGCATTCCGCACGCCACCATGGCCGACGGCGCTCCCAACGGCTATTCGATCATCGGCTTCGACGGCACCGACTATCGCCTCGATTTCAAAGCAGCCGGGCGCCCAGCCGACTATCAAATGCAGATCCACGCCCCCGAGGTCGTGGCGGCAGACAAGCTCGGCGAGACGACCGTCTACGTCAACGTGTTCAACGGCTCGGAACGCTCGCAGGTGGAAATGGCACTGGGCGATGGCGGTTGGACGGCCATGCAGCAGGCGCGCGAGGTCGATCCGACCTACGCCGAAGTGTACGCGGCGGAGGAGGCCGTGCTGGCCAAAGCGCCGCTGTGGCGGCAAATGTCCAGGCCCAAGGAATCGACGCATCTCTGGAAAGCAACGCTGCCGGCAACGGCCTCCGACGGGACGCTGCTCTTGAAGATCCGAGCCACCGACGTCAACGGCGACGTGCTCACCGCCCAGCGCGCGATTCGCGTCCAGAGCCCCGCGCCCGCACCGGTGGCAAACTAGCAGCCCCATGGAAAGCTAGCGCTTCGTCTGGTGCTTCAACCGCCCGGCGTGAACGTTGGCCACGTGCCACATGTAGTGCCCGATTTTGTGCTTGTCGGCAGCAGTTGCCAGATGTTCGAGGGCGCGTGCCGAGTCGCCGGCCGCTTCGTAGTACAAGCCCAGGTAAAGATGCGCGTAGAACAACCGCGCGTTGAGTTCCTTGGCTGAGGGCATGCCGGCGCGGGCGGCTTTCAACACGTCCTGGGGGTCGGCCTTGCCGGAGTATAGGGCATAGACTTTCATCATCGGCACGCGCCGATCGTGCTTGATCTTCAGCATCCCATCCCGCGCGGCGTCGACGCCGCGGTCGCGCGCCATGCACAAGTATCGCCAGACGGCGTTCTCGACGTCGCTGTCGTCGACGGTCTGATATCCCTCAAACTGGCGGCGCCCCTCGTCGTAGCGGCCGGCGTAATAGTACGAAATGCCGCGCTTCCAGTGCCACGGCTCTTGATCGGGGCGGAGCTCCAAGTAGCGATCGAAATCGGCAATCGACTCGTCGACGTGCCCCAACATGAAGTGCTGGCTGCCGCGCAAGTCGTAAGTCTCCACCTGCCGCGGGTTGACGATCAGCAGTCGATCGTATTCGGCAATGGCGCGCTCGTGATCGCCGGCGGCCACGTACTTTGCTGCCAGCGCGGCAATGCTGGCAGCATCTGCGGCGGCAGGTTCAGCCGGTGGCTCATCAGCGACCGCGGCGGCGTGACGCAAAGCAACGGCCAGTAACACGATCCACGCGCGCCGCATCAAGCACTCCTCGCCAATGCCTCGGGGAAACGACGTCTCGCGACATTCTAGCAGCCTGTTGAAGCATTCGACAGGCTGCGACATCGCAGGGATGCGATGACAAAATGGCGACGCAAGTCGTCATTGTGGGAGCCGCAGGGAGCGCAAACTCCAAGTAGCCCCCATGGCGCCGCCGGGCCGGCTAGCAGTCCGTTGAAATAAGCCATCGTGGCTTATTTCAACTTCGCCAAGTGCGGAGCACAGCTCCGCACGGCTCGCAAAATAACGACTTGCGTCGTCATTTTGAGATCGCATCCATGCGATCACGCAGCCCGTCGAATACTTCAACGGGCCGGCTAGCGCGGCTTTTGCGGCGCGCCTTTGTCTCCAGGCAGAGCGATGTCGCGTCCCGGACCGACCATCCGCAGTGCCAGGTCGATAAACCGTCGCAGCGGTTTGCGGCGCAATCGGGCGCGGGCCTCTTCGGCCAGACACCACAAGCGGCGTTGGCTGTCCTGCTTGGGCCAGACGTCGTCGGTCCGCGTCACGCGCATGAGATAGGCCGAGACACTGCGCGACTCGTTGCCGCGTGTGGCAACAAAGGCGTCGAACGGGCAGTCCGCCTCCAAATGGCCGCGCAAGCCTGCCCCGTCGGCCGCGTGATCCAGCAGTAATTGCTGGTGCGGAGATCGGCCGTCGGTCGGTGCGTTGGGAAACTCCCAGCGATTGGCCGATGCCTTGCTGACCAGGCAAAACTCGATGCCCCGTTCGGTCTCCCGATAGGGCACCAGACAACTCTCGTGTAGTTGCACGTGGGATTTCTGTTCCATGTGGCCAGTATAGTTAGGCGGGCAAGGCGTGCAACTACACGGGTCGCGCCGCGCTTGCCAGTCGACCCTGCACTCCAAACAGCAGCAGTCGGCGCCACGACCACTGGCCGGATGCACTCCACACATGCTCTGCCAGCCAGCAGCATGACGGCGCAACGCACGGTGAATACGAAATTACACTGCCTTGCGTTCTCGCCTACGGCCGCTCGCCGCGGCAACCGAGTCCATGCCAGCCATTGGACCAAACGCCGCCACTGGGCCCGAATCCGTCTCAATTCAAGACGCGAATCTCACATTGAGACACCTGGCACATCGGACAAGTCCCGATCCAGGCCCAGTCCGATTGTTTTTGCTTCGATGTAACTCGTTTATGAAAAACACATTGCGAACTGCTTCTCGGGCTCGATCAAAGTTTGTTCCAACTGCGGCACCGCGCTTGCATTACGGGCCGGACGAAATGTCCGCAGGACTTGTCGCCCTTGGCGCGGTGGCAGCGGACAGCGTGGTGAATGCCGTTAATCAGGGAAGGCTAGCAAAGGGTTCAAAATGCTCGTTCTCAGTCGCAAAACTGGTGAAAAGGTGGTGATCGGCGATGGCATTGTCGTTGTGGTCAAGAGGATTCATGGGCAACGTGTTACGTTCGGAATTGAAGCACCCGAGAGCGTGCGCATCGTCCGCGGAGAATTGCCGCGATTCGAGGACGCCGACGAGCGGTTGCCACACACGCAACACGTCTCCGTCCCCAACACCGAAATGTGGCCGGTCCACCCACGCTAGCCTGTTGAAGATTTCGACAGGCTTCGACGCCGCCGTGGAAATCGAATCCTCGGCCGGCGGAATTGAGGCCGTTGCTAGCGCTGTGGGATGTGCGCCGCAACACTCGGCGGAACCCAGTGCAGTCCGATCTGGCTGACGGCGATCTGCCCGGCGAAGCAGACGTCCACGTCGTGGTCGGCCAGACGCAAGCGATCCTGATAGCGCCCCCGATAGTGCAGCTTACCCTCGAGCAGCTCGTAGGCCACCGGTAACGGGTGAGGATCGACCGGGCAGTGGACGATCGGAGGCAGCGGGTCGTCGGCCGTATCGGGCTGCGGCAGGTTGACGTTCCAAAAGCTGCCCGGCGCGGGCGGCGTTTCGAGCAACGCCTCGACCACGCGGCAGGTCCAGCGCGCCGCCTGCTCCCAATCGATCGGACGCCGGCGAACATATTGGCTGATGGCAATGGCCGGCTTGCCCAGCAAGCACGCCTCGCGCGCGGCAGCCACGGTGCCCGACAGGAAAACATCGGCGCCCAGGTTGCCGCCTTCGTTCACGCCTGAGAGCACCCAGGTCACGTCCGGAGCCACGCGCGTCAGCGCCACGCGCGTGCAATCGACCGGCGATCCATCGACCGTGTGCCAGCCGCTGGCCAGTTCCACCAACTCCAGCGGCCGCGAGGTCGTGGCTTGATGGCTGCAACCCGAAAGATGCCGGTCCGGAGCGACCACGACCATCGAGCCGAGAGGCTCAACGGCGCGCGACAGCGCCACCAGCCCGCGAGCCTCGATGCCGTCGTCGTTGGTCAGGAGAAATTTCATGCGAGTTCCCGGTGCCGTCGTCGGTTCGCAGGATAACAACTTTTGCGATCGCGTGCGATTGTCCGATCATTTGCCGCCGCTTCAGCGGCCATGCTGCGCAAATGCGGCGGCGACTTTGGCCATGGCGCGCGCCAGCAGGTCGATTTGCCGGGCAGGCTCGAGCAGGATCGGATGGTGCAAGAGAATCGTGGAATCGGCGGCGCGGCGGCTGTGGTCGAGCGTTCCTGATTTGCGACAGCGCCTCTGTCCGCGGCCGGCGAATCCTCGAAAGCCCCGGTCCAGCGGCGCCCCTTCGGCCGCCAAGGCCGCGACGAACTCGTCGATGGAAGTATCACCCGCCTCGTTCGGCACGTATTGCCAGGCCGCCTTGTAGTAGGTCGGCGTGGCTGAGGCCGTGCGATTGAGCAATGGGCGCAGCGCCGGCAAATCGGCGGTTGCCGCGCGAAGCCGCTCGACGGCCACCGAGCGCCGTTGGTTGCGCTCGGCCAGCCTGGCCAGTTGCGGCACGAGCACGGCCGCTTGCAGCTCGCTCAGCGGAAAGGCGTGATTGCCGCGATGGCAAAAGACCTTGCAACGCTGGTGGATCTCGGCGTCGGCGGTGAGCACGGCGCCGCCGCGACCGGACGTCAGCAGCTTGCTGCCGCCAAAGCTCAGCACGCCCACGTCGCCCCAAGAGCCGGCTGCGCGTCCGGCGATCGTCGCTCCCGGCGTCTGGCAGGCGTCTTCCACCACGGCCAGGTGCAATCCTCTTGCCACATCCATCACGCGCGGCATGTCCACCAGCATGCCGTGTAAGTGCGAGACAATCACCGCCCGCGTGCGTGGTCCGACCGCGGCGGCCAGGCGCTCACCATCGATCAAACAACCGTCGGCCTCGACGTCGACCAGCACCGGCCGGGCCTGAACGGCCTCAACGGCGCGAAAGTTGCCCGGAAAATCGTAACCGGCCAGCAGCACCTCATCGCCCGCTCCGATCTTCAAACCGCGCAGCGCCAACTCGACGGCAAACGTGCCCGAACAGACCGGCAGCACGTGCTCGACGCCGTGCAACGCAGCCAGTTCTGCGGCCAGGCGCTCGACGTGCTGCCCGTGATAGCGCCCCCAGCTTCCATCGGCCCAGGCATCGGCGAGCGCGCGGCGCACGTCGTCGTCGATCGGCGGCCAGTGCGGCGGCTCGCCGTCGAGTGTCCGGGGGCCTCCGTGGATGGCCAATCGTTCGCGGTTGGTATCGATGATGCACACCCGGGCAAAGAAGACTGCGTCGCCGTCAGACTCCACTTTAGCTGGTGCAATCCTTGGCGGCAAAGCACGACCGCGGCGTCGGCCTGCCCCGCTTACGCCACGTCCTCGCGCAGCACGGAAAAGACGACCGCGTCGTGCGCCTCGCCCCGCACGTTGAGCCGCCGCCGTGCAATTCCCTCGCGCCAGCCGCCCGCTTTGGACGCGACGCGCTGACTGGCGACGTTGCCGACGGCGGCCACGATCTCGATGCGCACCAGTTCCAGTGCTTCGAAGGCCCAGTGTGCCAACAGCCGCGTGGCTGCGGTGGCGTGGCCGTGGCGGGTGGCGGAGGTGCGCACCCAATAGCCGAGATTGGCGCGTGCATTGACACGATCAAACTGGTTGATGCCGCAAGCGCCCACGAATCGGCCGGTCGCGCGCTGGAGCATGGCGAAGGCATATTCGCCGTCGTTCTCAAAGGCGCTGGCACGCGCCTCGAGAAACGTTCGCGTATCGAGAATCGTGTACTGCGGATGACACCAGGGGAGCCAAGGAGTCAACTCGTCGAGCGATTCGAGCACTGCGTCGCAAATCGGCTCGGCATCGCTGGGCTGAAAGGGCCGCAGCAACAGATTCTCGGAGCCAAGTTCAATTTCGTGATCGGTGGCCATCAGCCGTCTCATTGCGCGTCGAACGTGTGGATTGGGCCGGCGAAGGCCATTGCCCGGCGCCGGCGCCAGCATGCCAGCGGCGCTGCACCATTCTAACGATTGAATTCTTCAACAGGCTGCTAATCGGACGCAGCGAGCGGCCGATACGTTCGCAGGGGCGCCCAAATTGCCCCGCCTGCGATCGCGAGTGCAAAGCGGGATTGCTCCCGCAGATGCTTGCTTTTATTGTTCGCCGTCCCAATTCGGGTCGACGCACGCGTTGCGCTTTTACCTGGCGCTTTGCGGTGTCTCGACGTCCCCTCGTCACCGTCTCGATCGAACTCCGAATGCGGCAGAATCCTTTCGCGCAAGGCCACAAGGATGCGGCACGCGCGCACGCGGCACGGGCGATGATTCTGCTCGCGCTGGCGGCGTCGGTGTGCGGCTGCGCGCAGCAGAAATGGGTCCGCCTGCGCGAGGTTCCCGAGAATCCCTTGGCCGGCCCGCTGCAACTGCTCTCGCCCTCGGGCCCCAAGCCGACGGCGCGCACCATGCTGCTGGTGCGCCGCTACGATCTGGAGGACGAGCTCAACCGCCATTCGTCCACGCTGCTGACCAAGCTGTGCGATATCAACCGCCAGGAGCCCTCGGCCGACAAGCTGTATGCACTCTCGGAGCTGGCCTACCTGGCGGCGAAGCGGTCAGAGCCGATCAATCGGCAGCGGGCGCTGGAGTTGCACGGCATCGCCATGGTCAACGGCTATCAGTACCTGTTCGACGAGCGTTTCGGCCGCTTCCGCAATCCGTACGATCCGGAGTTTCGCGGGGCGTGCGACCTGTACAACGGCGCACTGGAAAGCGCGCTAAGGATCATCAATCGCCGCGGCGGCATCGTGCCCGGCTCGACCCACACGATTCGCGCCGCCAACCAGACGATCGAAGCCGAAGTGGTGCTCCGCGGCCCGGGCTGGAACAACGACGAGTTCGAAAGCTTTCACTTCGTGTCCGATTATGAAGTGCAGGGTCTGCGAAATCACTATCACGCCTACGGCCTGGGCGTGCCGATGATCGCCGTGCGCAAGCACCGGCGACAAGACGGCGCCGAAGAGAAATTCTATCCGCCGGGCATGAGCTTTCCCGTCACCGCGTTCCTGCGCGTGCTGCCCAACAAATCGGGCATCAGCTCGCACCACGTAGCGCATCTCGAGCTGCACGATCCGCTCAACACGTCGGAGATCGGCGTCGACGGGCGGCGCATTCCGCTGGAGAGCGACCTCACCACGCCACTGGCCTTCGCGCTCAACCAAAAAGAACTGCGAGAGCTCGATTCCTCGACCGTCGGACTGTTGAACATCGCCAAGACGGAGAAGATGCAAGGGCTGTACATGCTCGAACCGTATCAGCCCGGCAAGATCCCGGTCATCATGATTCACGGCGTCTGGTCGAGCCCGATCACCTGGATGGCGATGTTCAACGACCTGCGCGGCGCGCCCGAGATTCGCAGCCGCTATCAGTTCTGGTTCTATCTCTATCCCAGCGGCCAGCCATTCTGGTATAGCGCCGCCGATCTGCGAAAGAATCTGACCGAGGCGCGCGAGCTGTTGGACCCGGGCCATCGACAGCCGGCCTTGGACCAGATGGTGCTGGTGGGGCACAGCATGGGCGGCCTGATGGCGCGGCTGCAAACGATCAACAGCGCCGATCAGTTCTGGCGCACGGTCAGCGACCAGCCGTTTCAAGAGGTCAAGGCGCCCGACGACGTGCGTCAGAAACTGGCCGGTGCGTTTTTCTTTGGCGCCAGCCCCTCGGTGCGCCGCGTGATCACCATCGGCACGCCGTATCGAGGAAGCGAAATGGCGAACTCGACCACGCGCTGGCTGGGCAGCAAGCTCATCAAGCTGCCGAAAATGTTCGTCAGCTCGCGGCAACAGTTGCACGCCGACAACCCCGGCGTGTTCAAGAAGCCGAGCGTCATCGACGTCGATACCAGCATCGACGCGCTCGCGCCCGATTCGCCCTTTCTGCCGGTGATGCTGCAAGCGCAGCCGGCGCCGTGGGTGCGCTGTCACACCATCATCGGCGTCATTCCCGACAAGGGCTTGCTGGGAAAGGTCGTGGGCGAAGGCGACGGCGTCGTTTCCTATGCCAGCGCGCACCTCGATCGCGTCGACTCGGAGATCGTCGTCAATGCCGATCACACGACCGTACACTCGCACCCGCTTTCCGTGCTGGAAGTACACCGCGTCTTGTTGGCGCATTCGGCGGAAGTCGATCGCCGCCAGCGGCCGGACATGTGGCCGCAAGCGCCCATGACGGCCCAAGCAGCGGGCAACACCTGGTCGCCGGAACGTCCGACCACTGCGGCGACGCATCCGTTGCCGGGCGCCGCGCCGATGGTTCCGCCGGTC
>JBGSYQ010000322.1:0-7426 GCA_041750795.1 Pirellulales bacterium | reverse complement strand
CGGGAGGCGTTGCCGCCGGTGGCGGATCATAACGGTCCTCCGCCGGCTGCGCTGCGGGCCAAGGCGCTGCCAGCTCGTCGTCGCTGCCCGCGGCGGCCGGCGCATCGTCCCGCGGCATGGCTGGTGCGGCCAGTGTATCGGCGGGTGCGGCACGGCCCGGACCGTCGATGCGACTCAGTTCGCCGCTGCCCAGCTTGACGCGAAAGCGCCGCACGTCGACCTGCGGCGGCACCTCGCTGACGATGTCGTTGCCGCTTTCGAGCAGTCGAATCAGCGAAGGCTCGATCTGAATGGTGTACTCGTGGCCGCCCTCGGGCAGGGGTTGCCAGCCGGCCTCCACGCCCAGTGCCGAGGCCGCCAACAGAATAAGGACCGGTGTCATGGCATTGCGCCTTCTGAGAGATCGTTCGCGGAAGCGGGTTTTCGATCGGGGACGATCCGCATGCCCCAAAAGCTATCCTATCGCTGCCGCCCGGCCGCGGTAAAGTGAACTCTGTTGGGGGACCGCAGCCTGCCAGCCACCTGTTGCATGGCACACGCGTCGGCCGCAACCGCCATGGCCGCCAACTCGCCCGCTCGGACACGGCGGATTCGCCTTGTGCGGTCTGCCCGCGATGGAGAAAATACCGACCCTCCCCACGTTGTGAACTTCGCGAGCGACCGCGTGACCGATCAACCGAGAAAGTGGACCCGTTGGCTAGTTCCGCTGGCAAAGCTCGCGCTGGTGGCACTGCTGGGCTGGGGCATTTACCGCGCCTTCATCGAGGGCAACGAGACGCTGGGCGCCCATAGCTGGCACGCCGACACGTCGTGGCTGGTGCTCGCCGGCGTGCTGTACCTGCTGGGCATCTTGCCGCCGGCCATCTTCTGGCACCGCGTGCTGCTGCGCGTCGGCCAGAATGTGAGCCTGGCTTCGGCGCTAAGGGCTTATTACATCTCGCAGCTTGGCAAGTATGTGCCCGGCAAGTGGATGGTCATCCTGCTGCGGCGCGTGTTGTTGCACAAGGGATCGACCGAGACGACGGTCGTGGCGGCCACCGTGTTCTTCGAGACGTTCACGTTCCTGGCCGTCGGCTCGGCCGTGGCTGCGGTGGTGCTCATCATCTGGCATCCGCACCAACTACTGCTGATCGCCTCGGCGATCGGCGCCACGCTGTTGCTGGGCGTTCCCACGGTGCCGGCGTGCTTCCAATGGATCATGGGCGTGCTGCGCGTGGCCAAGCTGAATCCGACCGCCGCGGCACGCTTCGCCCACATCGGTTGGCGCACGATCGCGGTCGGCTGGGTTGCCATCGCGTTCGGGTGGCTGTTGCAAGGGGCCAGCCTGTGGGCCGTGCTGCGCGCCATGGACGCGACCACCGGAGGCGTGTTTCACGAGTTGTCGCTGCACACGACCGCGGTGTCGCTGGGCATCGTGGCGGGATTCGTCTCGCAGATTCCCGGCGGATTGCTGGTGCGCGAGTGGGTGGCCGGCGAATTGCTCGAGCCGGTCTACGGGCCGTCGGTCGCCCTGGTTGCGACGATCATTCTGCGGCTGGTGTTGCTGGTGTCCGAGGTGGCGATTTCGATTATTGTATACTTAGCGGGCTGGCGACGAACGAGCGCTTCGGTCGCGCCGATCGAAGCGCCCCGCGACGCGTCCCTGGCCCCCTGACCCCACCGTCCGGCGACTGAGGCCGTTGAGTCCGCGCGACGTGGCGACTTGCCGCGCGTGGACCCGTTGAATTTCGCGACCGCGTGAGTGCTGCAATGCTGTCGATCGTCATCCCGGTCTACAACGAGCGCGAGAGCCTGGAGCGCTTGCACGCCGAGTTGGGCGACGTGGCGCGCGGCAATCGCTACGAGATGCAAATGATCTTCGTCGACGACGGTTCGACCGACGGCTCGTGGCAGGAGATCGAGCGCCTGGCCCAGCGCGACGCGCGCGTGCAAGGCATCAAATTCCGCCGCAACTTCGGCAAGGCCGCGGCGCTTTCGGCCGGCTTTCAAGCCTCGACGGGCGACGTGGTCGTGACGCTGGATGCCGACTTGCAGGACGTGCCGGCCGAAATCCCCCGCTTCCTGCACGCGCTGGCCGGCGGATTCGACCTGGTCAGCGGCTGGAAAAAAGTGCGCCACGATCCGTGGCACAAAGTGCTGCCTTCGCGCGTGTTCAATCGCCTGGTGGGGTGGCTGACGGGCGTGCGCCTGCACGACCACAATTGCGGCATGAAATGTTATCGGCGCGAAGTGCTGGCCGAAGTGCGGCTCTACGGCGAGTTGCACCGCTTCGTGCCGGTGCTGGCGGCGGCCCGCGGTTTCACCGTCGGAGAAATCGTCATCCAGCACCGGCCGCGAGAGTTCGGCCGCTCGAAATACGGCGCCTGGCGCGTGATGCGCGGGTTTCTGGATCTGCTCACGGTCAAGTTTCTCACCGGCTTCGGCCAACGACCGCAGCACCTGCTGGGCACCGTGGGGTTGATCTCGTTCGCGCTGGGCGGGCTGGGAATGCTGTACCTGGCAATCTACTGGTTGGCGGCGCAGATGTATCCCGATTGGAACCTGACGCCGCTGCACCAGCGGCCGGCCATGATCTACTCCATCGGTGCATTGCTGTTGGGCGGGCAGTTGATGTCGATCGGCTTCCTGGCCGAGCTGATCACGGCCTATCAAAACCGCGACAGCGACTCCTATTCCATCGCCAAGCGCACGCCCGATCACGCCGAGCAGGGCACGCCGAAGCAATGAGCGATGCGGGCCAGTCCAATCCGCAGCTTCGCCGAGCCATCTACGGCATCCTCATCGCGCTGGCCGTGGGCACGATGCTCGGCCACATCCTGGCCGTCAACTCGGTCGACGCGATCCAGCTCGAATCGCATCTGCACCGGCAGGGGCGCAAAGACTGGCAGCGCCAGCGCCCCTTCCTGAGCGCCAACGACCGCAGCCGCCTGGCGACCATCCGTTCGCTGGTCGAGCACGGCAGCTACGAAATCGACGCCATCGTGGCCGAGCCGGGCTGGGACACGATCGACATGGTCAAGCATCGCGGGCGCGACGGCCAGCAGCATCTCTATTCGAGCAAGCCGCCGCTGTTGACCACGCTGATGGCCGCCCCGTATTGGCTGATCGAACGGACGACCGGCGCCACACTGGGAGACTATCCCTACGAAGTCGGCCGCGCGTTGCTGGTGCTGCTGAACGTCGTGCCGATGGTGATCTACTTTCTCGTATTGGCGCAGCTCTGCGAGCGCATCGGCACGAGCGACTGGGGCCGCATCTTCGTAATAGCGGCGGCGACGCTGGGCACGTTTCTCACCACGTTCGCCGTGGCCATCAACAACCACACGCCCGCGGCAACGTGCATCGCCATCGCGCTGGTCGCCGGCGTGCGCATCTGGTACGACGATCAACGGCAGACGCGATACTTCGTGCTGGCCGGATTCTTTGCCGCGATGAGCGTGGCATGCGAATTGCCCGCGTTGTCGTTTTGCGTGCTGTTGGGCGCGGCGCTGCTGTGGAGGGCGCCGCGAGAAACGCTGCTGGGCTATGCGCCGGCCGCCCTGCTGGTGGCCGTGGCGGCCCTGGCCACGAACTACATCGCCCACGACGATCTGCGGCCGCCGTACATGCATCGCGGGCGCAGCGACCCGGCCGACAATTGGTACGACTACACGTACGTGCGCGACGGACGCCTGCGCGAAAGTTACTGGAACAACCCGGTGGGCGTCGACCGGGGCGAGCCCTCGGTGGCCAGGTATGCGCTGCACGCCACGATCGGACATCACGGCGTGTTTTCGCTCACGCCGGTGTGGCTGTTGAGCGTGTGGGGCGTGGCGCTGCTGGCGCGCGAGCGGCGGTTTCGCGAGCTGGCGGTGATGATTGCGCTGTTGTCGCTCGTATGCCTGACGTTTTACATCCTGCGCCCGCAGGCCGACCGGAACTACGGCGGCATGACCAGCGGCTTTCGCTGGATGTTCTGGTTTGCGCCGCTGTGGCTGGTGGCCATGCTGCCGGCCGTCGATCGGCTGAGTCGCTCGCGCATCGGGCGCGGGGTTGCGCTGGTGCTCTTGGCGCTGTCGGTGCTCTCGGCCAGCTATCCGACCTGGAACCCCTGGACCCATCCCTGGCTGTGGAACTGGGTGTCGTACCTGGGTTGGACGCCGTAGCGCAAGCAGGAAGTCCTCCGGCCTGGTCCGACAACGCTTGGCTGCCGCGCTCGACTTCGATCGTCGATTAGAACGTGCGTTCCAGCTTCAGCGCTTGCCACGCGTCACTCAGCGGCGCCTCGAAGGTCATCGCTTCGCGCGTCAGCGTGTGCATCACCGTGAGCGAGCGCGCGTGCAGGGCGATGGGGCGCAACCGCTCGTCGTCACGGTGCGGCCCGAACGACAACGCGCAGCCATAGTGGGTGTCGCCCAGCACCGGATACCCGCGCGAGGCCGCCTGCACGCGCACCTGGTGCGTGCGCCCTGTCTCCAGCTCGATCTCCAGCCAGGAGCCGTAATCGTGCCGGCCGATCGTCTGGTAGTGCAGCACGGCAAGCTGCGCGCCGGCGTGCGTGTCTTCCACGACCATCGTCTTCGGCTGGCCGTACACCTTGCAAAGATAGTCGGTCCACGTGCCGCCGGCCGGCTCGACCGCGCCCGCGACGCAGGCCCAATACTGCTTTCGCACACCGCGGCGCTCGAACTGCCGGGCCAGATTGCGCGCCACCCGATGCGTCTTGGCAAACACCATCACGCCGGAAACCGGCCGGTCGAGCCGATGGGGAATGCCCAGGTAGACGTCGGCCGCGCTGCCCCCTGCATGCACAAGATACTGCTTGATGCGCGACTCCAGGCTTTCGATGCCGGGCGGTGCTTGCGTGGCGATGCCCGCCGGCTTGGCCACGACCAACAGCGCGTCGTCTTCGAACAGGATGTCGAATCCCGGATGGGTCATGCGCGGAAGATCGTGGTGCGAACGAAACGAGGGCACCCGCGACTTCGGCGGATGCCCTCGTGGATTTGGTACGAGACGAGGAAGCGTAATGCCCGCTCAGATTTGCCCCTTCGGCGGCACGATAAACGGCGCTCGATATTCGCGCGTCAGCAACGGATCGGCCTCGGAGTTGTCGACGAACACCTCGTTGTCCGCGTCGATGGCCAGCGTCGGGCCGTAAGCCAGCTTCGTCGTGGCCAGGTCCAGCTTGTTGTCGCTCAGGTGCTCAGTGAATCGATCGTAAGTGTCGACCAGGTGCTCGGGGCTCTTGACGCTTGCCAGCCGGTCTTTCACCTCGGCCACCGACGTCGGCTTGCCCAGGCGATACGAGATATTGCCCAGGTGGCACAAGGCGCTGGAAAGATGCCCTTCCTCGATATCGGCGTTGAGATCCTGGGGATTGCGGCTGCGCACGGCCTCCAGGAAGTTGCCATAGTGGTCGCCGCCGCCGTCAAACTTCTGCACCTGGTTGCCGTCCTTGTCGAAGGCCGCCCCGCTGGAGTAGCTGGTCATCACCAGATAGCCGTCGGTGCCTTCCAGGATGATGCCGACCTTGGCGTCTCGGTAGGCTTCGGTCTCCAGCCCGCGCACTTCGAAGACCAGCGCCCGGTCGCCGTAGTCGTGGATGATCATCTGGGTGTTGGCCGCGTCGCCGGCGTCTTCATAGCCCAGGCGTCCGCCGTAGCTGAACACCGAATTGCTCACTTTGTCGACGCCCAGCGCCCAGCGGCAGAGATCCATCTGGTGGATGCCCTGGTTGCCCAGGTCGCCGTTGCCATACGGCGTTTGCATGTGCCAGTCGTAGTGAAACTTTGGCCGGGTGAGCGGCGCATACGGCGCGGGGCCCAGCCAGAGGTCGTAGTTCACGCCGTCGGGAATCGGATAGTTGCCCAGCGGGCCGATCGACGTCCGGCGCTTGTAGCACAATCCACGCGCCACCGTGATCGTGCCGAGCTTGCCGTCGTGGGCGTACTGCATGGCGTCCTGCATACCCTTCATCGAGCGGCTCTGCGTGCCGGTCTGGCAGATCTTCTGGTACTTGCGCGCCACTTCCACGATCCGCCGCCCTTCGCTGACGTTGTGGCTGACCGGCTTCTCCACGTACACGTCCTTGCCGGCCTGCATGGCCCAGATGCTGACCAGCGCGTGCCAGTGGTTGGGCGTGGCCGTGGTCACGATGTCGACGGACTTGTCGTCGAACGCCTCGCGCATGTCGAGCACGACTTTCGGCTCGCGCCCCTGCAGTTCGGCCACTTGCTTCGCGCGCCGCTCGCCGATGCCGGCATCGACGTCGACGACGTACAGCACTTCGGTGTCCGAGCGCTTGGTCATGGCTTGCAGGTGATCGCCGCCGCGTCCGCCGCAACCGACAACCGCCACGCCCAGCTTCTCGTTGGGGCCTTTGAGTTGCGGCTTCTCATCGGCGGCAAATGCCCGCACGCCCGAATTGGCAGCCACCGCAGCCGCGGCCGCGAACATCGAGTCTTCGAGAAACTGTCGTCGATTACGTCCGGACATGGAGAAACTCCTTATCGAGCAGATGGTATTGCCGAGGCAGGCGTGGGGGGAGGGACGGTTCGCTCAGGGTCGACCGAAAAATAACTTCTCCGCAAATCGCCTCGCCCCTTGTAGGAGAGGGCTGGGTGAGGGGATGGAAAATCAGGAAGTTGTTTTTCGGTCGAACCTCAGCCTCTAGAATACTGCAAACGAAGGCGCTTGTCAGCCAGCCGACGATTGGACGAAATGATGCGCTGGACTCCCACCATTAGGCGGTCCGACGGCTTTCGCCGCCGCGGCTGGGACAGCCTGAAGCCCGGACTCCAACTGAGAGGCGTAAATTCCAGCCTGCAGGCTCATTTCGACCGTCCCAGCACGTAGTCGAACGCGCGCGGCAGCAGCCGATTGCCCCACACCAGCAGCTTGCCCGAGGCGCTGATGATGATCTCGTGCCGGCCGCTGCGAATCGCGCGGACGATCTTGCCCGCAACTTTGTCGGCGGGCATGCCGCGCATGCCAGGCCAGCCCGTCTGTTCCGGGTTGATGGCGCTTTGGAAGAACTCGGTTTCCGTGCGTGCGGGGCTGGCGCACAACACGTCCACGCCCAGCGGCGCCAGTTCCGCGCGCAGCGATTCGCTCCAGCCGCGCAGCGCGAACTTGCTGGCGCAATACTCCGAGCAACCTGGCACGGCCCGATGCGCCAACACCGAGTCGACGTTGACCACCATCGGACGCACGCCGCGCTTCAACAGCGGCAGCGCCACCCGCGTCAGCTCGGCGGCGGCAAAGAAGTTCACCTCCATGATGTGCCGCAGGCGGTCGGCCGTGGCTTCGTCGAACCGCCCCATCGCCCCGCTGCCCGCATTGTTGACCAGCAGGTCGAGCCCGCCGAACTGCGCTTCCGCCTGATCGACGGCCGCTTGCCGCAGTTGCGGATCGGTCACGTCGCCTGCCAGCACCGCAACCTGCC
>JBGSYQ010000321.1:0-11029 GCA_041750795.1 Pirellulales bacterium | reverse complement strand
GAAGGCCACGCTCTCGCGCAGCGGCACGCCCGGCCCGCTGTCCAGGTCGGGCAACATGCCCGACAGGCTGCACAGCCCACCGGCCAGCAGACCGGCCGGCCAGGGGACGTCGTAGGCCACCACGGCCGTTGTGCCGTAAGCCACGCCGATGGTGGTGCTCACGGTGATGTGCGTTTTGAAGCCAGCCATGCCAAGATTGACCCGGGCCAGAGCGAATAGTTGTTGGGCGGCTGTGGCGAATTTCATCGTGCCGCGCGCCGCACGTGGGGGCGAACTGTAACACGCCCCGGTTTGCCGAACCAAGGTCAGTTGGCGTGGAAGGCGACGGGCCGGCTGGCGACTGGCCGGCTGGAGATGGGGGGGCGGATTCGCGCGACTGCTATCACCCACCTGCTCTTCGCTCTGCTGGGGGCCGGCGGTATACTCCGGCGCGAAATCGGCGTCCCTGGTCCCTTTGATAGCGTGGTAGTCGAGCCAGCGCGAGCATGGAACTGTACGACATCTGCATGTTGGTGGTGCTGGTCGCCGCCACGCTGTTCGGCGCCTGGAAAGGCATGGCCTGGCAGGTTGCGTCGCTGGCCAGCCTGGTGGTCAGCTATTTCGTCGCGCTGCGTTTCAGCCCGCAGATTGCCCACAACTTTGGCGAGCAGGCGCCGCTGAATCGCTTCATCGCCATGCTGGTGCTGTACGTGGCCACGTCGGTGGGCATCTGGCTGGTGTTTCGCATCGTGGCCAACTTTCTGGACCGGGTGAAGCTCCGCGAGTTCGATCGCCAGTTGGGAGCCATGTTCGGGGCGGCCAAAGGGGTATTGCTGTGTGTAGCGATTACGTTCTTTGCCGTCACGCTTTCGGCGAAGGCCAGGGGACTGGTGCTCGACTCACGCTCGGGGCACTACATCGCCATCTTGCTGGCACGGGCCGACGCGGTCATGCCGCGCGAGTTGCACGAAGTTCTGGATCCTTACTTGCAGAAGCTGGAGCAGGAACTGGACCCCAAGCAGCGGCCCGAATCGCAGCCGCAACCGGCGGCGATTCCGGCCGGCGACGTGTTCCGGCAGCAGGGGGCCGAATGAGCGCCGCCGTATGCATGGCCGCGGTTGGTGCGCCGTTGTGTGCGGCAGTGGCTGGGATCGTGAATTGGCGTATCGCGGCCGAAAACCGGGGCCCGAACCGAACATAAGAAACATTATCGGACGTTGGGCAGCGGTCGGCCCCTGGGTCTTCGGCCTGGGATTGCTGAGTCGATTCGCCGGCGAATGGATCGCGCGAATGGCACCTGGCGAACATCGACTGGCCGCCTGGTTTCCGTTGGCCGCGGCGCGCCGAACCAAGGCGCCGTAGCGCGCCGTCCGGCGGCAAGCTGAAATCTGAAATCGCCCCGGCGCCGAGATCGCCTCGCTGGCAGCTTGGCGCGAAACAGGACCTGGGAGTCGAGCCAGCAGCTTGCAGCGCGTCTGGAGCGATTCTGGAGCGTCGCGCCGAAATGGTCCGTCGGTGCGTCCGTGTCAGCCGCCCGCGCCGGCGGCTGCCGAGCTGTCGGCCGTGACGTTTTCCAGATAGACGCCCATCTGGCGGAACTTATCGTAGCGCTTGTCGAGGAGCACGTCGTGCGTCATCGTCGACAGCTCGCGGAGGCACTTGAGCAGGTAGATCTTCATGCGGGCGGCCATTTGGTGATGGTCGCGATGGGCGCCACCGAGCGGCTCTTCGATCACGTCGTCGACCACGCCCAGGCCTTTGAGGTGCTTGCTGGTCATTTTCAAGGCGGCGGCGGCTTGCTCGGCAAAGGTGTGACTCTTCCACAGAATGCCGGCGCAGCCTTCGGGACTGATCACCGAGTAATACGCGTGCTCGAGCATGGCGACTTTGTCGCCGACGCCGATGCCCAGCGCCCCGCCCGAGCCCCCTTCTCCGATCACGATGCAAATGATGGGCGTGGGCAGCCGCGACATCTCGAACATGTTCTGCGCGATGACCTGGGCCTGGCCGCGTTCTTCGGCACCGATGCCCGGATAGGCGCCCGGCGTATCGATGAAACAGATGACCGGCATGCCGTACTTGGCGGCCAGCTTCATCTTGGCCAGCGCCTTGCGATAACCCTCCGGATGCGCGCAACCGTGATAACAGGCAATACGCTCCTTGGTGGTCTTGCCCTTCTGATGGCCGATGACCATCACCTTGTACTGGTCGAGCTTGGCGAAGCCGCTGCGCATGGCGCGGTCGTCGCCGAAGGTCTTGTCGCCGTGCAGCTCGACGAACTCGTCGAACACGAGGCCCAGATAGTCGGTGGTCATGGGACGATCGCTGTGCCGCGCCACCTGCACGGTTTCCCAAGGCGCGAGGTTCGAGTAGACGCGTTTCTTGGTGTCGGACAGTTCGCGTTTGACGCGGCGGATGTCGTCGCGCGCGGCGGGATCCGCGTCGTCGACGGCTTCGAGCGCCTGCAGCCGCGCTTCCAAGTCGTAGATGGGCCGCTCGAATGCCAGCCGGTGATTGACGGTTGCCATGGCGGTATTGCTTCTGGGAATGCGTGAGTCAACATCGTGCCAGCAACGCTGGCGCCAGCAGTTGGATGCCGCCGCTGCGCGGCGCGCCACCTGCACGTTGTATCTATCGGGGTTTTTGGGCGTGTGGCGACACTCGCCGTGGGCGGCGGCGCCGTCGCGTCCTATTGTGGCATGAAACGGGCGGCGAAGTCGATGCCAGCGCGGCGCTATTTCATGCCCTTCGGCGGCACTTTGAAGATCGAAATGCCGTGCATCTCTCGCAGAAAATCGGCCATCGAGTCGGGGCGATCGGCCGGATTCTTGGCCAGCATCGACTTGGCGAGCTGGGCGAAGGCGTCGCTGACGTTGCGGTTGGAGCCTTGCAGCGGCGGGACTGCCGAGCGCAGGTGCTTATTCAACAGCTCGTTGGTGGTGCTGCCGGTGAACGGCGGCTTGCCCCCCAGCAGCTCGTAGATCACGCAGCCAAAGCTATACACGTCGGCGCGCTGGTCGAGCACTTGCCCGCGAATCTGCTCGGGCGACATATAGCTGCGCGTGCCCTGGATCTTGGTTTTCATGGAAAACATCCGCGCCAGTCCGCCCTTTTTCTTGACCGCCAGCGCAAAGTCGATCAGCTTGGCGTGGCCCGTCTTGTCCACCAGAAAATTGTCCGGCTTGATGTCGCGGTGCACCCAGCCGTGGGAATGGAAGTACGCCAGCCCCTCGCCGGCCGTCTGAATGATGGTCGGCGCCAGCGGCAGCAGCGGCTCGATGCCTTGCACGATCAACTGCTTGAGATTGGGCGTGGCGAACAGCTCCATCGCCATGTACACGTATCCGGCGTCGGCCCCCACGTCGTAGATTTTGATCACGTTGGGATGTTCCATCTCCCGCGCGACCTGGCACTCGTGCTTGAGAAAGGCGATCTCGTCCTTGTTGCGCGCGTGCTCGCCGCTGAGCAGCTTCAGCGCCAGCCGCTCGCCCTTCACGTCGTTCATCACTTCCCACACTTCGCACGTGCTTCCCGCGCGGATCATGTTCAGCAGCCGGTACGAACCGACACGGTCTTGCGCCACGGAAACGACTCGCTGGGGGAAAACGACGGACGAAGCGGGCATTCCGGCAGCCGCGCCTCGGAACGGACCTCCGCCCCATTCTAGCAGCGAGCCGAGCGGCTGGAAACGCCGCGTTGCGTCTTGGCCGCCAGCACGCGCTCGTACAGCGTCCGCAGCTGGCGGCTCATGTGCTCGTGGCGAAACCGTTCGGTAAAGCGCTCGCGGCCGGTGCGTCCCAGTCGCTCTCGCAACGACGGATCGCCCGCCAGGCGCACGATCGCGCCCGACAAGGCGTCGACGGACTGGGGCGGCAGCAAGATGCCCGTTTCGTCGGTGACGACGACTTCGCGGGCGCCGTCGACGTCGTAGCTCACTACGGGCTTGCCGGCGATCAGCGCCTGCGGCAGCACGCGCGCCAGCCCTTCGCGCAAACTGGTGTGTACGACCACGTCCATGGCGCCGATCAATGCGGGAATCCGCTGCGGCGGCACCAGCCCCGCGAATTGAAAGTGATCCGCCAGGCCCGCGCGGCGGACCTGCGCGCGAATCGCATCGGCCAGAATGCCGTCGCCCACCAGCAGAAAGCGCAGGTTCGGCTGCGCGGCGACGGCCGATGCCGCCGCGCGCACCAGATATTCGTGTCCCTTCAAGTGAAACAGGCGGGCGACTTTGCCGATCACCACGTGCTGGTCGTCATAGCCGAGCGAGCGGCGCGTTTGTGCGCGCGTGTCGCCGGCGGCCAGGAACGGCTCGACTTCCATGCCGCTGTAGATGGTGGTGAACTTGTCGCGCGGTGCCACGCCCACTTCGACCATCAGCGCGGTCATGGCATCGGCGACGCTCACCAGCGCGTCGCAGCGTTTGGCCGCGTAGCGTTCGCAGGCTCGAAAGACCGCGCGCGCCCCCCTGCCCTGATACGGATGAAACGGCGCCCCGTGAACGGTGTGTACGATGGCCGGCACGCGCAGGGCGTGCGCCGCGGTGCGGCCCAGCAGCCCTGCCTTGCCGCTGTGGGTGTGGACGACGTCGGGACGGAAGGCGCGAATCGCCCGCTTGATTTGCCAATAGGCACGCGGATCGCGCAGCGGATGGATTTCGCGGCGCAGCGCCGGCAGCAGTTGCACCGGCACTTTGTTGTGATGCGCGCGCTCGAGCAAGCTGCCCTCGGGTCCCAGCGGCGGGCCGGTGATCAGCAACACCTCGTCGCCGTGGATGCGCAGCAAGTCTTCGCACGAGAGCAGCGTGTTCTCTTGCGCGCCGCCCAGGATGAGTCGCGTGATGATGTGAGCAATTCTCATACGGCACAGCGCCGCGTGCCACTGGTGGTCCGCGTTAGCGGCCACCAGTGTATGGGCGCGGCTGGCGTACACTGGTGGCTAGCAGTCCGTTGAAATAAGCCATCGTGGCTTATTTCAACCTCGCCAAGTGCGAAGCAAAGCTTCGCACGGCTCGCAGAATAACGACTTACGTCGCTATTCTGTCATCGCATCCATGCGATGTCGCAGCCCGTTGAATTCTTCAACATCCTGCTAGTCGCCACCAGTGGCACAGCTCACCTTTCAATCGTCAGAAACAATTTCTAGTATTCCACGCGCACCAGGCACAGCCCGTGCGCCGGCGCGGTTTGGCCGGCGGCGCTGCGATGGCGGGCGGCCAGCACTTCGCCCGGCCACGCCTCACCCTGGGCGCCGCGCCCCACATCTACCAGCGTACCAACGATCGCGCGGACCATGTTATAGAGGAATCCGTTGCCCGTGATTTCACAGATAATCCGCGAGCCGGCCGGGTCGGGTTTTCGTTCGATGCTCAAGGAGTACACCGTGCGGATGCTGTTTTCGCGCGGCGAACCCTGGGACTCGAAGCTGGAGAAATCGTGCGTGCCGACCAATGCCACCGCGGCGCGGCGCATGGTTTCGACGTCTAACGGCGAGCGATGCTGCCAGGCGTAGTGCCTTGCAAATACGTCGCGCACCGGCCCGTCGTCGATCGTGTAGCGATAGGTCTTGCGCTTCGCGTCGTGCGTGGCGTGAAACCCTGCGGGCGCGACCTGGGCGTCGATCACGGCCACGTCCAGCGGCAGCGTGCCATTGAGGGCTTTTTGCAGCACTTCCGGCTGCAGGTGCGTTTCGCTGGCAAAGCCCACCACCTGGCCCAGCGCGTGTACGCCGGCGTCGGTCCGCCCGCTGGCGGTGATGCGAACTGGCTGGCCGATGATCTTGGCCAACGCGTTTTCGAGCGTCTCTTGCAGCGTGATCCGGCCGGTCTGCACCTGCCAGCCGCAATAGTTCGTGCCGTCGTAGGCGAGCGTGAGCTTGAAGTTGCGCATCAAAGTCCTGGTATCGATTCACGCAACACACGGCGCTGGTTGGTGATGTGGGTGAATGGTGGCGACGGCCGCCAGTGAAAACCACCTGGGGCCGTAGCACTGGTGGGTATTCGGCACTGGTGGCTATTCGCCACCAGTGGCACGGCGTCGGGTGGCACAAGACGATCGTCAGGCGTACAAGATGTCGTCTTTTAACGGCTGGCGACGGCCGCTCCCCTGCCCTGCTGGGCCGCGCGCTTGCGGGTCAATAACTCGGCGATTTGCACGGCGTTGGTCGCGGCCCCTTTGCGCAGATTGTCGCTGACGCACCAGAACGCCAGGCCGTGGGGGCTGGAAATGTCCTCGCGGATGCGGCCGATGAACACTTCGTCGCGCCCGTCGCAGTTGCTCGGCATGGGATAGCTCTTGGCGGCCAGGTCGTCGACGACGACGACTCCGGGCATCGCGGACCAGAGCTTGCGCGCCTCGTCGACGGACAGTTTTTTTTCGGTTTCGATCAGAATGCTTTCGCTGTGACAATTCGCCACCGGCACGCGCACGCAGGTGGGACAAACCTGGATCGACTCGTCGCCGAGAATCTTGCGCGTCTCGTACACCATCTTCATTTCTTCGGAGGTGTAGCCTTGCTCTTTGTGCGAGCCGATCTGCGGAATCAGATTGAAGGCGATGGCGTGGGCAAAGGCGGTGGGCGTGAATGCCTCACCGGCCACGGCCGAGCGCGTGGCCGCGTCGAGCTCCTGGCTGCCGGCCAGGCCCATGCCGCTGGTCGCTTGATAAGTGCTGACCACCACGCGTCGAATGCGCGCCGCATCGTGGATTGGCTTCATGGCCACCACCATCTGCGTGGTCGAGCAGTTGGGGCTGGCGATGATGCCTTGATGTTTGTCGACCGCGTCCGGATTCACCTCGGGCACCACCAGCGGCACCTTGGGATCCATCCGCCAATAGCCGCTCTCGTCGACGACGATCGCGCCGCGCTCGACGGCCCAGGGCGCAAAGTCGCGGGCGATTTCATCGGGCGTGCTGCCGATCACCAGGTCGACGCCGTTGAACGCCTCGGGCGTCAGTTCCTCGACCGTGTACTGGCGCCCGGCGAACGAAATCGGCTTGCCGGCCGAGCGGCCCGAGGCCAGGAACTTGATGTGCTTAAAGGGGAACTTCCGCTGGGCCAGCAGTTGCAAAATGATCGTGCCCACGGCGCCGGTCGCGCCGGCAATGGCAATCGTTTCGAACACGCTCTGATTCTCCAACCGCACGAAAAAGAAGGCCCCACCCGGGCGTTTGCCCCGCAGCAGGCAGAAACGCCTAGTATATGTCGCCAACAAGAGACAATTCAACGCGTGATCGGGTTCGGTGGCACCGTAATGGCGCGCGGCTATGGCGAGGATTTGGGCGTGGACGGGTACGGGGTGTGGGGGGACGACTCGGCGATGGGGTCCAGAAGGTCGCCCAGGAATTGGTTCAAGCTTTTGTTCGCCAACTCGGCAAGCGTGGCCAGCTTCCGATGCGTTTCGGATTTCAGGCGCAGCAGGAACTTGCCGGAGAACGGCCTTTCCGGCGGCTCGCCTCGCGACTCGCAGAAGGCGAGATAGTCGTCAACCGAATCGCGGAACGCTTTCTGCAGTTGGCCGTGCGTGCGTCCCTGGAACGTCACCACGTCGCGCACGCCCACGACCTCGCCATGAAACAACTCGTCGTCAAGGTGCAACTCCGCCCGTCCACAATAGCCCCTGTACGGGCCGCAGGTGTAGACGCGTTGCTCGTTTAATTCAGGCATTTCGATTACAGCTTTCAGTCCCAGTTTAACCTCGCTTACACGCCTCATACAGTGCCAGTGCTGCCAGGCTTACGCCGCAGGCGATTTCTCCTTGGCGCAGCAACTGGCCCAGCTCGGCGGGCGCCACGCCGACCGTGCCGGCGACCAGCGTGCGGGGGTCGGTCTTTGGCGCGCTTTTCTGCGTGCAGCCGGTGGCCAGGATGACGACGGTCGTGACCGCCAACGTGGCGGCGTCGGCCTGGAACGCGCCCAACAGCGACATGTTTGTCGTTGCCAGCCCGTAGTGCTGTAACAGGCTCGCTTCGGCCGATTGCTTCCAGCCTTCGTCGCTGCTCTGAGCGGCGAACCGCGGAAACTCCACGCTCCACCGTTCGATCGCATAGCGATAGCGGCTGACGAGCAGCAGTCGTCCATCGTCGAGCACGGGCACGACCACCGCTTCGTAACGTGTCTCGTCGAGGCTCACGGCCCGAATCACTTCACACACCTCGTCCAGGCCGGCGATCCGTACGCGGTTCTGCTCGACGCGGAACGTGTCGCTCTGGCAAACCGAGCGGACTACTTCGGCGGTGAGTGGATGAACCAGGCTGGCGCCGTCCAGGCGGCGTGCCGCGAACTCGGACCAATCCTGCGGAGATCGCGCGCTCATGTGCGTCCCTCGTGCTGCGGCCGGCGATTGACGATGCGTGGTGCTCATGAGTTGCCTTATCGCCCATATAGCGACAAATGCCAACGCACGGCGCGCCGCTAGTGACAACCGTTTGTCACAACCCGAGTGGTAAGGTACACATGTACACTATAGAGGGGGAGCGAAAAATCGCTGCGGATTTGAGGAGCGGAGATTCCGCTAGGCGCGGCGCGTGGTGGCGCTGGAGGCCGAGGCGCTGCGGTCGCTTTTGGGGCGCAGGCCGGGATTGGTGCTCGCCGCTTCGGCCACTCCCCTGCCCTGCCCCGCCGGCAACAGGCCGAAAATAGCCCGCACCAGTGCCGGCGAGACGAACGCCAGGTTGCCCACCAGCATGATCAATCCGAACGTGATCATTCCCAGGCAGATGGCGATTCCCAGGTGCAGCGGAATCGCCAGCAGCAGCATCACCGGCCGCGTCAGTCGCGGCCAGATCAGCGCCACGTAGAACAGCTCCCAGTACACCGTTACGTGCGCCATCAGGTTCATGGCCCGCGGCCACTCGGCCATCCACGTCATGTCGAGCGACTGGTACTCGAGATTGCCGAAGGCCATCCACATCGCGTTGCCGTCCCACCAGGCCGCTCCGGTGAGCTTGCCCATGCCCGCGAACATGTAGATCACGCACATGTGCAGTTGAATCAAGCGGATGGCCACGTTGGACGACCAGCTTTTGCGGACGGGCAGCGGCCCGCGGGTGCGGCGTGCCTTCAGCCAGCGATCGACCGAAAAGGCGTCGCCCGCCGGTCCGATCATCAGGTACATGGCCAACATCACGTTGATCTGGTCCAGGCCGAACAACGCGCCGGTGGCGCGGCCCACGTACGCCACTGCCGCGATGAACGCCAGCACCGACACCACGCGCGTGAACAACCCGACGGTGAGCATCGCAAACACCACCAGGGCCGCGACGTGTACCGTCCAGAGCGCCGCGGGGGACTCGAACCACCACAAGTAGCTCCAGGCGTAGGAGCCGTCTTGCAGCCGGCCGACGGCTTCAGGCGAAAGCCAGCCGTCGCGCCCGAAAAACGTGGTCAGCTCCAGACCCCAGACCACGTGCGTATATAGCAGCATCGCGCCGGTGCAAATGCGGATGGCCGCCAGCGTGGCCGGATCGGTGGAATCGAACCAGAAGCGGTTCCACGCGTCCAGCACGTCGCTGCTCCAAGCGCGCACGCTGCGCACGATCTGGCTCATGATGCGCCTCGCTCGAACGTGCCCAAGGGGCGCTCTTCGTAGAGAATTTTGTCGGTCAGCTTGCGGCCCGCGCGAATCTCGTCCATCCGCGGAATCCAATGGCGCACCAGAAACAGCTTCACGCTGCGGGCGTTGGTTTCGTGCAGCAGATGATCGGCATAGCTCTTGACGTACGCATCGCGCCGCGGGCTGGGCGCATCGGGTTCGGTCAGCGTATTGAGAAACTCGCTCATCATGAAATAGCGATGATAGAGCAACCGCGGCTTGTTCACGTTGCGGTCGGGAAACGACCCGGTGCGCGTGGCGCCGTCGTCGAACGTCAGTTCGTAGCGCACCAGGTGGCTGGGGCCGGGCTCCGGGGCGAAGTAGCGATAGCCGTTGGCCAGCGACAGCACGTCGACGTAGGGGCGATAGACCGTGGCCAGCGTGGCGGCCAGCTCGGACGTCTGGGGCGGCATGGCAAACGGTCCCATGAACACGGCCCCCACGTGCAATATCACCAGCGCGCTGACCAGCAGGCGCACGCCGCGTCCGGGCGGTTGGGCGGTAGCAGGGGTGGCGTGGGGACGGTTCATGGCCTTCACCTTATCGTCCGTTTCTGCCTGCTGCGAAGACATTTCCGCCCTCCCCCGGCGCCGCCGCTACGGGCCATACAACGCGGCCCCCAGCGTGCCGCAGGGGCGCGCCACGGGGGTGGAAGTGCGCCCGGAGGGCACGCCCGGGCTGTTGAAAAATGCCGTCCTGGCACTTTTCAACAAGCGCCAGGTGTGAAGCAAAGCCAACAAAAAAAGCCTTCCCACCGGCGCTTGCGGCCGATGGGAAGGCTCGATGGATCAAACGCTTGCGAAATCGAACGCTTTAGCGCGACGCGGTCTCGGCGACCTGGTCGCGAGCGATCGAGTCGAAGTTGATCGTCACTTCGCGCGATTCGCCGGCCGCGATTCGGATCGTTTGCTCACGAACCTCTTCGTGACCGTCACGCTCGACGACCGCCTTGATGGCGTACTGCTGCCACTGGCCGCCGTTGGACAACCGCGTGGTCGAGAACTCGCGAACGTCGCCGGTGGCCTTGGTCTCGTGACCGGCCAGGAACAGCTTGGCGTCGGCCGGCAGGCGCACGATCAACGTGGTGCGCGTGTCGGCGTTGTCGGCCGTTTGCACTTCCGTGGCGTTGGCAAAGTCGAGGTTGGCCGACTGACCGGCGGTCAATTGAATCGACTTGGTCTCGCTGACCGTCTTGCCGTCGCGCTCGAACTCGGCGCGAATGTTGTAGTTGTAACGGGCTCCCGCAGCCAGATCGTGCGAGACGTACTCGCGATCGGTGCCGGTGCTCGTCGTCGGGCGATCGTTCACAAACACCTTGGCGTCGGCGGGAACCTTCACCGACAACATGGCGCTGGAGCGCATCGGACCGTAGCTCGGGTGATAGCCCGTGCTGGCGTCGGCCGGAGCCGGCACTTCGGGCGCCGGCGGGGCCGGTTGGACCGGAGCCGCGGGCGCCGC
>JBGSYQ010000320.1:0-10776 GCA_041750795.1 Pirellulales bacterium | reverse complement strand
CCGCCAGCGCCGCGGCGGCAGCCGCGGGGGACGTGGATTTCGAGTCGTTGTAAAACCGCCGCCCGTCGATTTCCGCAAAAAGCTCGATCCGGTGCGGCAGTCCGACGAACGCTTCCAGCGTCGACGAGATGATTTGCGGATCAATGCCCGCCCATTGGGCCGCGGCCGCGGCGCACGCGGCATTCTGCCGGTTGTGCTCGCCAGGCACCGCCAGCGACGGCAGCCGCTCCAGCGGCCAACCTGGCAATACGCGGCCCGCCGCAAGGGTACTCCAGCGAGCAACTTCACCATCGCATTGGTTCAGCACCACCAGAGCCGAAGAATCGACCAGCAGCCGCTGCTTGGCCGCGGAATAGTCGGCAAACGTGCCGTGCCAATCGAGATGATTGGCCGAGCAGTTGATAACGACCGCAAGCTCGGGCATCCGCGCCGTCGCACTGAGATGTGCCAATTGAAAGCTGCTCAGTTCGAACACGACCCAATCGTTGGCCGTCATCGCATCCAGCTCGCCCAGCAAGCTGCGGCCGATATTGCCGCCCAGCCAGGCGCGGCGATCGTCGGCCGCCAACATCGCGTGCAGCATCGAACACGTCGTCGACTTGCCGTTGGTGCCGGTGATACCGATGACTGTGGCCGGGCAGGCGTCCAAGAACAGCTCGGTTTCCGAAATCAGCCGGGCGCCGGCGTCCCGAGCTGTCTGCAACGCGGGATGACCCGGCCGGATCGCCGGATTGACCACGACGAACTCAGTTTGCAAATCGGCCCAGGTGTGACCTCCCAGGTGGATCGCGTCGATTGGTGCATCAGCCAGCTCGACCAGCGATTCGGCCAGAGTCTGCGCGTCGGCGATGTCGCTGATCGTCACGCGAGCACCGTGCTGTGCCAGGTAGCGTGCCGCTGCGACTCCGCCACCGTGACGTCCCAGTCCCATCACCGTGACTCGCCTGCCGCTCCAATCCACGTGGGCCAACGGCGCAAGGCGCCGGCTCGTCGAAGGAGCCACTCGTGAGGGTGCGATCGCCATGCGGCATCCTGCCAATCGATGGGGTTCGTCAATTCCATTCGGCGATCATGCGCCGCGCTGCTTGCAGCGACGGCTTGAGCGCTTCGGCCTGGTCGCGCGGACAGTCGGCCAAAAACGGCTCGAGCAGCTCTAGCGCTCGGACCGGTTCGCGCACGCGCAAGTAGAGCAGGCCCAGGTCGCGCATCTCGTCGGCGCACTGCGGCAGCAGCGCCGTCAGGCGGCGCTGCACGGCGAGCATGCACGGCCAGCGCTCCTGCATGGCGTAGGCCGACTTCAGATTGCGCAGCACGCGCGCCGCAACCTCCAGCGTCGTGGCCGGGCGAAAATGGCTGTCGCAGACGACGCCCTGCTTGCCGATCATCTGCTCGATGCGTGCCCGGCACGCTCGTTGATCGAGGACTTCGCCTGCGGTGAACGGATCGACGTACCAGGTGTCTTGGCCTGCGCGGCAGCCCAGCACGAAGTGGCCCGGCGTGTTGACGCCGAACGTGCGCACGCCGGCGCGGGCCGCCACGGCCATGTACAGAATGCCGAGCGAGATCGGGATACCGCAGCGGCGCGCGAGCACTTCGTTCAAGTAACTATTACGCGGATCGTAATAGTCGTCGTGGTTGCCGTGAAACCCTTCGACCTCGTACAGCACGTGGCTGATGGCCGCCAGCCGTTGGCGCGGGCAGAACGACGGCCCCGCATCGCGCACGTGGCTGCACGCCACGCCCAGATGGTCGATCTCCAGCAAGCAGCCCACCCGATCCAGCGTCGGATAGGCGTCGGCGGCAAACTCGAGCATCAGGTGTACCAGGTCGACGTCGTCCTGGCCGGCGACCAGCTTTTCGAACTCGTGATTGCTAGCGGGCTGGGGCATCATCGCATGAGTTGGGGGGCGACGCCGCGGAATGGAGGCACGGGGGGCAGCGCGGGGGCGACCGTGTAAGTGTAGGAGCGTGGTCGGCGCGCGACAATCGAGATTCTCGACGCCGGCCACTGTCCATTTCGCGACCTGTCACCGGGAACGCTGCCACGGGTCGCTGCGCGGCCCATTTTGGGCCAAATATGCGTTTGGGCCGCTGGCGTCGGCCTTTGTGGATCTGGCTTGAATCGGTATGATTACCCGTCCCCAGACTGGTTTTAGGAACGACAATTCTAACGGCCGACCGATCGCCCACGCGCGGCAGGATGCCCCGCCGGGCGGCTACCAGCGGCTGCCTGCGAGAACGACGATGAGCGAGTTTCGCATCGAGCGAGATTCCATGGGCGAGGTGCGCGTCCCCGCCCAAGCCTATTATGGCGCGCAAACCGAGCGCGCGCGGGAAAACTTTCCCATTTCCGGCTGGCCGCTGCCGCCCGCGCTGATCCACGCGCTGGGACTGGTCAAGCTGGCGGCGGCCACCGCCAATCACGAGTTGGGCAAGTTGACCGGCAGCGGCAAGAACCCGCTCGACGACAAGCAAGTCGAAGCGCTGACCAACGCCGCGCGCGAAGTGGCCGGCGGCAAGTTCGACGATCAATTCCCTATCGACGTGTTTCAAACCGGCTCGGGCACTTCGAGCAACATGAACGCCAACGAGGTGATCGCCAATCGCGCCATCGAGCTGGCCGGCGGCGATCGCTTCCGCGCCGAGAAGCCGATCCACCCCAACGACCACGTCAACATGGGGCAGAGCACCAACGACATGTTCCCCACGGCGATTCACGTGGCCGTGGCGCAAACGATCCACGCGCAATTGATTCCGGCGCTGCGGCGGCTGCACGACGTGTTGCACGACAAGGCGCGCCAGTGGGACGACATCATCAAGATCGGCCGTACCCACCTGGCCGATGCCACGCCCATTCGACTGGGGCAGGAATTCAGCGGGTATGCCCGGCAACTGGCCCTTGCGGTCGAACGGGCGCAGCGCGCGCTGTCCGCCGTTTGCGAACTGCCGGCCGGTGGCACCGCCGTGGGCACGGGCATCAACACGCATCCACAGTTCGGCGCCAAAGTGGCCGCGGCGCTGGTGCGCGAAACGGGCATCGCCTTTGTCGAAGCAACCAATCATTTCGAAGCCAACGCCAATCGCGACGGGCTGGTCGAGTGCAGCGGCCAGTTGCGTGCCATTGCCGTGTCGCTTTTTTCCGTGTCGAACAACATTCGCTGGCTGGGCAGCGGGCCGCGCTGCGGATTCTATGAAGTCATGTTGCCCGACCGGCAACCCGGTTCGTCGATCATGCCCGGCAAAGTCAACCCCGTCATGTGCGAAAGCATGATGCAGGTGTGTGCCTACGTCATGGGCAACGATCAGACCATCGCCTTTTCGGGCGCCACGGGCGGCAACTTCGAATTGAACATCATGATGCCCGTGATGGGCATGGCGGCCTTGGAGAGCTGCCGGCTGTTGGCCAGCGCCAGCAATGCGTTTGTCGACTTCTGCGCCTTGGAGATGGAAGCCAACCGGGCACGCTGCGAGGCGTCGGTCGAAGGCAGCCTGGCGATGGTCACCAGTCTCAATCCGCACATCGGCTACGAAAAGGCCGCCGCCCTGGCCAAGGAAGCGTTCAAGAGCGGCAAGACCATTCGCGAACTGTGCCGCGAACAGAAGATTTTGCCGGACGACGTGCTCAGCGATGCGCTCGATCCGCGCAGCATGACCGAGCCGCACTAGCCCGCTTTCGGGTGAATGGGTGCGGCCACGACAAGGATGTCACTTTCGGGAACAAGGAGGTTCACGCGTCATGGATACTCGCAACGGACGTAAGATGTGCGCGCTGGTGGCGCTATTGCTGCTGGCCGGGTGGACGCGGCCGCTGGCGGCCGACGAAGCGGCGCCGGGCACGTCTTCACAATTGCAAGTCAAGCACCTGGGTGATGGCCAGCGCGTGCGCGTCGAAGTCGGCAACGGCCGCGGCAACAGCGTCAAGCTGGTTCCCTTTCCGGAGGATTTCGAAGAGGACGCAAGTGCGCCGAAATCGGCAGCGACAACCCAGCCCGAGCGATTGCGCGTGCCCACAGCGCCGCGCGCGATGCAGGGTGTGCAGTTCTCCGACGCCGATTCGGCGGACGATTCGCACGCGTTCGACGCGCGCGATGCTCGCCAGCCCGGGACCGTGCCCAAGCAGGTGGAGCGGCTGCCCGCCACGGCGATCTCGCCGAAATCGGACTTCCGCCCGCGGTTTCGTACGCCGGGCGTCCGCCAAGCGCAGCACGTCGAGCCGGACGCGGCCGATAGATCCGTCGAGCACGCCGCGGCCGAATCACGCGGCGCCTTGCAAGAGCCCATCAGGGACGACCGGCCCGCTGCCGCCGCCCTGCCTCGTAGCGAACCCGCGCCACTGACCTCCAGCGGCGGCAAAGGCTTGATCGAAGCGGCCTATGCCAAGAGCAAGCAGATCGAAACCGACGCGGACTACAGCGAGATCATCGACTTGTGCCGCCGGGCTCGCGAGCTCGGACTGAAGCCTTCGCACGAGCAATACGCCGACAACCTCATGAGCTGGGCCTACAATCGCCGCGGCGAAGCCTGGATCGACCAGCAGCGCGACGACGAGGCCTTGGCTGATTTCGAAGCGGCCGCCGAAGCGAATCCCAATTCGTGGCGCGCCATTCACAACCGCGGCGTCAGCTACGCCGCGCTCGGCCGCATCGAACAGGCCATCGCCGACTTCGATCGCACTATCGAGCTCAACCCGCGTTATGCCAACGCTTATTTCAACCGCGGCGAACTGCTGTATGCACGCGGCCGCATGGAAGACGCTATCGCCGACTACAAAGTGGCGATCGACCTGGGACCGACCGATGCGGCCATGCACAACAGCCTGGGTCACACGTATTACCGGCTCCAGCGCATCGGCGATGCGCTGCGCGAGTATGGCAAGTCGCTGGCGCTCGATCCGAACTATGCGCCGGCGCTGGTCAATCGCGGCGATGCCTACGTCGACGTCGGACGCTATGGTGACGCCGCCGCCGACTATCGCGCGGCGATCACGGCCGATCCGAACATGGCACGCGCCTATCAGGCGGCAGCCTGGCTGATGGCCACTTGTCCGGATTCCCACTATCGCGATGACAAGCTGGCCGTCGAAGCCGCCAGCAAGGCGCTCGCGCTCGATAACAAGAATTATCGAAACCTGGAGACCCTGGCCGCCGCGCAAGCCAGCGCGGGGCAATTTGCCGAGGCCAAGGCGACGCAAGAAAAAGCCATTGCCAGCGTGCCTCGCGACCAGTTGGTCGCCGCCGAAAAGCGGATGGCCCTCTATCAAAAGGATCTGGCCTTCCGCGAAGTCTCGCGGCAGGATCTGATCGCCGCCAACCAGGCGCGCAAGGAGGACGAAGCCGAAAAGAAAAAGTTCCCCGTGCGCCAGGCCACAGCCGAGGCGCCGTTGGACGAGCCCGGGCACGTCGTGGTTCCCGACGACTCGCGCGACCCGGTACGGTATCCCGAGGACCAATTCGGATACGACGGCTCGATGGAGCAAGCGCCGATGGCGGCGCCCAAGAAGCGCGGGTTCCTGCCGTCGCAGTTCAACCCCTTCAATCGCTCGCCCGAGCAGCAACCGCAGCAAAACCAGCCGCGCAATTTGCCCAAAAAGCCCACCCGGCCCCGGCCGCAACAACAAATCCGACCGTGGTGAGGTTGCTTCGACAGCGGGGTTGTTACGCAACGCCTGCCGACTCGCTTGACTGCGCCGCGAGGATCGCCATATTGACTGTACGTCTATTTAGTACGGTCGCGGCATCCACGCTGGCCCGGTGCAACGGAGTCGAATCATGGCAGGCGTCGCGGGTTCCAAGCCACACAACAGGCCGTCGCTCTTCTCGGGCGAGGATGACTCGGGCGATGCGCTCGACGCGCTGGTGCTGGAGTTGACCGTAACGGATCGCGACACGATCGACGAACTGCGGTCGTACGCCGCCGGCGCCGAGCGGGAGTTGTTTGCCCTTAACGCGCTGCGCATCGGCGTGCTGGCGCTGCGGCAGGCGCGGGGGCGCGTCGATGCCGACCTGATCCGCCAGGAAACGGCCCGCATGCTGGCAGGCATGCAAGGGCAACTGGCGGCGCACGCTTCGCAAATGAACGAGAAGCTGACCTCGGCGCTCAAAGAGTACTTCGATCCGCAGAGCGGCCGGTTCCACGACCGCGTGCAGCAATTGGTCAAGCCCGACGGCGAACTGGAACAATTGTTGCGCCGACAGATCGGCAACGAGGACTCCGAACTGGCCAAGACGCTGGTCGGGCATTTCGGACAACAAAGCCCGCTGATGAAGGTGCTCGATCCGAACGAATCCGCGGGGCTGCTCAAGGCGCTGGCGCAAACGCTCGACACGCAGCTTGCCGCGCAGCGGAACCACGTGCTGCGCGAGTTCTCGCTCGACAACAAGGAGGGAGCGCTGGCGCGGATGGTCGGCGAACTGACGAACAACCACGGCCAGTTGACCGAAGCGCTCGAAAAGAAGATCGAGGCCGTGGTCTGCGAATTCTCGCTGGACAAGGAAGACTCGGCCCTCTCGCGCCTGGTACGCAACGTCGACGGCGCGCAACGGACCATTGCCCGCGAGTTCTCGCTGGACAACGAAACGTCGGCCCTGTCGCGGATGAGCGAAATGCTCAAGGACACGCGCCAGGCGATCGACAGCAACCTGACGTTGGACAGCGAAACCTCGTCGCTGGCGCGACTGAAGCGCGAGCTGTTGTCCATTCTGGAAACGCACACCGCCTCGAACAAGGTCTTCCAGGAAGAGGTCAAGGTGGCGCTGGGCAAGATGATCGCGCGCCGTGAAGAGGCCGACCGCTCGACCCAGCACGGACTGGTGTTCGAGGATGCCGTGTGCGCCTATCTGGAGTACCACGCGCAGCAGACGGGCGACCTGGCCACGCGCACCGGGCAGACCACCGGCCTGATCAAGAACTGCAAGAAAGGCGATTGTGTCATCGAGTTGGGTCCGGATTGCGCGGCGGCCGGGGCCAAGCTGGTGATCGAAGCCAAGGAAAACGCCGGATACTCGCTGCCAGAGGCGCGCGCCGAAATCGAGGTGGCGCGTCAGAATCGCGACGCGCAAACCGGCTTGTTCATTTTTTCCAAGCGCACGGCGCCGGCCAGACTCGACACGATGTTTCGCTTCGGTAGCGACGTGTTCGTGATATGGGATCCCGAGGATCCTTCCACCAACGTCTACTTCACGGCCGCGCTCACCCTCGCCAAGGCGCTGTGCATCCGCGTCGAACAGCTCAGCCAATCGCAGGACGAAGATTTCGAAGCCATTACCAAGGCCGTGCTGGAAATCGAAAAACAGTCGCAGTTCCTGGGCGATGTAAGCACCTCGGCCGAGACCATCAAGTCGGGCGCCGAAAAGGTGCTGGAGCGCGTGCGCAAGACGCGCAACTCGCTGGAGCGGCAGGTCGAGATCCTGCAAGCACGCATCGGCGATTTGAAGCAAACGGCCGGCGGCGAGTAGAACTGGTATCAACGCCGGCGGGGACTGCCTCGCTCTCCGAGCCAGTTGTAAAACCGCCTCTCGCTATTCGGCCCGCAGGAAGTGCGGCCAGATGGCGTCACTGACGAAGAGCCCCGCGCGCGTCAGGCAAACGCGCCGGCCGTCGTCGTCGAGCAAACCCAGGTCGACGAACTTTCGTAGCGGCCGGCCCACCAGCACGTCGATCTCGTAACCGGTGCGCTCGGCGAACGGGCCGCGATCGACGCCTTCGATGCGGCGCAGCGCGAACACCAAATGCTCGCGCGCCCGGTCTTCGGGTGCGAGCGACTCGCGCTCGGCAACCGGCGACTGTCCGGTCAGCACGCGCTTGAGCCAGGTGGTGGTGCTGCGATGATTCATCTCGCGCCGCCCGTCGACGTAGCGGGCCGCGCCGGGGCCGACGGCATAATAGCCATCGCCGGACCAATACGTCTCATTGTGCCGGCAGCGATGGCCCGTTTGTGCGAAATTGGAAACCTCGTAGTGCTCGAAGCCGGCGGACACCAGCGCGTCGATCGCCGTGGCATATAACGATCGCTCAAATTCTTCGTCGAGCCGGCCCAACTCCCCCTCGACGAGCCGCTTCCAAAAGGCCGTGCCCCGTTCGAACGTCAGGCCATAGGTCGAAACGTGGTGCACGCCCAGCGTAACCGCCGTCGCCAGATCGCGCTGCCAAACCTGCTCGGTCTCAGCGGGCACGCCGAAGATCAAGTCGAGTGAGATCGAGGGAAAACTGGCAATGGACCTTTCGACGGCACTGTGCAACTGGCCTGGCGAGTGGTCGCGCTCCAGCAATCGCAGCTTGGCGGCGTCGAACGACTGGCCGCCGATGCTCAGCCGGTTGACGCCGCTGGCGACCAGTACTTCGAGCCGCGCTTCGTCCAGGTCGGCCGGATTCGCCTCGACGCTGAACTCCGCACCCGGCGCCAGCGGAAACCAGCACTCCACGAGCGCGATCAGCCGCCGCAAGTCCTGCGGCGCAAGGTGCGTGGGCGTGCCGCCGCCGAAAAACAAGGTGTCGATCTCGCGCGGCTCGCCATGTGCCGCCAGTTCCAGTTCGATCGCGCGCAGGTAGTCTGCAATCAGGTCGTCCCGACCGGCGACCAGCGTGAAGTTGCAGTAGCCGCAACGATGCCGGCAAAATGGCACGTGGACATACAGGGCTCGCGGCTGAAAAAACTCACGCGTCATAAGACACTTCGGCTCGACCGAAATTCTAATTGTACGCTTCCATGCGAAGCTTTACATCGCACTTTGTGTCAGGCCCCATGCGCGCGGACAGTGGGATCGGGGCGTTCGGCACTACCGGGCAGCACGTCGGGCACAAAGGACCGGGAGTATCGACTATTCAACGTGCCGGTTGTCATGTCGTATCTTGTCGTGTCGTATCGTTGTGGTTCGTTTGACGTTGAATTACCATGCCTGAGGATGATTGTGCTGCGTGATGCTCTGGATGATTGCACGGAGTTTGGAGATGAGACGACAAACCCGACGCCGGTTTCTAGGCGCCGTCGGCGCGGCGGCCTGTGTTGTTGCCATGCCGCAGGCAGCCCGGGCTGACGGCCCGGGCGCCAAGGATGTGCTGTCGTTGGGTTTCAGCCTGTACGGCATGAAGGGCCTCTCGACAGAAAAGGCATTGCGCGCGGTGAGCAACATCGGCTTCGATTCGGCAGAGCTGTGCCTGCTGGACGAGTGGGATGCCGCGCCGCAACGATTGGACACCGCCCGCCGCAAAGCGATTCGCACGCTGCTGGATGGCGAAGGTTTGTCGCTGCCGGCGCTGATGGAGAACGTTTCGCTCGCGGGGTCGCCCGCCAGCCAGCAGCCCGTGCTGGAGCGACTGAAGCAAGCCACTCAACTGGCTCACGATTGTTATCCCGACTCACCGCCCCTGGTGGAAACCACTGCCGGCGGCGGCAAGTGGAGCGAGCTGCGCGAGCAACTGCGAGATAACCTCGGCGGCTGGGCCACACTGGCCAGGTCGAGCGAAACGGTGATCTGCGTCAAGCCGCATCGCAGCGGAGTTATCGATCGGCCGGAGTATGGCGTCTGGCTGGTCGAGCAGATTGACAGTCCCTGGATCAAGCTCGCCTACGACTACAGCCATTTCTCCCATCGCGACATATCGCTGGAAGAATCGATCCGCGTAATGTTGCCTTACGCGCCGTTCATGCACGTCAAGGACACCGTGATGTCCGACGGCAAGTTCCGCTTCGTACTGCCCGGCGAGAGCGGTGAATTCGACTATGCGAAGCTGTTGGAGCTGGTGGTTGCGGCCGGTTACCGCGGCGACATCTGCTGCGAAGTGAGCGGCATGGTCAGCAATCGGCCGGACTACGATCCGATCGCCGCCGCGAAGACTTGCTATCGAAATCTGGCGCGCGCCTTCGAACTGGCTGGCATACGTCGACCAGGTGATACGCGCTAGCGTCCGCCCGCGGCATCGCGTCGCCAATCGGAACGAGTACACACCTACGGCGCCAACAGCAAGCGGCCCGGAACTTTGAGATAGTTGATCACTTCGTTGAGGAAGCGGGCCGCGGTGCCGCCATCGACAATGCGGTGGTCGTACGACAGGCTCAGGGGCATCAGCAGCCGCACTTCGATCTTGTCCCCTTCGGTGACGACCGGCATCTTGCGCGAGCGGCCCAGCAGCAGCACGGCCACTTCGGGCGAGTTGATGATGGGCGTGGAGGCGACTCCACCGACCGCGCCCAGGTTGCTGATCGTGAACGTGCCCCCTTTGATATCGGCCATCTTGAACGTGGCGTTGCGTGCCATCTCGGCCACGCTGGTCAGCGACTGGGCGATCGCCGGAATGGACAGGCGATCGACGTCGCGCACCACCGGCACCACCAGTCCGCGATCGGTGTCGACCGCCACGCCGATGTTGACGTAATGCTTGTAGATGATCTGCTCGGATTCCATGTCGATCGAGCAGTTCAACAGCGGGTGCAACTTGAGCGACTGGGCCACGGCCTTCATCACGAAGGCCATCATCGTGAGCTTGACTTCGGTGCCGACGTAGTCGGCCAGCCCGCCCTTGCGAATCCGCTCCAACTCGGTGATGTCGGCGTCGTCGAAGTTGGTGACGTGCGGGATGGTGGTCCACGAGCGGGCCATGTTCAGCGCGATCGTCTTGCGGATGGCCGGCATTTTTTGCTTGCGGACCAGGCCCCACGAATCTTTCTCATCGGTGCCCTCGGGCAAGGCGTGCGCCGCCGGTGATACCACCGGCCCGCGCGGCGCGGCGGAGTTTTCGCGCACCGCGGCCTTGACGTCGTCCTCGGTGATGCGACCGTGG
>JBGSYQ010000319.1:0-28460 GCA_041750795.1 Pirellulales bacterium | reverse complement strand
TTGGCGCCTCGCTTGGAGTTGCCGCTGCTGCCGCGGCTGCGCGAGACGCCGTTAGCGGGGTCCGGCATTGCGGCAACACGGCAACACGAGAGCCGCGCCGTCGAGCCCACTCTCGCGACGGAGGGCCGTCAGCGGCCTGTGCCGGACGATGCTTCAGGTGGAAACGCGTCGTCAAGCGCAGCTCCGACTCGTTTCCAACCGATGGCCTCTGTGCCGCCGAACGCTGCGCCCTGGCGGCCAGCATTGTGGCAGCTTGTGGGGGCTGCCTATGCGCTGGGCGTGACGCTGAGCGTTGTTCGCCTGGCCGGCAGTTGGCGGGCCGTGAAACAGTTGCGGCGGGGCGCGGCGATCGTTAGGTCCGACGCCTGGCTCCGACGGCTGGCACACTGGCAACCGTTGGCGGGCCTGTCGCGGCCGGTTGCACTATTGGCCAGTGACGCGATCAGAGTGCCGGTAGCGTTGGGGGCATTGCGTCCGGCGGTCGTGCTGCCCACTGAATTGGGGTCGACTGTGAATCGTGCCACGATCGACGCGATTCTGGTCCACGAGTTGGCTCACGTGGCGCGACGCGACTGCACGTGGCAGTGGATCGAACGAGTGGTCGAGGCCGCTTGGTGGTTTCACCCGCTGGTGTGGCTGGCCCATCGGCGGCTGACTTTGGCGCGCGAACGAGCGTGCGACGATTTTGCCATCCATTGCCTGGGAGATCGACAAAGCTACAGCGAAACGCTGCTCGAGATGGCCAGCCGACTGACGCGCAGGCGATCGCTGGGCCTGGCGATGGCCGTCGTGCGGTCGAGCCATTTGGCGCATCGGCTGGCGGCCATCGACCGTAGCGCCGGCAATGCTCGTTGTGATTTGCCTCACTTGCCGCGGCGGACGATGTTGGCTGGCGTGGCGCTGGCGGCGGCTTGCGCTTCGAGCGTGTCGCTGGTTCGCGCCACGGCCGAACAACCACCGGCAACCCCGTCGAGGGCGGCGGTGGCCGAGCCGCCAAAAGCGCCGCAAACGCCGGCCGGCGAATTGTCGCTTGCGGTGACGCTGTTGGACGTCGACGGCGAGGCGCTGCAGGACGGCCACGTGACTTTCTATCGCACATTGGGCGCCGATGAGCCGCCCGAACCGAGCGACTGGTCGGACGCCTCGACCGGCAAGCGATGGCGCCACGTCGCCGGCGACCCGGGTAATCGTTCGAGGGCCACGGGGCTGGCGCCGGGTACTTACCGCTGTGTTGCGCTAACCGACTTTTCGCACGTCCTCGGCCACGCCTTTGGTGAGCCTGTAACGCTCGACGGCAACCATCGCGATACGAGCATCACGCTCAGATTGCAGCCGGGCGCAACAGCGACCATTCACGCGGTGGACGCGGAGAGTGGCGATCCGGTCGTTGGAGTTCGGTTTGTGCTGCGGTCCGACGACGATCGACTACCGCCATTGTCTTATAGCAGCGTGCCGCCCACCGAGACATCGGCGACGTTCAAGCACCTTCCCCCGGGCCGCTATCGGCTTTCCGGAGAGCGGGGCGCCAACGAACCGGGTCAAATGGACTACCCGTTCGTCGAGGTAGCCGAACCGGTGCAAATGTCGGCCGAGCGGCCTCAAGAGATCGAATTGAAGCTCACCGCCCAGGCTCGCACGCAAGAAGAAACCGAACGCCGCTGGCCGTTCATCGCCACCGGCGTGGTGCGTGATTCGGAAGGACGGCCGATCGAGGGCGCCACTGTTGAAGCACGCCAGGACATCGGTTGGCTGCCGCCGACCGGCCGCACCACGACCGACGCCGAGGGTCGCTACACGTTGCACTTCGGCCCCGGATACGGGCGGACCGAAGAGCACCTGCCGCGTGCGGCGGTGATTGCCGCGTCGAAGCCGGGCCTCTGTGAAATCAATCTCAATCGGCAAGGCGGCATGACGATGGCCATGCATCAGCCGGAGCCGAACGTGCTGCGCGCACTGTGGAAGGGCTTTCCGCGCGTGATCTTGCCTCGCATGCCACAATCGCTCGATTTCACGCTGGCTCTGGCCGCCAGCATTGACATCGAAGTGGTCGACGAGCGCGATGAACCGGTGCGCGGCAACCACATCTGGCTGATGGGCAACGAGCTGCCGCCACTGGCGGACGAACTGGCGTTTGGCACGCTGAATGACGCGGGCGAATTTCACGTGGACAACGTACCGCTCAATCGGCCGTGGTTCGTCTCGCTGCAATGGGATGAAACTCACGGATTGCGCACGCCTACATTCGTGCTCCGAGAGCCGGGCGACTACCGCGTGCAAGTGAAGCATGAAAAGCATCCGGCCACGGGCTTGGATCTGTTGCGGATCGTGCGGGTTGTCACGCCCAGCGACGCGTTCGTCGATCGAGGCAGAGTCCGCCTCAGAAGGCCGCAGCGCGATGTGACGGCCGACGTGCAGACGGATGATCCGCTGTGGCTGGCGCCTTTGCCAGCGGCTCAACAGGAGCAAGGCCGCGAAATCCTACGCAAGCTGGGCGAAGCCAACCGCCACTGGTTCGGGCGGCCTGTCGATGCGGTGAAGAACTATCAGTATGTGTTTCATCAACTCGACGACAAGCCGAAGACGATTCGCGTCGACAAGCCGCAAACCGACGGCTTGTGGTTCGTACACGGCATTACTTACTCGCCGCTGTTGGCCGCGATGGCCGAGGATCCCAGCCTGGTTGTGTTTCAACTGGTCGAGGTCGATGCGGAAAAGGTTCGGCTGGTGTACTCGCTGACGAAGCCGACCGTGATGCAGGCCGGCAACGGCATCGAGCATCGGTGGCGCGGATATTTCAGCAACAATCGGGCACATCATGGCGAGCTGGTGATCGACGCGACGTTGCTGCGTCCGATCTCGCACAAGACCGATGACTGGTCCGAGACGTTTGGCGACTATGTTGAGGTGGCGCCGAGCCACGCTGTGCCACGGCACATCAAGATCGACCACGGCGACATGAAATTCGACTGGAAGTTCAAAGTCTACGAGCCAGGACTGTGGCTGTTCGATACCGCCTACTATTCGCTGGCTTCGCCGGACGAGCCCGTGGTTCACGTCGACAACGTGCAGATCAACGGCCAGCCGGCGAAAGAAATGCCTTAGTTGCCGCAACTTTCTTGGCGGGCGGCGATTTCTCGCGGTGGAGCTCGCGAAGTGTTTGACAACACACTGCGCCCTCGCTACATTGACCCTCCTAGCGTGCGTTGGTGGTCGGTTGTTTCTTGCTGGAAACGGCCGACAAACAGGGAACTCCGGTGCAAATCCGGGACGGCCCCGCCGCTGTGACCGAGTGCCTTTTTAGGGCAGGCTGATTCGAGCCATTGTCGCCGTTTGGGTTTTTTCCCACGAGCGACGAGAAGGCCAGCTTGCCCGAGCTCGGGAGTCAGAAGACCTACCAACGCTTGACCGGTGGCGCTCCTCGAGGGAGGGAGGCCGCTTTAGTTTGTGGGCCTCTTTAGGATGCCGCTAATCGCTCGCTTGAGCCCGTGACGCTGTGGGCGTTGGGTCGTGCGCGGTTGCGCTTGCGCGCCGTTCGGCAATCCTGGCGTTCCACGTCCGCTGCTTGTGCGCGCGCTTGCGACTTGTTGCGACTGTGAACCACTCTTGCCTACGTCGTAGTGCTCGCGGTTTCACCCTGGTGGAATTGCTGGTGGTGATCGCCATCGTGGGGCTGCTGGTCGCGCTGCTGTTGCCGGCGATCCAGGCCTCGCGCGAGAGCGCCCGCCGCGCGCAGTGTGCCAACAACTTGCGTCAAATGGGCATCGGTCTGTTGGCCTATCACGACGCTCGAGGCGCGTTTCCGCCGGGATGCGTCGAGCCCGGCGGGCGGCGCATGGCCTGGTCGCTGTTCGTATTGCCGTACATCGAGGAAGCGGCCGCTTACGACTTGTACGACTCCTCCGTGCCGTTCTACGCGGCCAACAATCGTGCGGCCGCCGGCGTGATCGTGCGCGTCTATCTCTGTCCGAGCACGCTACGGCTCACCCGATTTCGCGAAGGCAACACCAGCGGCGACATCAACCGCAACGGCCAGTATGACCCGGGCGACGAGCTGGCGATGAGCGACTACGGCGGAATGTTCGGCTGGGCTCATTTTCCCAAGTATGCCAATGGCGTGATGCTCTACGACGATCCCGTGAGTCTGCGGCAAGTCACCGATGGCACGTCGCGCACGATCGTGGTGGCCGAAGATACCGGCCGCGGCACGTCGATGAACGGACCCTGGTCCGACGGGGAGAACATCTTTGATGCCGGCATGCGCATCAACCGTCTGCAGAACAACGAAATCTGGAGCGACCATCCGGCAGGCGCACAGGTGCTTATGTGCGACGGCGCCGTGCGCTTCCTGTACGAAGACCTCGACCTGGCGGTGCTGGCCGCGTTGTGTACGCGAGCCGGCGGAGAAGTACACGAAGTGCCGCCGTAGGCACTACACGAGTTTTGAACTTACTGAATCACCTCGATCCTCGACCTGGAGACTCATGCATGAAACCTGATACCCGATCCGTGCTCTTGGCACTGTGCGTCAGCCTGCTGTCGGTCCGCGCGGCGCTGGCCGTCAGCGATGACTTTTCTACGAATCCGCTGCTCGCTGGCAGTCCCTGGTCGTTTGGCGTCGGCAGCAACGCCAACAACCAGTTCACTTGGACTCCCGGCCTGCTCCAAGTACACGTCGATACCCGGTTGCCCACTGCACGACTCGACTTGCCGCTGGGCACGACGTTGTCGGATACGTCGAGCTTTCAGCTGTCGGCGCGTTTTTCCTTTCAGGTGGAAGAGGCCGGGTTCAACCAGTTTGCACAGTTCGCGTTCGGGCTGACCAACCACACATTGACCGGCGGAGACCGCACGGGCTCGGTGGCAGACTTTACGAGTGACAATGTGTTCCACACCGTGGAATTCAATTACTTTCCCAATCTATCCAACTTCGGCGGCCCAGTGCTAACGCCGAGCGTCTTCGGCGGGCAGTTTCCGGGCAACGACGCCTTTGCCAACTTCGCCTCGATCTTCGGAAGCGACAGCGATTTGGGCGACAACACTGTCGGAGTCAATTCCCTGCCGCAAGACACGCCGCTCGAGGTTCAAATGGCATTCGACGGTACAACCAGAGTACTCACGATGAGCATGTTCACGGTCGGAGCCGGCGACGTATTGACGCCGCTGTTAACCGAGGTGCCCGCGTTGGACCTCGTCGCGTTCGGTTCCAGCTACGACATCTTCAATCCGTTCCAAGTGAATTCGCTGTCGCTGATGGCCTACCACGACGGCTTCACGACGGCCGAGTTCCCCTCGCTGGTGGGCGATATTACCTTTGACTTCGTAAGCCTGGTGATCGTGCCCGAGCCGTCGACACTGTGGTTGGCGGCGCTGGGCGCCGTAGCGTCCTTGGTCGTGATTCATCGTGGCAGGCAAACGCTGAAGTCCTCCCTCGCACAAAGGTGATCGTCGCATGCGAATATTGATCCATTGCGTATTGTGCGTTTTCTTGAACGTCACGACGGCTCATGCGGGTCCGTTTGCGCCGGCAGCTGGCCAGCCTGGCTCGACCGCTATCGCCGCGAGCAGCCCGTCGATCGTTGGCTGGGCCAGCGGATTCCAAGACCTGGTGCGCGGCCCGCAGGATATTGCGAACCCCGGCGGTGCGTTGGCTTCGGTAGGCAGCGGAAACGACGCGCTGGGTCCCGCCGATGGCATCTCCGTTGTCAGCCTGGGAGACGGCGGTCACATCACCCTCACTTTTGCGCGGCCGATCCTCAACGGTCCGGGCTTCGATCTGGCCGTATTCGAGAACTCGTTCAGCGACACGTTTCTCGAGCTTGCGTTCGTGGAAGTCAGCTCGAATGGCATCGATTTTGCGCGATTTGCCGCCGTTTCGCAGACTTCGACCGCCACTCAAGTCGGCAGTTTCGGCGCGCTCGATCCCACGAATTTCCATAACCTGGCGGGCAAGTACCGAGCCAGCTTCGGCACGCCGTTCGACTTGTCGGAACTGGCCGGGGTTTCGCCGAACGTCGACGTGAACAACATCAGCTTCGTGCGGATCGTTGATGTGGTCGGCGCGATCAACCCATCGTTCGGCTCGCTGGACTCGCTAGGTAACCTTGTGAACGACCCCTATCCCACGGCATTTGCCTCGGGCGGGTTTGATCTCGATGCGGTCGCTGCGCTGCACATGGTGCCCGAACCGGCCGGTTGGGTGCTGTTGGTGGCGGGCATGGCCGGCGTAGTGTGGTGCCTGCGCCGGGCGCGTTGACAATCGGCGTCGCGCTCGTATCCAATCGACGCACCATGGGCACGCCGCAGGAACACAACCGCCAGGCTTGGGACGCGCGCGTGCGCAAGGCCGCGCGTTTCACTCGGCCCGCGCCGGACCAGGAGTTTCTCGATCCGCTGGCGGCAGTCGACGGCGTGGGATGGCTGGGGCCGAGCATTGCCGGCCAGCGCGTGTTGTGCCTGGCGGCCGGCGGCGGGCGACAGGCAGCGCTCTACGCCGCAGCAGGCGCGCAGGTGACGGTGGTCGACATCAGTGCCGAGATGCTGGCGCTCGATCGCCAGGTGGCCGCTGAGCGCCGGCTGGAGCTGCGCACGGTCGAGGCCTCGATGGACGACTTGTCGGCGCTGGGCGTTGCCGCATTCGACGTCGTGATTCATCCGGTGAGCACGTGTTATGTGCCTGACGTGCTGGCGGTGTATCGCGAGGTGGCGCGCGTGACCGCGCCGGGTGGCCTGTACATCAGCCAACACAAGCAGCCCGCCAGCTTGCAATCCTCCGTCGATCCGTCGCCGCGCGGTTACGAGATCGTGGAGCGCTACTATCGTCGCGGGCCGCTTCCGGCGGTCGAAGGCAGCGCTCACCGCGAGGCGGGCACGCTCGAGTTCCTGCACCGCTGGGAAGATCTGTTGGGAGGCATGTGTCGAGCCGGCTTCGCGATCGAAGATCTGTTGGAGCCGCTGCACGCCGACGAGCAAGCTCCGCTGGGCAGCTTCGGTCATCGCAGCGGATACGTGGCGCCGTATGTGCGCATCAAGGCCCGTCGTCGCGGCGATTCGGCCGCGGGCGGGGCATCAAAAGTCTGGATGCCGTAGTCCTTTTGGGCACCGGCGCGCGTCGCTGCGGCCCAGTCGCAGGGGCGTTGCATTCGACCGCCGGCTCGATCAAGATAGACGGCGAATCGCCGCCGGCTGTCCCACCACCGCTCCAGAGGATCCTCGTCTCCGTGACGCATCCCGCCATTCAAGAAATCGTTGCGGTGTTTGGCCAGCCCGTGGCCGGCAACCCGACGCAATACATGATGGAAAAGGCCTTCGTCGACGTGGGCCTGGACTGGCGTTACTTGACCTTGGAGGTGGCGCCGGAAAACCTGGCGGCGGCCGTTGCGGGCATGCGCGCGATGGGCTTTCGCGGCTGCAATCTCACCATTCCGCACAAAGTGGCCGTCATTCAGCATCTGGATCGTACCAGTGAAGCTGCCGGCCTGATGGGTGCGGTGAACTGCGTCCATCGCGTGGGCGACGAGCTGATCGGTGAAAACACCGACGGCAAGGGCTTCGTGCAGTCGCTGCGCGACGTGACCGATCCGGCCGGCAAGCACGTGATCATTCTGGGAGCGGGGGGCGCGGCGCGCGCCATTGCCGTCGAGGTGGCGCTGGCCGCCGCGGCCGGCATCACCATCGTCAATCGCGATCCGCAGCGCGGACAGGAGCTGGCCGACCTCATCAACAACAAGCTGAACGTGCCAACCACGTACGTGCCCTGGGAGGGAGACTACCAGGTGCCGCCCGAGGCCGAAGTGGTCATCAACGCCACGAGCATCGGGCTGGGCGATGCCGAGGCGCGCGTGCCATTGGACGTCGCCACGCTGGAGGCCGACATGGTCGTGGCCGACGTGATCTTCAATCCACCGGAAACGCGCCTGCTGCGCGACGCGCGCGAGCGCGGCTGCACGACACTCGACGGCCTGGGCATGCTCGTCAACCAGGCCGTCATCGGATTTCGCATTTGGACCGGCCAGGATGCCAGCGCCGAAGTCATGCGCGACGCGCTGGAGGAATTCCTGGGCATCTAGCACGCGGCCGAATGCCGACTTGGGCGACCGGCTGCCATCGGTCGCCACCGCTACTGGTGATCAACCTTCGACTGACGAACTTCATTGATGAGGCAACCCGGATGACTGCGACGCGTGGGCAGTTGGTTGGAAGTCTGGTCGCGATCGTGCTGCTCTGCGGAACCGTCCGCGCGGCGGACGATCCGATCGGCCTGTTGCTGTTGCGACCCGATTCGCTGGCCGGTTGGGAATATGCGACCGATCCGCCGGCGCAGTGGATCATCAGCCAGGGGCAGCTCACCGGAGTTGCCGACTCCACTCCCCTGCTCTCCGGCTGGACGTTCGACGATTTCGAGCTGCGGTTCGAGTGGTCGGTGAAGGAAGGGGGCGCTTGGACGATTGGGTTTCCCGAGGTTCCCAGCGGAAGCGGCCTGCAGGTCACGCTCAAAGAGGGCGCCGGCGCGGGCGCGATTCGCGACGCGGACCACGAGCTGGCCGCCGGCGCCATCGTCGATTCTCTCGATCCACACCAAATGCACACCGCGCAGATTCGTCGCTTCGGGGCGACGCTGTCGATCGTGGTCGACGGGCAGGTGGCCAGCGAGGTGGAGCTCGACACCGATCGTCGCTTTGGCTTGACGCTCGACGTCGCCGCGGGCGAAGCCAGCCTGCGCGAGTTGCGATTGCGCGAGCCGCGCGGCAATCCGCTTTCCAACGGCAAGGACTTGACCGGCTGGTTCGTCAACAACGACAAGGGGACATGGACCGTCAGAGACGGCGCGTTTGTCGCCACCTCGCACACGGGCTTGCACTACCTGCGGCCCGACAAGGAATATGCCAACTTCACGCTGTCACTGCGCTACATGATGGACCGCGGCGGCAACTCGGGCATTGCCATTCGCACGCACAAAGACGGCTGGCCGTCGGGCGACGGCATGGAGCTGCAACTGTTGGATCGTCCGGGCCTGGTCAAGGACTCGACGATGGCCATCTATGGCAACCTGCCACCGCTGGATCGGGCCGACCGGTCCGAGCAATGGAACGAGGCGGTGGTCAAAGCGGATGGCCGCATGGTCACCTGCTGGGTCAACGGCGAGCTTGTGCAGCAGATCAATACGGCCTGGCTTCCCGAGGTGAAGCATCGGCACTTGAAGGGTTGGGTCGGCGTGCAGGATCACGGCGGCAACGTCCGCTTTCGCGACGCGTTCATCCACGAAGCGCCGGACGGTTTGGGGCTCGACGCGTGGTATGCTCCGCGGCCCGAGCCGGGAACTGGCATCGTGCTGGACCGGCTGATGAACAGCGAGCGGCTGTCGCGCGATGACGGCATTGCGTCGGGCGTAATTGCAATCGGCGTGCCCAAGGGAGGCGAGCACGTGTTGGCCGAGTTGATCGGGCCGGGAGCGCTGGTGAGTTGTTGGAGCGACATTCCCTCGGGACACCTGGCGCTTTATTTTGACGGTGAGGCCGAGCCGCGCATCCGTTGCCCGGCGGAGCATCTGTACGATCACGTGCCCGGCGTATCACACGAGAAGCAGCCGGCGCTGATGTGCTTGCCCTACGGCAAGAGCCTGAAAATTGCGATCTCGGAGCCATTGGAGTCGGAATATCGGCTGGAGTACGTCACGTTTCCTGAGAGTGTGCCTTGCGAGTCGTTTGCCGTCAGCCGGGCAGGCGTGCCGCGCGGAGCGCTCGAATCGATCGTCTATCGCCACGATGGCATGAGCGGCGGAAAGCTGCGCGAGGCTGAGATCTACGACCGCGTCGCTTCCGAGCCGCGCACGATCGAACCGGGCACTTCGATCGAGCTGCTCAAGTTGGAGGGCGCGGGGCTGGTCCATTGGCTGCGGCTGACGGCGGCAGACGCGGCGTTGGCGAGCAACGATCTGTGGATCGAAGTGACGATCGACGGCGAAACGCTGCCCGCCATCGCCGCGCCGGCGCGATTCTTTTATCCGGGATTCGCCGGCGGCGCGTCGCGCCAGTTCAGCAGCATGGTGCTGACCAGAAAGGGCGGCTTCGCCAACCTGCTGGCGATGCCGTATGGCGAGGGATTGACAGTGGCGGCACGCAATCGCGGCGATGCGCCGATCGAGAACGTGTCGCTGTCGACGTCAGTCGACCGCGCCACCGACGCCAATCGGGCGGACTATGCCGGGCGAATGCGCCTGCGAGGCATTTATCAGCCGGCGGGCGCGGCCGGGAGCACGCTCGTCGAGCAAGCGGGCGCCGGTCGCTGGGTCGGCTTCGTGTACGAGCAACCCGAGGGAACCAAGACCGGCATTGGCGTGGTCGAGATCGACGGCCAATCGGAAAGCGGCTGGTCGATGGAGTATCTCGACGGGTTTTTTGGCCGGCCGGGCGATGGGGAGAATTACTTTACGGCATTGACCGGCAGCCAGGGAAGCTTGGCCTATCGCTACCTGCTGCTCGCACCCGTGGGATTCACCAGGTCGCTCGTCGTGCGCGCCAATCCGGACGACGCGGTAGGTGCGCGGCTGGCATTGTTTTATCTGGCGAAATGATCTGCCGAGCCCCTTTTCCGTCTGCGCTTCATTGCCAGCCAGGGTGGGCGACAGCCGGCTCACCCAGGTGTTGTCTGCCGGGCGACGCGCGCGATTTCTTCACGCTGGCTGCTGCTGGGTGATGCAATGGAATGCCCCTAGGCCCCACACCAGGTCGACTGCGTGGATGTCGCGGATTTGTCGGCCGGGAAACAACCGTGCCAATGTTGCCAGAGCGACCTCGTCGTGGGGATCGTCGAACGTTGGCGCCACGACCACGCCATTGGCGATGTAGAAATTCATGTAACAGGCCGGCAACCGCTGGTTGTCGTGGTACAGGGCGCGCGGCATGGGAATAGGTACGACTTCCAGGGGTCGCCCGCGCGCATCGGTCATTTCCGCCAGGCGGCGGAGATTCGCCTGCAACGGCTCGTAGTTGGCGTCGTGCGGATCGTTCTCGACGGCGGCCACGACGGTGGTGGGCGCGACGAAGCGGGCCAGCTCGTCGATGTGCCCGTCGGTATCGTCCCCCTCGATGCCGCCGGCAAGCCAGAGGATCTTTTTTGCGCCGAGGTAATCCATCAGGTAACCCTCGACGTCGGAGCGATTGAGTTGCGGATTGCGATTGGGGTTCAACAGGCACGGTTCGGTGGTGAGGATGGTGCCCAGGCCGTTGCCATCAACGGCGCCCCCTTCGAGGATGATGCCGGGGGTGAAGCGGCGGCGGCCGGTGAGGCGTGCCATGTGCAGGGGCACCTGGTTGTCCAAGTCGAACGGCGGATACTTGCCGCCCCAGGCGTTGTACTCCCAATCCACCAGCGCCGGCTGCAAGCCCGGCGGACCGGACAGGAACATGGCGCCGTGGTCGCGGGCCCACACGTCGTTGGTGGGAATGTCGTGCAGCGTGACGTTGGGGATATTGCCGACCATGGCGCGGGCTTGCGCCATCACCGCTTCGCCGCCGGCAGCGACGTGGACCGGCTCGAACTCGGCCAGCGTACGCACCAAGGTTTGCCACACGCCGGACACGGGCTCGAACTTGCCCGGCCAGGTATTCGGATTGTGCGGCCAGGCCAGCCACGTGGCGGCGTGCGGCTCCCACTCGGCGGGCCAGCGATAACCAAGCGCGGCGGGTGTGGCAGTAGACATAGCGTCGTTAGCGATGGCACGTGCGAGAAAAAAAGAGTCCGCCGCTCGATCAGTCCAGATAGCGCTTGATGAGATCGCCGTAAGCGTCGATGCGACGGTCTCGCAAAAAGGGCCAGTGCGTGCGCACCAGGTCGATCTTGTCGAAGTCGCACTCCACCAGCAGCGTTTCCTCCTTGTCGTGCGCGGCCCGGGCCAGCACGTTGCCGTTCGGATCGGCCAGGAACGAGGCGCCCCAGAAATCGAGCTTGCCCTCGCGGCCGGTTCGGTTGGGCGCAGCGACAAACACGCCGTTGGCGATCGCGTGGCTGCGCATCATCGTTTCCCAGGCCGAGTGCTGGCTGGCGCCGTACGTCTCCTTTTCGTCGGGCAGCCAGCCGATGGCCGTGGGATAAAAGACGATCTGCGCCCCGGCCAGCGCGGTCAGACGGGCAGCCTCGGGATACCACTGATCCCAGCAGACGCAGACTCCGACTCGACCGTAGCGCGTGTCGAAGGCCGAGAATCCCAGGTCGCCCGGCGTGAAGTAGAACTTCTCGTAGTACAACGGGTCGTCGGGAATGTGCATCTTGCGATACATGCCGGCGGTGGATCCGTCGGCGTCGAAGACCACGGCCGTGTTGTGGTAGAGTCCCGGCGCGCGGCGCTCGAACAGCGAGCCGACCACAACGACGCCGTGCTGGCGCGCCGCCGCGGCCAGCGCCTCGCTGGTGGGGCCTGGGATGGGCTCAGCTTCGTCGAAGCGAGCGTGGTCTTCGCTCTGGCAGGGATACTGCCCGGCAAAAAGCTCTTGCAAACAGACGATGTTTGCGCCGGCCGCCGCGGCCTCGGCAATGCGGCCCAGCGCTTTCTCGACGTTGCGCGCTTTGGACGCGTCGCCGGTCATCTGCACCAAAGCGACCACCACGCGGCTCGGCGGCGCCGGGTGCGGCTGGCTGGGATTGGCTGTGCTGTTCATCCGGACCATGGTACTCTATCGCCTATGAGTCGGAAAATACGCGGCCTGTTTATTACTGGCACCGATACCGAAATTGGCAAGACCTATGTGGCGGCGCTGATCGCACGTTCGCTGCACGCGGCGGGACATCGGGTCGGAGTGTACAAGCCGGCTGCCAGCGGATGCGAGCGCCACGATGGGGCCTTGATTTCCGAGGACGCGGTGACACTTTGGCAGGCCGCCGGCTCGCCGGGCAGCCTGCAACAAGTCTGCCCGCAGACGTTTGCCGCCGCCAAGGCGCCTCACCTGGCGGCGAAAGACGAGGGGAGGCAGCTCGGCGCGGCCCTGTTGCGCAGCGGCCTGGACGTTTGGCTGGCAGACAGCGACGTGGTGATCGTGGAAGGCGCCGGCGGGCTGATGTCTCCGCTGGGCGAAGACGAATTCGTGGCCGATCTGGCTTACGATTTCGGCTTTCCGCTGGTGGTCGTGGCCGCCAATCGGCTGGGCGCGATCAATCACGTGCTGCAAACACTGATCACGGCGGCCACGTTTCGTGACGGGCTGTCCGTGGCCGGCGTCGTGCTCAACCAGTCTCGGCCCGACGGAGACGCGGCGCTGCGCGCGGAGAACGCGCAAGAGATTCGCCGCCGCGCCGTCCCGCCGGTACTGGGCGAGGTCCGTTGGCAAGCCACCCAGTTCTGCGAAAAGGTCGATTGGTATGGCGTGGCGGCCGAACCCCAGGAGCGTCGCGGCCAACGGACGCCCGGCGGCGACGCGTGAGCAATTCATCGAAACCGCCGAGTCAACCGTACCTGCTTGCGCCGATCGCCTGCCGGCATCGCGACGAAAGCCGCCGCATGATCCTGCGAGCTGCGGGCCTGGTAGCGCCTCATCGGGCCGTCGTGTTGGGGGGCGGCGCGTGCGAGGAGATCCCGCTTGTGGAGTTGCTCGAGCGATTCGACGCAGTGACGCTCAACGACTTCGAAGAGCCGCTGGTTCGCAAGGCGGTCGAGGCGCTGCCCGGCGACGCGGCCATTCGTGCGAAGCTCGACGTGCAGATTGCCGACTTGAACGGGCTGACGGCGCCGGCGCTGGCGGCGATGGCGCGGCAAATTGCATCCGCCGCCGATCCGGAAGCGGCCATTCGGGCGATGGCCAATGTGCTCGACAACGTGCAGCCCGGAGCGTTTCCGATTGGCGGGCGGTTTGACCTGGTGGTCTGCTCCTGCGTGCTCAGTCAACTGCACGTAGCCCTGACGCACCAGGCGGCGCAGTTGTTTGCAGCAAAGTATCCCGCCGGGCGCGAGTTGTTAGCGCAATCCGACACTTGGAAACAGGCGCTGGAGTCTGCCGCGCGGCGGATGGAAGACCGGTTTGTCGCCCATCTGGCCGCACTGGTGACTGATGAAGGACTGGTCTACCTGTCGGAGTCGGCACAGGTTTGTTTCTTGCAGCTTGCGCCCGATGGCCAGTGGCAGACGCCGGGCACCTATCGCATGCTGCGCACCAAAGATCTGGCCGACTATGTACGCGGGCAGTTCGACGTGGTGGGCCGCGCCCGCTGGGAATGGGTCGTCGACGCGCCGCAGTCAGCCAGCGACGTCGGTCGGCTGTTCGACGTGCAGGCGCTGGTGTTGCGGCGATCTGCGGGTACCGCTGGCAGCGCTACGCCGTGATCGGCGCCGAGTGCAACTGGTCGACGTGCGGCCGGTGGAGGTGTTGCGGCCGGCGACTCTCGGCCAGGCTGGCGTCGGTTGCCAGTCGCATGGCCACCGACCAGCGTCCTGCCGCGTCTCCGGTGATGAGCCAGTTGGGCAAAACGGCCACCGATTGATGCACCAGCTCGAAGCCGCCTTCCGACTGGCTGACCGCTTCGATCGGCATCGTCCAGATGCGGCCGGGGCGCGAAAACGACAGGTTAACGCCCAGACCCAGCCAATCGTCAGCCAGGCCGATCTCGCCCGCATCGTGCAGTTCGAGCTGTGCTCCAAGTTGACCGAGGCGGTGCCCCTCGTGGCCGTAGAAATAGCGGTCGTCGGCGCCCGCCGGCATGCCCGCGAAATTGAATTCCGGAGCAAACAGCAGCGCACGATCCTGCGGCAATCCATCCACCAGGTAGTGGATTTCCAGGGCGGAGCTGCCGGCTTCGAGCGTCACGCTCTTGGTGATACGGAGCGGCAGGCCATCGACCAGCCCCTGCGCGCTCAGTTGCACTTGCATGCGGCGCGGGTTGCGTCGCAGCTTGGCTTCGTACGGGCGCCAGGGGAAGTCGCCCGTTTCGTGCGCCTCGCCTCGGACCAGGGCATCGAGCGTCGTGGCGGGGTCGTAAAAGTGATCGATCAGGCTCTTGCGCGGCAGCTTGTCGTACTGCAAGTGGTTTTCCAGCCCCGGCTGCTTGCAGATCACCTGGTCGGTCACGCCGGCCACGTCGTTGCGCCCGTCGTTGCCGGCCATGACTTTGCGATGATAGCCTTCGGGCCGGCGAGCCATGGTGGCCAGCAGGTTGTGCGCGATCGAGCGCACGTCCAGTTCGTACATCAGGCCGCCTCGCGCGGGAGCCAGCAAAGCCGTCAACTTGTCTGAAGTCAGTTGCACTTCCGGACGGCCGTCGAAGTTGTAGTCATCGGCCGTCAGCTCGACAAACGGGCCGGGATGATTGGCCGCCGCGTCGAGCAGGTTGTCGGCCGTGATCAGTTGGTGGTAGATGGCATTGCGTAAATGCGGCAGGTAAACGCCGCCGAACGCGCCGTGCCAAAAGGCACAATTGCACTGTCCGCGGTGCAGGGCCGTGCGCGCCTGATCGACCAGCGGCCCGCGCTGACCGGCCTCGACGGCTGCTTGCAGGCGTCGGCTGACCATCATCATGCGCGAGACCATTTCGTCGGCTTCGGGGTATTTCACGCGGAAGTTGCGCCAGAAGCCGCCGCGCACGAAGCGTGCGATGCGCGGCCAGCGCGGGTCGCCCTCCAGTTCGCGCCGCGCCTCGACGTATTCCACGAGTTGCTCGGTGGGCAAGGCCCACTCGGTCATCTCGCGATAGCTGCCTTCCGGCAAGTAGATCTTTCCCAGCGGGGGCGTGCTGTCGAGCACTTCGGCGGGTGTGACCACGTCGATCCAACCGCGGTGCTCGCAGAGTAAGTCGAAGAAGCGCGTCAACCAGCCTTCGTCGTAGACGCTGTGCCTGGTGCCAGGCCAGGCGCCGAGCTTTTCGCCGTCGTCGCCGAACGTGCAAATCGCGCCGGGATGCTCGGCGGCGATGCGTCCCAGGTAGTCGATCGTTTCCTGCGGCGGGCGAAACGGAATCATATAGCGCAGCGGCTCGCTGTCGGGAAAGACAGAGAGCAGGTGGCCGTTGTCCTCGGTCAGATAGTAGCCGTGCAACTGGTCGTCGCTGAGCCCGGCGTTCTTGAAATGGAAGTCGTCGAGCATGGTGTATTGCACGCCGGCGGCGACCAGGTCGCTGGTCATGCCCTGTTCCCAGACGCGCTCGGGCATCCACATGCCGCGGACGTGTGCGCCCAGGCGGCGCTGGAGCCAGTTGGTGCAGTTTTGGATCTGGGCCACGCGGTCGCGCGGCGGAATCATCGACAAGATCGGCTCGTAGAATGCGCCGCCGATGATCTCAATGCGGCCGGCCGCGGCAAGGCGCGCCAGGCGGTCGAGATACTCGCCGTGGTTCGCGTCCAGCCATTCCAGCAACGGACCGCTGGTGTGCAGGCCGATCTTCAAGTGCTCGTAGCGTTCGAACACGTCGAGAAACGGGCGGTAGGCGTCTTGATAAGCCTGTTCGAAAACGTGGTCGAAGTTGCCGACGGGTTGGTGATTGTGCAGGACCAGGATCAACCGGATGTTGTGCGACATAGGTGGGGGCCGATTGTGCGGGGCGAATCGTGAGGGGAATGCGTGCTAGCGCTCTAGTGAATTGATCGGCAAACAGCCCGCCATTTATCCAGTCGTCCTGGTCGGAAATTCCTGCGTCTCTTGCGGAGAAGGTTCAATTTCGCGCATGAAGGTGGCCGCTTCTTCCGGCGGAACCGGATTGATGTAAAAACCGGTGCCCCACTCAAAGCCGGCCGTCTTCGTGACGCGCGGAATAATCTCTATATGCCAGTGATAGTGGTCCAGCGCCGGAGTGTCAAATGGCGCCGTGTGAATGATGTAATTGTACGCAGGCCGATCCAGCGCCGCTTCGATTTTCGCCAGCACGCGGCGCAACACACGCGCCAGTTCTTCCGACTCGCCGCGCGAGAGCGACTCGTAGTGGCTGGCGTGCGCGGTGGGCACGATCCACGTTTCGAAGGGAAACCGCGCGGCGAACGGGCAAAACGCCACGAAACCGGGCGAATCGAACACGATTCGCTGCTCGAAGTTCAATTCCTGCTCGATCATGTCGCAAAACACGCATCGCCCGCGATACCGGTAATACTCGTGCGACCCCTCGATCTCCTCGGCCACGTTGATCGGTACGATGGGCGTGACGATCAACTGGCTGTGGGCGTGCTCCAGCGAAGCGCCGGCCGCCGCGCCGACGTTCTTGAAGATCATGCCGTAGACCAGCCGCGCGTCTTTCTTCAGGTCGAGCATGCGGTCGCGGTAGATCCACAGCACTTCGCGCAGGTTGTCGACGGTGAGTTGGGTTGTGGTGGTCAGGTGGTTCGGCGATTCGATGATGACCTCGTGCGCGCCGACGCCGCCCATCAGGTCGTACATTCCCTGGCCGCGTTTGTTCAGGTCGCCCTCGATTTCGAGCGCCGGAAACTTGTTGGGCACCACGCGCACGCGCCAGCCTGGCCGATCGCGGTGCGTGCCGGGCTGCCGATAGGCGGCGATCTCGTGGGTCGTGTGCCGTTCGTTCCCCTCGCAGAACGGGCAAAAACCCGAAGAGCGGCGCCCGGGGGCCCCGTCCAGAAACTCGTGCGGACGCTTGGCGCGGTTCTTGGCGATGATGACCCAGCGGCCGACGATCGGATCTTTACGCAAATCGGACATGAGGGCCTTTACTCGACAGTCACGATCAGGCTTGCCACATCATCAGCTCGAAATCGGGCGACGGAACGACGGTCTCGATCGCGCCTTCGGCGGGTATGCGCTCGAGGGGTTGATCGCCGCGGATCAGTTCCGCATAGCAATGAATGGGAGATTCGGTGGTCGCGCCCAAGCTGCGCCAGGGGATTGCGATTTCCAGCACGACCTCGGCGGCGGCATGCACGTCCGAAGCGCTGACCGGAACGTCGTTGTGAAACAATTGCGTCTGGGGAGTCGCCGTGGACGGCGCTAGCACCAGCAACTCGAAACCGGCCGGCTCGACGAACGTGATGCGCAGCACGTCGACGTCGGCCAGCCGCGCGCGCACTCCGCCCAGCGCGTCGAAGCGAATCAGCAGGCGCCCCTCGTCGAACCCGAAATACAACTGCTCGATTCGATTCGGCTCGGCCATGGTCATCGTTCCGCGCGCAGCCGAGGGCGAATACTTGCCCGCGTTGAGCCATTCGAAATACGTCACGCGGCCGTCGATGCGCGCATCCAACAGGCTGGTCGGCTGGAGGATCTGCCGGCGTTGGCGGCTGGCGTCGCCAATGGGCAGCGAGAGCTCCGCGGGCGGATCGATGCCCAGCAACGCATACACGTTCTGCAAGTGCCGGCGGAACAACTCGTCGAACACGCCGTCCTGGCTGCTGGAATGCTGATCGTCGAACCACCAGAACCAATCGCTCCCTTCGGCGATGAACAGCTCGTTCCAGGCGTGGGCCAGGGCATCGGACGAAACCGTCTTGGACGCGGCGTGCTCGACGAGCACGGCCCGAGTCTCCGAGAGCAAATCCCAGGCGCGGTTGCAGGCCGGATGGCCGATCCAGATGCCGAAGTTGTGGCTGATCCAGCTACCGGCGAACAGGCGCCCCAAGGTCTTGTCGGCCGGATGCTCTTCCAGATAGCCGCCGACGCGGACCGGCCTGATTTGCGCGTGGCTGGCAAGCCGCTGGTACAGGCGGCGGAGGAACTCCAGCCCGCCGTTGTCGTAGTATTCCCAGCAGTTCTCGCCGTCGAGAATGATGCTGACGAGACCCGGTTGCCCGCCGGCGGCGTGCAGCGCGTGCTGGATCGACTCGAGCTTGCCGATCAGGTCGTCGGCCGCTTCATCGGGACGATAGCGCTGATAGTGAAAGCCGATGTTGTCGGACAGCGCGTGATCGCGGAAGACCATCTGTAGCGAGTGCCCCGCCTCCTCCAAGCGCCACGGTCGATAGAGCATTTCGGGATGGCGGACCATGCCCTGGGCATCGCGCGCGACCCAGCCTTCGGTCGAGCACGACAGGATTTCCTCGTCGCTGGCGATCCACTGGATGCCGCTGGCGGCGATCGCCGGAATAGCGGCCTGGGCCACCGAGCCTTCCGAGGGCCACATGCCGCGCGGCTTGCTGCCGAAGGTTCGTTGGTGGTACTCGACGGCGCGCGCCACCTGCGCTGCGGCATCTTCGGGATAGCCTTCCAGGTGTCGCGGCAGGTTCACGTGCGGCATGGCCTGCCGCGCCAGCCGCTTGTCGACCAGCAGCGGCAGGATGGGATGGTAGAACGGCGTGGTGGTGAGCTCGAGTTGCCCGGCTTCGGCCAGCTCGCGGTGCAGGGGGATCACCTGCCGCAGGATTTCCATTTGCTTGTCGAGCAGCCATTGCTTCTCGTCTTCGGACCAATGCTGTCCCTGGCGGCGAAACTCGGCCAGTTCCGCGTCGACCTCGAACGCCATCGGATGGAACCAGACGAGATTGCTCCAGCATTGCAGATCGCGAATGTCGCGCGCCGTGAAACGGCGCAGCGCGCGGGCCGCGCTGTCGGTGCTGAGTCCGCGCTGCTGATACAGTTCCCAATAGCGCGCGAACGGGCAGATCATCTGCTGCGGATGCGCCATGAAGAAGTTGTCGAGCAGATAGTGCCCGTCGGCTTCGCTCAAGCCGTCGGCCGGCAAGCGCGAGATGCGCAAATGCTCGTCCTGGGCCTGATGGTCGGTGTAGCCCAGAATCTGGGCAATCAGGCTGGGCACCAGATTGATCGTGGCGCGCATCTCGGGGATTTCCTTGAGATGCATGGCCATGCCCCAATAGTCCTTGGTGCCGTGCAGCCGCACCCAGGGCATGACGTTGGTGCCGGCGACGTCATCGGGATAGTAGGGCTGGTGCTGATGCCAGACGAATGCGACCGATAGCGGATGCATGGGGTTCGTAGGCGCGGGAGCGGGTCAGGCTCGCAGGCGGAAAATGAGGTTGAGGAGGGATTCCGCGTGACCGCCCGCCACTGGCCCTTGATTGTTGAGGAAGTTGGCTCGGCGTGCAAGCCGGCAGAAACGAAACGCGCATCCGGCCGGCCGTGGCTCACGCATTTCGAGAGACCATGCCGCGGTGGACCTGGTTGACGGTTTGCTGGTACAACTCGACGTACTTTCGAGCGCTGGCGCCCCACGACCAATCTTGCCGCATGCCGGTTTGCACCAGCCGGTTCCACTCCTCGGGTTGGGCGTACACCTGGCAGGCGCGCTCGAGCGCTTCGGCCAGGGCCAGCGCGCTGTACTCCGAAAAGGCGAAGCCCGTGGCGGTGCCGTCGGCGGCCGTCGCCTCGTTCCGATCGATGATCGTGTCGACCAGTCCGCCGGTGGCGCGCACCACCGGCACCGTGCCGTACTTGAGGCTGTACAACTGGTTGAGTCCGCAGGGCTCAAAGCGGCTGGGCATCACGAAGATGTCGGAGCCGGCCTCGATGCGATGGGCCAATTGGTTGGAGAATTCAAGCCGCGCGGCGATCTGTTGAGGAAACCGCTCGGCCAGCGTGGCGAACTGCTCCTGGTATTGCGGATCGCCGGTGCCCAGGAACACCCATTGCGCATCGTGCGTCTGCACCCAATCGCGCACGGTGGCGGCCAACAGGTCGATGCCCTTTTGATCGGTCAGGCGACCGATGAACGCCACCAGGGGCGTTTGGGGCGACACGGGCAAGCCCAGCTCGGTTTGCAGCGCAGCCTTGCAGTCCGCCTTGCCTTTGGCGAAATTGTCGGGGCCGTAGTTGACCGGCAGGTTCGGGTCCGATTGCGGATCCCACTCGTCGTAATCGACGCCGTTGACGATGCCCGACAGCACGTCGCGGCGCTGTTGCAGCACGCCTTCGAGCCCGCAGCCCAAGGGGGCCGTCTGGATCTCTTCGGCGTAACGCGGGCTGACAGTATTGAGCCGATCGGCGAAGATCAGGCCGGTCTTCAGCAGGTTCAAGTTGCCGAAGAATTCCATCTGCTGCCAGTTGAAGTACTTCCAATCGAGCCCGGTGAGCAACATGTCCCAGTGCCAGAACGTGCCTTGATAGGCCATGTTGTGAATGGTGAACAGCGTTCCGATGCCCTCGTAGCCGGGCACGCCGCGATACTCGATCTTGAGGTAGGCCGGGATCAATCCGGTTTGCCAATCGTTGGCGTGAATCACGTCGACTTCGAGCTCGAGCAGGCGGACGGCCTCCAGCACGGCGCGCGAGAAGAAGACGAATCGCTCGCAGTTATCGCGATAATCCTCGCCGTTCTCCTGATACAGGCCAGGCCGGTCGTAGTATTGCGGCTGATCGACGAAATAAACGGTGACCGCGCCGTCGGCGAGTTGGCCCTTGAGGAACGTGCCTGAGACGCTCTTGCTGCCGATGACCACGTCGAACGAGATGCCCGTCGGTTCGATCGGCACACCGGCGCCGCGGATGTTTCGATAAGCGGGCAGGAGCAAGGTTACCTGGTGGCCGAGATTTGCCAATTCGATCGGCAGCGTGCCGGCCACGTCCGCCAGTCCGCCGGTCTTGGCGAAAGGAACCGCTTCACTGGCAACCAGGAGAATTTTCACGTTTTCGCTCCCCTGACGCTGGCGGCTGAAAGGGCCGGTGCAATCGTTTCACGTCGCAGGGGCGTCAGAAACCAAATCTGTCGTCCCATTGTAGCCGCCGGGGCAAGGCAGCCACCCGTCGCTACGTTCAAACTACCACAGTTGTTCGGAAACGGAAAATCCAAAAGGAGTTGCGCGTTGCTGATGCATCATCGATCGCGGCGCAGCCTGAACTGTTCCACCTTTAGCATCGGGAGAGATTGGAAGACTGGATAAGCTTTTCCGGTGGACGTCGCAGAGGAATGCCTCACGGCGCCGGCGCGGAACGACTGACCGGCAGAATCGGCTCGAATTGCGCGGATTTTTCGGAAGAGACCCGGGCGATCCTGCGCGCAATCACCGCGAAGGACACCGAGGTCCGCTCGCTGGGTTGAAGCGGGCATTGGAGAAGATCAACGATCCGAACCTGGCCCAGCAGTTCGTGGCGGCGCTGGACTCACAACTGGACGCGGAAGTCAGAAAGCTGTTGACCCCGTCGAGCGCTGCTATGAGTTCGCCGGCATCGTAGGGATTCATCCCGAGGGGCGAACGTTAAGAGAGCTGTTCATGATTGCCAGCGGCAAAGCGCGGTTTCTGGGGGCTACGTCCGCGAATGAGGCGGCGACCGAAGTCGTTCCCTACAACCCGATGATCCTGCAGGCAGCGGCAATGGCGCTAACGTGACAAGTCCTTCCGCGTGGGAAATTATTTTTTCCGCACCGAGCCATAGAACTTCGGAATTAGGAATGCTGAGACCAGCAGGACCGCAAGGGACGCGAAAGTGGACACGTTCAGCACTATGTCGAACTGCTTTTGGATCAAAGCGACGTTCGTTTGCATTTCTGGGAGCGCGTCGGGGCGATTAGCAGCTTCGGAGAGCATCTCGATAGCTCGTCGGCCCATCGAATGGGCTGCAATCGTTGCGCCACACAGCGAGAGCACAAAGAACAACCAAATGGCCTTCCAGTTCCACTTCGGCTGGTTGGTTTGTTGCTCACTCATAACGTTGACGATTCATTTGTTCGGCTCTTTGATACGGCCATTATAGGCTAAGTCTCATGCCTGGACGAAGCGATATCAAGGCCGGCGCCTATGTCGAGCTGGCGCTCCGTAACAGCGCCTTCCTCAAGGGCCTGCGCGGCTCTCTCTCGCACCTGACGAGCATGGCCAGGGGCTTTGCCGTCGTGGGAGCGGCCGGCATCGCCGCAGGTTCCGCCATTGGCGGCGTGTCGCTGCGGGCCTTCATGGCCACGGGCGGCACGTCGCAGCGGAAGCGATTGCATCCAAGCCGGGCTGTGCGCTCGACGACTGAGCGTCTTCCGTGGCTTGCTTCCGCTACTCGCTCTGGATAAATGCTTCGATGCGATCGAAGCCGGCCGCAAGCGTCTCCAGGTCGGTGGCAAATGAAATGCGGGCGTAGCCCTCGGCGCCGAAGGCCGAACCCATCACCGTGGCCACGTTCTGCTGCTCCAGCAGCGCCAGGCACCATTGCGTGGAGTTGTCGACGCGGGTGCCGCCATAGCTGCGCCCCAAGTGCGGCTTGATATTGATGAAGGCGTAGAACGCGCCGGCCATTTCCGGACAGGTCAGACCGATGGCGGCAATGCGCTGGCGCACGAACTCGCGGCGCTGGGCAAAATGGCCGAGCATCTGGCTGACGCACTGCTGGGGACCGGTCACGGCCGCCAGCGCCGCGTACTGGCTGATGCTGGAAGGGTTTGACGTTTCCTGGCTTTGCAGGCTGCCCATGGCGGTAGCCACGTTAACCGGCGAGAGCGTCCAGCCGATACGCCAACCGGTCATCGCATAGGCCTTGCTGGCGCCGTTGACGAGGATGGTGCGGTCCTGAAGTCCCGGGCGCACGGTAGCGAAGCTGGCAAAGCGGTGGTCGCCGTAGACCAGTTTCTCGTAAATCTCGTCGGCCACGACCGTCAGGTTGCGATCGAGCACCACGTCGGCCAGCTCGCCCAGTTCGGCGGGCGAGTACATCGTGCCGGTGGGGTTCGACGGCGAGCACAACAGCAGGATCGTGCTGCGCGCGGTGATAGCGGCGCGGAGCTGGGCCGGCGTGAGCTTGAAGTCGTTGGCCTCATCGGTTTCGACGATGACCGGGACGGCGCCGGTGAGCTTGACCAGTTCGGCATAGCTGACCCAATAGGGCGCCGGGATGATCACCTCGTCGCCCGGGTTGCAGAGTGCCGTGAAGACGTTGTGCAGCGAGTGCTTGGCGCCGTTGGAGATGACAACCTGGTTGGGTGCGTACTTGAGGCCGTGCGTGGCTTCGTACTGTTTGGCCACGGCGGCGCGCAGCTCGGGAATTCCGCTGGCGGCCGTGTAGTGGGTGTGGCCGGCGCGCATGGCTTCGACGGCGGCCTGGCAGATGTGCTCTGGGGTGGTGAAGTCGGGTTCGCCCAGGCTGAAGTCGTAGACGGTTTTGCCGGCGGTCTTGAGCTCCTTGGCCTTGGCCGCCATGGCCATGGTGGCCGAAGGCTCGAGTGCCTCGACGATCTGGGAAATGGACGGCGGCATTCTCGCAACTCCAAGAGAGCAAGCACCTGGCAAACGGCGGGGCGCGGCACCTGGCGGCCGTGTGGACTGCACCAAAGCGCCCGAGCGACCGACAATCTTAGTGGCAACCGGGTTCGCTTCCAAGTGGCGCGCCGCCGGTCTCGATTACGAACGCAAACTCGGTGAGCCGATGGTCGTTCGCCCAGGCGAATAGGGCCACGCTGCCATGAGCTGACGGCCCCACCTCGATCGTTTTTCGCAGAACTCGCCTTGACTCCATTGCCGTCCTGTTGCTTCAATCCGCAATCGATCGACCGGTTGGTGGGTGTTTTAGCGGTCGGTCGAGTGTGTTTGACGACACGGACGTCAGGTTGACGGCAACGAGCCGGGCCTGTTCGAAGAAGCTACCAAGCGTCTTCCCTGAGAGGGTACCCAAGGGAAAGCACGCACTATCAACTGGGTGCCCGAACCGAGGAGCCACGGAAATGGCAACCAAGAAAGCAGCGACGATCACGAAGAAGGCCGCCAAGCGTTCGCCGAAGGCGAAGACCGCGACCAAGGCCAAGATCACCAAGAAGGCCGGCGCTCGCAAGACGGCCACCCGCCGTAAGTAAGCGGGCATCGCTGCTCACGAAGAAACCCGACGAGAAAGGCCGGTCCGCCTTGGAAACGAGGCGGATCGGCCTATTGTTTTTCACCCGACGAATTCCGCGATGCGCGGCAGGACGGCCGGTCGCGGCCTCGGCGTGGCGCTTTGGAAAGAGCATCCTGACATTGACCAAAGCCTTGCCCGCTGCTAGGGTTAGATAAGAAAAACCAGAGTCAATTACCTACCGATTGCGACGTTGGTCGCGATCTCTCGTCCCGCAAGCCCTTCGATTGGACGGTAGTGTTGGAAAGTTCCACGAAAGCTCAAACCCCACCTAACACCCCCCAACTCGGATTTAAAGACCTGTCGGTGTCCGAGGCCATGCTGTCGGCATTGGACGCGGCCGGCTACTTGGAGCCCACTCCGGTTCAGGCCGGCTTGATACCCCGCGCGCTGGCCGGTGTCGACGTGCTGGGGCAGGCGCGCACCGGCACCGGCAAAACGGCCGCGTTCGTGATCCCGATTCTCGAACGGCTGAAGCCGAGCCGCAAAGGCCAAGGCCCCCAAGCGCTGATTCTGGTGCCCACGCGCGAGCTGGCCGTGCAAGTGCGCGAGGAAGTGGCCAAACTCTCGCACGGCCAAAAGATTCATTCCGTCGCCGTCTATGGCGGCAAGCCGATCCGCGGGCAAATCGAGAAGCTGGCGCGCGGCTGCGACGTCGTGATCGGCACGCCGGGCCGGGTGCTGGATCACATGGCACGGGGAACGCTCAAGCTCAACGACCTGTGGGTCGTGGTGCTGGACGAGGCCGACCGGATGCTCGACATCGGCTTTCGCCCCGACATCGAAAAGATACTGCGCCGCTGTCCGCGCGAGCGGCAAACGCTGCTGCTGTCGGCCACGGTGCCGCCTCCGGTCGAACGGCTGGCGCGCAGCTACATGCGCGATCCGGAGAGCTTAAATTTCTCGCCAACCGATATCGCGGTCGAGACGATCGAGCAATTCTACGTGACCGTCGAGCAGGAGCGCAAGTACGAATTGCTGGAGCATCTGCTGAAGCGCGAGAAACCGCAGCAGGCGATCGTCTTCTGCCGGACGAAGCGCGGCACCGACCGGATCGAGCGCCGGCTGACCAAGCGATTCGAGCACGTATCCTGCATCCACGGCGATCTGGCCCAAAGCGCCCGCGACAAGGCCATGTCGGCCTTTCGCGAGGGCAAGGTGAAGATCCTCGTGGCCACCGACGTGGTCGGCCGAGGCATCGACGTCACCGGCATCTCGCACATCATCAACTACGACATTCCGCAATTCTGCGACGACTATGTTCATCGCGTGGGACGTACCGGCCGCATGGGGCGCGAGGGCGTGGCCTATACCTTCGTCACGCCCGAAGAAGGCAACGAGTTGACGCGCATCGAGATTCGCATCGATCGGCTGCTGAAGCGCGACGAAGTGCCGGGCTTTGTCGTCACGCGCCAGGTGGCGCCGATACCAGCGGCCCCAACCGCTGCGGGCGAAGCAGGCGCGGAGGACCCGGCTGCAGCCGAAGCGCCGAAAAAACCGACGCCCATGCTCGGCCGCGGCGGCCGTCCGCCACGACGTATCCGCCGGGCGTTGTAGCAGCCCTCGGTTCCGTGCTGCGTCGTTTCAGCGGCCCGTTGAATTCTTCAACAGGCGGTCAGTCGACCGTGAACTCGTCGCGCAGGAACTGCGCTACGTCGTGCCAGCGTTTTGCCGCCGCGGTGAAATTGACCTGCATCGCGCGGACGGTGGCCGGAGACTCGACGCGATCGGTGCCTTGGGCGCCCGGATGGAGTGGAATCTGGGCGCTGGCACTCTTGGCAAGCTGCTCTTCGATCTGCGGCGAAAGCAGATAGTCGACCAGCGTGCGTGCTTGCTGCGGATGAGGGCAGTTCTTCACGATCGACAGCGTATTGGGAATGAACAGCGTGCCGAGGCCGTCGGGCTGTTGGTCGGGATAGACGATGGCCACGTCCATGCCCTTTTCCAGTTCGATGATGGCGTCGTCGGTGTCGGTCAGGCCGAAGGCCAGCGCGCCGGAAGCCACGGCCAGCGCGACTTGCTTGTTGCCGCTTTCGATGCGCACGTTGCCTTTCAGCTTGCGGAAGAAGGCCTTGGCTTTCTCGTCGCCCCAGGTTTCGAAAAGGCAAGCGGCGTGCGTGGCCGTCGTGCCGAACAGCGGCTTGGCAATGGCAACCTTGCCCTGCCATTTGGGGTCGGCCAGATCGTGGATCGAGGTGGGGCGATCGGCCTCGGGCAGAAGCTTGATGTTGACGATCAGCACGCGTGCCCGGGCGGCAAACCCGTGCCACACGCCGTTAATCGAGCGGTACATCTCCGGGTACTCGTCGGCGATTGGCGGTTGGAATGTCTGTAGCAGTCCCAGGTCTTGCAGGCGGAGCGTGTGCATGATTTCGTTGTTCCAAAACACGTCGCAGCGCGGACGATCGGCCTCGGCGATGATGGCTTCGACCAGGCCCACGGTCTTGGTCGATTCGGTATCGAACTTGGGCAAGGTTTTGATGCCGGTATCGGCGGTAAACTGCCGCAGGATGGGCTGCGAGAACTCGGAATCGAGCGCCGTGTAGACGACCACCTCGTTCTCGCTGCCGCGCCAGCAGCCGGTCACGCCCAGCGCCATGCCGGCGATCAGCACAATCCGTCCGAGGCCGTGTTGAAGTTTTTCCTTGAACATGCGCCCGCCTTGTAGGGTAGGGGAAGCTGTTCGATGTACCGATCGCCATTATGGCCGATGGACGCAAGCCAGGGTACTTGTTCGTGGGTGATTCAAACTAGAATAGAACTTAATCACACAGCAAAGGGGGCGCATGAGCGGCGGGACGTTTGCGAAAACCGGGTTGGCTGCGATGGTGACGGCGTGCTGCTGCGCGCTGGGGATGGAGCCATTCGGTGCGTATGCGTTGGCGTCGCAATCGCAAACGCCCGCGGCGGCACCGGTGGGAATTCGCCGGCTGGTGTCGGATCATTTGACGCTCTACACCGACTTGCCGCCTGGCGCCGAAGTCGACGCGTTGCCGCAACTGTTCGACCAGGCGTTTCCGCAATGGTGCGCTTATTTTGGCGTCGACCCCGCCCAGCACGCCGACTGGCACGTGCGCGGGCATTTGATGCGATCGCGGGCGGCGTTCGAGGCGGCCGGGTTCGTGCCCGGCAACGTGCCGGACTTTGCCACCGGCTACTCGATGGCGGACAAGCTGTGGTGCTACGACCAGACCAGCGAATACTATCGCCGCCACCTGCTGCTGCACGAGGGGACACACGCTTTCATGCACGCGCTGGTGGGAGGCGTCGGTCCGGCGTGGTATGCCGAGGGCATGGCCGAACTGTTGGCCACCCACCGCCTTGAAGATGGCAAGCTCACGCTCAACTACTATCCGCGCTCGCGAGGCGAAGTTTCCAAGTGGGGTCGTATCGAGATCGTACAGACCGACTACGGGGCGCGCAGGGCGAAGACGCTGGCGCGCGTGATGGGCTACGATCCGCGCGTCCACGAGCAAAACGAGTGGTACGGGTGGAGTTGGGCGGCGGCCGCGTTTCTCGACTGCCATCCGCGCTACCGCGACCGGTTTCGCCAACTGCCCAAGCTCGTTGCGCGTCCCGATTTCAACGGCGTAGTGGCCCGCGTGTTCGGCGGCGATTGGAGCCGCTTGCAGGAAGACTGGCAATTGTTCGTGGCCAACATCGACTATGGGTATGACTTCGCGAGGATGGACGTCGAGCTGATCGCAGGCAAACCGCTGCCTACCGGCGGCGCCGCGGCGGCGGTGGCGGCGGATCGCGGTTGGCAATCATCCGGCGTGCGGCTCGAAG
>JBGSYQ010000318.1:0-2451 GCA_041750795.1 Pirellulales bacterium | reverse complement strand
CGGCCCTGCTGGTCGCGGTTGGCCCGCTGATGCTCTCGCCGCGCGATGCGGAAGTCGCCACGGCCCACTCCGCCAAGCCCCCTGCCGCCCATCCGTCGATCAAGTTGGCTCGCACAGGTGCCATGCAAGCACCGCTGGCCGAGTTGCCGTTGGTGCCCGGGTTGTTGTCGCTGACCAGCTTGGACACGCTCGATCCGTACGCCGGGCTGGCCAAGGGCACCGGCCAGGGTCTGGCCAACGTGATGCTTTTCGTGCCGGGTGTTGGCGGCGGCAAGGGCATCATGGACGTGCCAACCCACAAAGTGGTCACCGAGCCATCGTGGACCGAGCCCGTGAGCGAAGGCCTGCGACCCATCACCACTTCGGTCACCGAGACGTTCGACCTGCTGATCGAGAGCCTGCCCGTCTCGCAGTTGGCCGCCCGTTCGTAGCAGCCAGTCGACTTCGTCAACAGTCGGCACGCCTTCTCCCTCGCCGGCGCTATCCGCACAACTGGCACTGCGGGCGCGACTGCGGGCGCCCCTCTGCCGGCCCTTCGTTTTCCCGCGGCCACGGCTTGCACGCAACGCGCTGCGCGCCCGTTGCCATCGTTGGCATCGCCCAAGGCGGAATATCCGCACAATCCGAACAGATCGCCAGAATTACCCGGTTTTCCCAGGTGTTGAAGTTTTGCACCTGCGTTTCCCGATGTCATCCTTGTCGCGGGGCATCATAGCTTCGCTAGCTTCCTCAATCAGGAGAGACCAGGTGGCCAAAAGCAAGAAACGGGACGAACCGGTGACCATCGATCAGCGCAAGAAGCGCGACCGCAGAGTCGTGCCCGACCGGCGTGTGGCCGCCGCCGATGTGGCATCGGAACGCCGCCTGGGGCCGCGTCGCGAGAAGGTGGCACGCCGCCGACAGATCGACCCCACCACGTGCGAACGCGACTACACCGACGCCGAAGTCGAGTTCATGCACGCCCTCGATCAATACAAGCGCTCCAGCGGGCGGATGTTCCCCACCTGCAGTGAGATCCTGGAAGTGATCCGCGGCCTCGGCTATCAGAAGTGCGACGCCCCCGCGGGCGGTCCCGCCGGCAAGGGCGTTTACGAGACGTCGTCGTGCTAGCAGCCTGTTGAAGAATTCAATAGCGAAACAAGTCGATAGTCGGCAAATCCGTGCGGAGCCCTGCTTCGCACCTGGCGCTTGTTGAAAAATACCACGACGGCATTTTTCAGCAGGCTGCTACGCCAACCGCACACCTACAGGCCGTTGGCAGTTACATGCCCGCGTCGCCAGCCAGCGCAATCGCGACGCCCAATACCAGGCCGAGGACCAGCAGGATGACGAGTGGTCCGAACACCAGGCCGAACGCACCCAGCATGCTCGTGCCGCCGCGTTGCTGCAGCGCGAAGAGCAATTGCTCGCCCTCCAGTCCCCGGGCACGCTCCGCCGCTATCTTCCGCCGGGCATGCGCCAGATACCAGGCATTTCCGAACAGTCCGCACACCAGGGCGAACATCAGGTTGAACAGCGCGTTGACAAGGGGCGGCGTCGTTTCGGTCCGAAAAGCGAACACGAATAGCAGCTCGATCAGAATCGAGAGGCCAATCGCCGCGCCGATGCACACCATGGCGGTGCGATACATCTTGCGATAGCCCATCCAGATAACCGTCAAGAAGAAGGCGGTCCAATTCATGCCCACGTCTCCGTCGACACTGGTCAGCCGCGGCGCCCACTTGCGCAGGTAGTAATCGAACTTATGGCCCACGAAGGCCTGCAATTCAGCCATCTGCACGGCGCCGCCGTCCGGAACGGGTTCTCGGCCAGCGTAGGGGCTCGGACGATACGGGTTTTCCAGAGCGTCAAAATCGGCGATCGATGGCATGGGCTGCTCCGAGGGATGGTCCGCGTGGACGCTAAGAATTCAAGGCCAATGGAATTGCTCGGACCGTCAACGGGCACAGCCCGCCGCAAACGTCCAAACAAGAATAGAATATCCGCGCTGCCCGACGCGCCGCCGGCAACCCGCCAATGGCAATCAACGCAAGGAAACATCGGCAAGAGTAGCAGCATGCGTCGACAAGACCGGCACAACCCACCCCGGCGGACATGCATCCTAGGCGCAAAAAAAGCCCCAACTCGTCTCCAAGTCGGGGCTTTCAATGTGCTCCCTGTTGGACTTGAACCAACAACCCTCTGATTAAGAGTCAGATGCTCTGCCAATTGAGCTAAGGGAGCGCTTCGCCGCTGGGGCCAGTCGTTTATCCTAACGTCATGGCCGGATTGGACAAGGGGTGGGGCCGATCTCGGCCGACTAGCCGTCCCGATCGCGCTTGTCATCGGCTTGCGGAGGCAGCAACTACGCAGGCTGCGGCGCCGTGAGTGTTGACACTGCCGGCAATGGCGCTGCCGGCGATGGCGCTGCCGGAGCGGGCGCTGCCGGAGCGGGCGCGGGCCCCTTCCGTG
>JBGSYQ010000317.1:0-3066 GCA_041750795.1 Pirellulales bacterium | reverse complement strand
GTGCCGGCGGCCACGGCGGCCTCGTGGCTGGGACTGATGGCCGGGGCGCTGGTGGCGTTTGGCTTGGCGCGAGTATGCGGTCGTCCCTTGGCCGTGCGACTCTCGTCGGCGGACGAGTTGGACGAGATCGACCGGCTGAGCCGGCGGGCCGGCGCGTGGCTGCTGATCATCACGCGCCCGTTGCCGATCCTGGCCGAAGCGGCCGTGCTGTTTCTGGGCACCAGCAGCATGACCTGGCGGCAGTTTCTTCCGCCGGTGATGTTCAGCAACCTGGGGATTGCGCTGGTCTACTCGGTGTTGGGACGCATGGCGCACTCGCAGGGCGAATTGCCGCTGGCGCTGGGCGCTTCGATTGCACTGCCGGTGATCGCGACGACAATGGCGCGCTGGCTGCTCAAGCGAAGCCGCGCGGAGTTGGTGTCGAAGGAGGATCCATGATCAATGGAGAGCGGAGAGGAATCTGCTAGTACACGACTGTGAATTCGGTGCGTTGCCGCGATTGGGTCAAGCTGCGCTTCAGGCAAAACGTATCACGATAGTTGGACGCGACGAATCGGCTTATCATGTCGGTGCGCACGTCAGCCAGGCAAGCATCAATCCATCATGGTGCGTTGATTGTCTCGCCGTTGTGTGATTGGCGACGGCTGCGGATCAGCACCCCCAATCCGAGCCCCACGAATATGCTCAGAGCGTATATTGGCAGGCCGAATCCGAAAAAGACTGCCAGAATGAATGGGTCTGGCCGGGACTCCGGCGGCCAAACGATGACGAAATGGCCAGTTATCAATCCGACGATCAATCCGGCAAGGCATAGCCAAATGCGTGCAGGCCATAGGAATCCTATAAGGACCGCGGGCGCGGCGAACGTGGCGTATGCAATCCAAAGTGCGCCTACATCACTCCACCAAAGCATCCAGACAAGCGTGAACGAGATCGAGCAGCACACGAGGAACGCGACAGTACGCCAAGCGATCGATGCGATCTTAACCATGCGTCTATTGTAGCCCCCGCGCATGTTCCGCTGCCAGTCGATCCCAGACCCCTGCCCAATGAACAATCGGACATGGAGCAACATGCAATGATAGGCGTCACCATTCGCATTCTTGTATTGACCGCGTCGTTGTCGCTAGGCCTGGGATCCAACCTGTGCATCGGGGATGCCCAGAGCAAGAACAGCGATCAGCCAGCTAGACCGCGCACCGAGGCCCTGCCGGTTCGGCAGCAGCTCGAAGGACTCCTGATGTTAATGGAACGCGCTTCCAAAGGCGAGACTCCTGAACTTAAAGAGGAGTACTATCTTGCCTTGGCCAAGCTAAGAATGACCGCCGAGAATGACGAGATCCATTACGCTCGCCAAGTGATCGACTTTGAACTCGCGGCCGTCGCGGCGCGGAATGAAAAAGCTTACACGATGGCGTTCCTCGCGCTCGATACGGCATCCCTTTCGAAAGGGCAGATACTCGAAGCGACATTGCCATTGCTGGAAAATCAGGACCACGTGACTCAACGGGTCGTCCGACGTCTATTGAACAACATCGAGGGCGCTCCGCGAGAAGGCTGCCCTGACTACAGCCATTATCGGAGCCACGTTGAGGGCAGGCTGCGCACGAAACAGGAACCTGATTTCAACTTGGTCAGCCTAATCTTCCAGCGATCACCCGGCCACGCTTTACAGACTTTTACGATGGTCGACTACCAAGACGAGCGGCGCAAGCCGTTGCTCTGGGCGCGGCATGTCGTCGACGACGCGCTTTGGAAGCGGCAATTCGGTTTCGAGCCGGCGAAGGATCCGGACGCGGCCGTCACCGAACAACTCGAAACAATGGCAGCCCGCGAAGAATACTGGGCGCGCTTGTACGCCGCCGAAATCATCCGCCAGCATCCCGAATTCGGCACCGACGAGCTTGTCGAGCGCCTCAAGAACGATCCACACCCCCTTGTGCAGAAAACGGCCAACGCGATTCGTCCGGCCATTCGGCAATGAACCTTGTCCGGCATTGGACAGCGCTAGGCGCGCGCCCGCATGAAACTGACCGCTCAATTCGTCGACGTACCGGATTTGTCCGCGGACGATCGCCGCGACATGTTGCGCCTGATGGGTCGACATTACGATAATGTCTGCCCGCAGGCGTTCGTGGCGGATCTTTCCGAAAAGCGGTGGGTCATCGTCGTGCGGTACCGTGGCGGCCAGATGCAAGGGTTTTGCGCAAAGGCATCGCCGACCCCACGCCCCAGCGTTGCGAGCACCCGCACGTTCACTTTTTTGTGGAACGCAACGCGGGGCACGTCGCCGGCGACGAACTGTGTTGCATCGCCCGGCTATCGCGCGAAAATTTCACGGAAGCGGCGTATCGTGTCCTGCGATCGGCGTAATTCGGCCTAATGTCGACACGGCCGAATTTCGCGTGGTAATCTGGGCTTGTGTTACGGACGTGTCGCGCGCCGCAAGATTCCTTTGGCCGGTCTCCCTCATGAACGAACGCGATTACAAAGATCTACAGATCCTGGGCGCGGCCGACGCGCGGTTGTACGACGTGCTGACGACGGCGGCGGGGCCTGCGGGCGCGTTGCCGCTGACGGAGGAGATGCTGCGCGACTGGCCGTGCGGCGATCTGTTCGGGCTGGTGCAGAACGCCGGCATGGGCTGGGACCCGCGCGAGATGGTGGGGCCGCAGTACTTGTTGCTCAGCACCCAAGGCGGCGTGCGCGCCGAAGACGGCACGCCGATTGCGCTGGGCTATCACACGGGGCATTGGGAAGTGGGACTGCTGGTGCAGCAGGCGGCGCGCACGCTGAAGCAGGGCGGCGGCGTGCCGTTCGCCGCTTACTGTTCCGATCCCTGCGATGGACGGACGCAGGGCACGGTGGGCATGTTCGACAGCCTGCCGTATCGGAACGACGCGGCGATCGTGTTCCGCCGGCTGATTCGCTCGCTGCCCACGCGGCGCGGCGTGTTGGGCGTGGCCACGTGCGATAAGGGACTGCCGGCCATGATGCTGGCGCTGGCCGGCTGCGGCGAGTTGCCCTCGGTGCTGGTGCCAGGCGGCGTTTCGCTGCCGCCGACGA
>JBGSYQ010000316.1:0-3197 GCA_041750795.1 Pirellulales bacterium | reverse complement strand
CAACGGCCGAGCCGGCGGACGCCGGCGCCGCGCCCGCCGAGACCGCTTTCGGCCGATACACGTCGAAGCGTGGCGAGGTGCTCTTGAAGCTCGATCGCGAGAACGGTGATTGGCGGCGGCTGCCGCCGATGGCCCCCTTGGCCAAGGGCGACCGGCTGTTGTCGTTGCCCCTCTATCGCCCATCGATCGCGCTGAGCACCAGCCTGTCAATCCAGCCCGACGGCGCCGCCGAGTTGCAATTCGTGGGCTGGACGCCCGCGGGTGTGCCGATCGTTTCTGTCGGCTACGGGCGGTTGCTGATGATGACCGTGGGCAAGGCGGGGAACTCCATTCAACTGCAACTCGGCGAACAACTGGCCGAAATCACCTTTGTCGATGCCGAATCGACCGTGGCGCTCGAGGTCCTGCGGATCCTGCCGCCCGGCAAGGATCCCACCAAGGAAATCGCCCCCTTGAACGTGGACGTTTATGCAACCAGCGGCGCGGTCCGCGTACGCCTCGACGGCGATCCTCCGCTCGATCTGCAAGCACCCGCGCAGCGCGCAATCATGGGCGAAGGGATCGCGCCGCCGGGAACGACGCCGGCCTGGGTCACTTCCGAAGCGTTGAGCCAGCTCAATCTCAAAGCCACGCAGACCGTCGAGGCAACGCTGCCGCCGGAACAGTTCGTGGGCCTGATCCTCAAGGAACTGTCCACCGATCGCCGCCGCGAAGTGCGCGCATTGGCAATTCGCAGCGCCAACTATCTCAACAACTTCGAGCCGTGCATCAACGCGCTCAACGAGACCGACGACAAAAACCTCTGGCCCGTCTACATCGAAGAATTGCGCGCCGCAATCGCCCGCAATCCGGAAACGGCAACCGTGGTGCGCAACACGTTCGATAAACAGCGCGGCGCCGACGGCGAAGCCCTGTTTCGCATGCTGTGGGGCTACAGCGCCGACGATTTTCAGGACGGCGCAGCCGCCCAACTCGTCGAAGGCCTCAGCAACGACGGGCTCGACTATCGCGTGCTGTCGATCTGGAACCTGCGCGACGTCACCGGCGGGCCAAACCACGGCTACTACCCCGAAAACCTGACCCGGCAACGAACCACCTCGGTCAACACCTGGAAAGGTCTGCTGCGCAGCGGCAAGATCGTGCCCAAAGCCGTAGCCGCGGCCACCCGCGCCAAACCCTCGACGGATTAGCGTTCCGTCAACGCATGAAATTCGGGCCGCCCTGCGCGTCTGGGTCGCAGTGCCACGCGCGCTTTCCGTCAAATGAGGTGCAATCGCCCGCGGAATTGGTCCCCCCCTTACGCGAACTGGGCAAAAAGCTAAACTGGGATAAGTGGCGGACTTGTCCGTGGTTGCCGGTCTCCAGCCCTTGGCGGGCCACAACCGCGTTTGTCGGCCACCCCGGCAGCCGCTAAAATATCCGGCTTGGCATCGGGGGCTCTGCGAGCCGCAACTCGATGCCGAGTTTTGAGTTAGTCGAAGGAGCGCGTGCACGTGCAAGTAAACATCTCGGTCCGACATGGACATCTGAGTGACGCGACTCGCAGCAAAATTACCGCGAAAGTGCAAAAGCTGGCTCGACTCTTCGAGCGGCTCTCGGCCATCGAAGTGACCGTGGATCTGGAGCACGAGCAGACGCCCTCGGTCGACGTGCAAGTTTCCGCGGAGCACAAGCACGATTTCGTGGCCACGGAGCAATCGACCAGCGTGATGGCCGCGCTCGATAGCGTGATCCACAAGCTCGAAGGGCAATTGCGCAAATACAAGGAAAAAGTTCAAGACCGTCACCGTACGGCCGCTCCGCGCCACGGCGAGACCGCGCCAGAGTTGGAATCCGGCAGCGAATAGCACGGCGCTTGCGCCCTCGCCCCCGGCTCAGCACGGCAAACTCCAGATGCGCAGCACTGTGGCGTGAAAAATGTGAGAAAGGACAAGCGGGTATGAAGTTTGGCGATTTTGTGAGCATCGACGCAATCCGCGCCCAGTTGGCGGCGGACGACAAGGAGAGCGCGATTCGCGAAATGATTGGCGCGCTGTTGGAAGCAGGCAGCATCGCGTCCGGCGAAGTCGAAAGCATCGTCAAGGCCATCATGAAGCGCGAGGAACTGGGGAGCACGGGCATCGGACGCGGCGTCGCCGTGCCGCACACCAAGCATCCCAGCGTGCAACGACTGGTGGGCACCGTGGCCGTCAGCAGCGAAGGCATCGATTTCAACAGTCTCGACGGCGAGCGCGTGCAGCTATTCTTCCTGCTCATCTCGCCGCCCGACCGGCCGGGCGATCATTTGCGGGCCTTGGAAAACATCTCGCGGCAACTACGCGACGACTCCTTTTGCAAGTTTCTCAAGCAGGCCAAGTCGCCCAGCGACATTCGCCAATTGCTCGACGAAGCCGACAACAACGGATTCGCATCGTAGCAGTCGGCCGGTCCACGGCGACCCGGCCCAGCGACCGGGCGGCAAGTTACCAACCGAAGGCAGATCGGTGCGACGAAGGAAAACGTTACAGGCAACATGGCTGAAGATGCAGTTTTTCGAACCGTGGTCGTCAACAATCCGCAGGGCCTGCATGCGCGCCCTGCCGATTTGTTCGTCAAGCTGGCCAGCCAGTACCAGGCAACCATCGAAGTGATCAAAGACGGCGAGCGGGTGGACGGCAAGAGCATCTTGGCCATCCTCACGCTGGCCGCCGTGCAGGGCACGCAACTACGCATCGAGGCCAACGGCCCGGACGCCGGCGCCGCGCTCGAAGCGATTGCGGACCTGTTCCAGCGAGATTTCGAAGTCAATGGGATTGTGGAATAAACCAGGGTCGCGAGGGCGCCGTTCGTTCTACCTTAGCGAAGCCGAACGAATGGCCAACCGCGCCGCCAGGAGACTCGCCGATAGCGCGGCGCCGTCGGCTCCCAGGGCCCGACGCCTGATGCAACCGAGTGGTCGATCGATCGCGTGCCCCAACACATATGGGGCCGCCCGTCGTATCCCGCTCGAAGACGTCGCCGTGCGCTAGCGCGCCATGCAAAAACTACAAGGAATTGCCGTCTCTCCCGGCGTGGCCGTCGGTGAGGCGCTGGTCACCGATAACGAGGGATTCCGCATCCCGCGCCGTTTCGTCGCGCGCGACGCGGTCGACCACGAGCTCGATCGGCTGGAAGCGGCCATGGCCGCCGCCGGCGCCGAAAACGAGCGCAACCGCGCC
>JBGSYQ010000315.1:0-22726 GCA_041750795.1 Pirellulales bacterium | reverse complement strand
CCGCCGCGATGGACCTCGTCGCGCGTGTGGCGACTGGCGCACGTGGCCGTGCGCAGCCACATCGACTCCGGCACGCTGGTGGAGGACGCCGCCGGCGACGTGTATCGGCGTCGACGAGCCGTGCGGCAGTCGGCCGAGATCAGCAACGACGCTCCGGATTGGGATCCGTGTTTGCAACACTTCGCCGCAAACGTAAAGGCGATCATCGATGTGTGCCGGCGGCGCGACGTACGCGTCCTATTCACGACGCAGCCCGTGCTGTGGAAACAGGGCATCGACGCCGAGAACGACGCCTTGCTGTGGTTCGGCCAGATGCCCGGTGGCCGTTACCTCTCGGCCGCGCAATTGCGAGCGGGCATGGATCGCTACAACGACGCCTTGCGCCGCGTGTGCGCCGACGCTGGCGTCGGACTGATCGAACTCAGCGAGCTCAACGGGGATCCCGCGGTCTTCTACGACGATTGTCACTTCACGGAAACCGGTGCGCGCCGCGTGGCGCGGCTGGTGGCCGATTGGCTTCTCCAGCAGCAGATCGCCAAGCGCGGCACCGCGAAATCATGACGGCCATTCTCGGCATTTCCGCCTTCTATCACGACTCGGCCGCGGCGCTGGTGGTCGACGGCCGTATCGTGGCCGCCGCGCAGGAGGAACGCTTCACGCGCAAGAAGCACGATGAGGGGTTTCCCAAGCACGCCGTCGAGTATTGCCTGGAAGCGGCGGCCATCACTGCCGCCGAACTCGACTACGTCGGTTTCTACGACAAGCCGCTGTTGAAATTCGAGCGGCTGCTGGAGACCTTTCTGGCGACTGCGCCGGGCGGCTTCCGCGCGTTTCTGCACTCGATTCCCGGTTGGCTGCGACAGAAGCTGCACGTGCCGCGCGAGTTCCAGCGCGGGCTCGGCAACGGTTATCAGAAGCGGTTCGTGTTCGCCGAGCATCACGAGTCGCACGCAGCCAGCGCCTTTTTTCCTTCGCCGTTCGACGAGGCCGCCATTCTCACGCTCGATGGCGTGGGCGAGTGGGCCACCGCCAGCTTCGGGTACGGTCGCGGCAATCGCATCACGCTCACCCACGAGCTGCGCTTTCCGCACTCGCTCGGCATGCTCTACTCGGCATTCACTTATTATTGCGGCTTTCGCGTCAACTCGGGCGAATACAAGCTGATGGGGCTGGCGCCTTATGGCGAGCCGAAATACGTCGAGCTGATTCGTCAACGGCTGATCGACGTGAAGCCGGACGGCTCGTTTCGCATGGATATGCGCTATTTCGACTATCACCGCGGATTGACGATGACGTCGCGCGCGTTCGACCGCTTGTTCGGCGGACCGCCGCGCCAACCCGAGTCGCCGCTGACCCAGCGCGAGATGGACATCGCGGCCTCGATCCAGCAAGTGACCGAAGAAATCATGCTCGCCGCGGCGTGCCACGTCCACCGTCAGACCGGGCTCACCAACCTGTGCCTGGCCGGCGGCGTGGCGCTGAACTGCGTGGGCAACGGGCGCATCTTGCGCGAGGGGCCATTTACGCAACTGTGGATCCAACCGGCGGCCGGTGACGCGGGCGGTGCACTAGGCGTAGCGCTCTTCATCTGGCATCAATTGCTCGACAACCCACGCGGCATCGAACCCGGCGACCGTCAGCAAGGATCGCTACTGGGACCCGAGTTCGACGACGCGCACATCAAGCAATTCCTGGATCGCACCGGTGCCGAATACGAGTACCATCCGTCGGACGAAGCGTTGTGCGAACGCGTCGCCGGACTGCTGGCCGACGAGAAGGTCGTGGGCTGGTTTCAAGGGCGGATGGAGTTCGGCCCTCGCGCCTTGGGCGCACGCAGCATCCTGGGCGACGCGCGGAGCGGCGCGATGCAGTCGGTGATGAATCAGAAGATCAAGTTTCGCGAATCGTTCCGGCCGTTCGCGCCGGCCGTGCTGGCCGAGCACGCGCCGGACTATTTCGAATTGTCGCCGGAAGTCGAAAGCCCTTACATGCTGCTGGTGGCTCCGGTTCAGGCTGCGCAGCGCACAGGCGTTGCCGCGCCGACGACCGTTCTTGGATTGGACAAGTTGAAGCTGCGGCGTTCGACGATTCCGGCGGTCACGCACGTCGACTATTCGGCCCGCGTGCAGACGGTCGACGCGGCGCGTCACGGCTGCTATCGGCAGTTGCTGGAGCGGTTTCACGCCAAGACCGGCTGTCCGGTGTTGATCAACACGAGCTTCAACGTGCGCGGCGAGCCGATCGTGCGCACGCCGGAAGAGGCATTTCGCTGTTTTCAATCGACGCATATCGACGCGCTGGCGTTGGGTCACTACGTGCTGGTCAAGAAAGGCGCGAGCGCTCCGGTAGCCAACGACGCATACTTGCAGCAATTCGCTCTGGACTAAACGATGGCCCTGCTCGAGTTCAACCGCAACCCGTCGCCCCGCGAAGTGCGGCAGTTCGCGCTCTACTGGCTGAGCGGCTTTTGCTGCTTGCTGGCCGCGCTGGCGTACTATCGCTATGGCTCTTGGACGGCCAGCGCGGCGCTGCTGGCGTGCGCGGCGGCCAGCATCGTGCTGGGCTTACTGCAGCCGACCTGGATGAGGCTGGTGTTTCTGGCCTGGATGGGAGCGGCCTGGCCGATCGGCTGGTTCGTCTCGCACGCTTTGATGGCCGCGATTTACTTTCTGCTGATCGCGCCGATCGGCCTGACGATGCGCCTGTTCGGGCGCGATCCGCTGTCTCGCCGTCTCGAGCGGGACGCCCCGACCTATTGGAGCACTCGCGGACCTACGGCCGATCCGACGCGCTATTTTCGGCAATTCTGATGGCAGGCCCTCGGGCATACAATCGGCAGAATCGGCTCGATCGGGCGCTCGCTGCCCGTTGAAGAATTCAACCGGCTGCTCGCTGCCCACCGCGGCGCAAAGGGTTTGGAGCGGCGTCGCCCTGCGCACGGCAACTGGCAGACCCGGCGGTGAGCGTCTGGTAGAATAGAAGGATCGCGTTCCCGCAACCACCGCAAATCTCGCCGTACGTGCTTGAGCGAACCGTGCTGTCACCCTGCGTTCAATCTCCAACCCGGACATCCGACTCCACTTCCAACGTGCGTGCGAGGTTCCTCCAGGGGAACGGAGTGCGCAGAGGATGGTAGCCCAGCCGCCGGCTAAGTCGCGCCTCATGCAGTGCATTGGCGGCCACGGGTTCGACTCCGACGTGGCCGCCGCGACGAATGGTTACGCGTCCGAGCGCTCAATGTAATCGGCCATGCTCGACACCACGAAACGACCGATGACGTCCGCCGGACTCGACAACAGCAATCCTCAGAGCCCCCCATCCACGCCCCCAACCGGCGGCAGCGGCGGGCTATTCGGTCGGCTGGCCGGCGCGACGCTGAACTATGGCGTCGGCGGCTTTCTGCCGCAGTTGATCGGCTTCTTGCTGATCCCGCTCTACACAGCGTTTCTCTCGCCGACGGACTACGGCATTCTGGAGTTGGCCGCAACGCTGGGAACCACCACGGCGATTCTGATGCGGTGCGGACTGCCGGGGGCCGTGACGCTCTACTACTACGATTTCGAGGAGCGCGAAGGACTTTCCGACTATATAACAACGATTTCGCGGGCAGTGAACGTTACGAGCTTGGGGATCGGACTGCTGATCCTGGCAATCGCTCCCTGGACGATCACTCCCTGGATGCAATTGCCGTGGTATCCTTTCGTGATCCTGGTGGTTGCCATCCAGTTGCTGTCGAGCAACTCGGACTTGCAGCGGCGACTGATTCAAACCCGCGAGCAATCGGTCTATTCGGCAAAACTGTCGCTGGCGTTTGCGCTATCGAATATCGCGTTGGCCGTGTTGTTCGTGGCGGGATTTCGCTGGGGCGCCGTGGGCATGTTGCTGGCGCAATTGTGCGGCGCGGCGGTATTCTACCTGCAAGCGCAGCGCTACCTGTGGCCCAATCTGGGTGGCCGCTTCCGTAGCAGTATGCTCCGTTCGTCGCTCGTCTATGGTTTGGGGATCCTGCCCAGTCATCTGTTGGTCTCGATTTCGCCGCTGTTGACGCGAGTGATCCTGACGCAGGCGGACTCGCTGGCCGCCGTGGGTTTGTTCGCATTGGCCACCCGCATGGCCAGCCCGCTGACCGGTGTGCTGATCTCGGCATTCAACATGGCGTATTTGCCGCTGTATTTCTCGATACGCAAGAAGTCCACCGAAGAGGGGCTTTCGCAATTGGCCGCCACTTCGCGCCACGTTTGGCTGGTGGCGCTGGTTTGCTTCCTGGGGGTCGGCCTGCTGGGACCTCCCGCAATCACGCTCATGACGCCCGAGCGATATCACGAGGCGGCGCCGCTCGTGCCCATCCTGTGCATCGGATTCCTGGCGCAATCGCTGCACACGCTGCTGGGGCCCGAAATCTTTTATGCCAAGCGAACGTGGCTGGTGCCCATTGTCACAGGGGCCGGACTGGTGACGACGCTGGGCGCGGCCGCTGCGCTGGCTCCAGCGTACGGTGCGGTCGGCATCGCCTGGGCAACCAGCGTCGGGGCGATCGCCGGCATGATGGCGGCAGTCTACTTTTCTCTCCAAACCGTGCGTATACCGCATGATTGGTGGTCACTTTCCCGCGCGTCGGGGGTCGCGGCCATGGTATTCGTCGGCGGATACTGGGCCGGCGGCCATTCTCCCTGGCGCCAGGTCGCGTCCGGCACCGCGGCGTTGCTGGTGTTGCCGATGCTCCTGTGGCTGGCCCGCGACCCGGCCATTCGCGAACTCTGGGAATACGGGCGCGCCGTTGTCACCCGCAACCGCGGCTGGTGGTCATGAGGAGCATTGCCTACTACGATCTGCGCACCATCAGCCAGCACGATACGTCGCGGGCCAGGTCCGAATGCTCCGCGGAGGTTCTGCACGTGCATGCCGCGGATAAACCGTGGCCCGCGAGCGACTCCGCGACACCGCACGTGGTGCCCTCGATGCGCGACGCAGCCACGCGCACGCGCGCCATGCGCCAGCTTTGGGATTTGCTCGATCAGCTTCCCGAGCTTGTCTACCGGGGCGTCGACCTGCGCGAAGTGACACGCTACTCATTGTTGTTTTCGGTCGAGCGTGCCTTTCACCAGGCGTGGATTCTGAGCCATTTGCACAGCGATTTCGCCGGCGACGTCGACTGGTATACCGATTCCGCCGAAACGGCGGCGGCACTGCGCGCATTCGAGGGACAGGACGGGATCTCGCTGCGAGTTCACGCGCCCAAGCCGACAGGCGCAAGCCAGGTCCTGCGGCGTCCATGGGACGCACTGCGCGTGCGCGGCTGGATGCTGCGGCGCCGGCTCGAGGAGCTTCGCTGGTCGCGCCACTTCAAAACGATCAGCGACCTTCATACGCCCGGTCGACAACCGATCGTGTTCGCGGAGTTTTTTTCCAACAGCACGCGCGTTTCGCTGGCGATCGCACGGCAATTGCGCCAGCAAGAACATCTCAATCCGGTATACGTCAGCAAGCGTTTAGAAGTTTTGCGCGTGGCCGGCGCAGGTGGTATGCCGGTTGCTCTGCTTCGCAACTTCCCCCATCGACGAGGTCGTGAGGTCTCGCGGCGCGCACTCCGATCCACCTGGCACTCCCTGTTTCAGCGACTGGCCGCTGCCCCCATCCACCTCACTCCCAACGGTCCGGATTGCCGGCGCTTTTTGCTGCCGATTCTCGAAGCGCATGCCATGCGTGAGTTTGCCGGCGCCGTGGAGATCGTCGATGAAGCCGAGGCGATGCTCGACGACCTGCAGCCCGCGGCACTTGTTACGACAACCTGGCTGAGCACGTTCGGAAGGGCAATGGCCGCCACCGCCAGCCAGCGCGGAGTGCCGACCGCCTGGGTTCAACACGGCCTGTGCTTTGACGAACCGGAATTCATTCACGTTTCATTTGACTCGTGCCTGACCTGGGGACAGGTTGATCGGGGGCGTTTTACGCAAGCCGGCGTCCCGGGAAGCGTCCATGCAATCGGCGCGCCCCATCTTGACGACTTCATTCAGCGAATTCGAGACGCACCGAGCCGACGCGAATGCTCCCCCGATCCAACGGCGATCAACGTACTTTACCTCGCATCGCGTACTGGCGGCGATTGGATAACAGCGGCCGCGTCTGAGTATCTTTTCACGACCGCTGCCAACGCCGTATTGAAGAATCCTCGCATGGAACTGACCATCAAACTTCATCCGGGCGACCACACAGGCGTGGCCCAGCGCGCTGTGGGCCACAGAGACCGCGTGCGGGTCGTGCGAGGCGGCTCATCGCAGGAGCAAATCTTGCGATGTGATGTCGCCATCGTAACTTCCAGCACAACCGGCCTGGAGGTCTGTACGGCCGATAAGCCGCTCATTGCGTTGACGCCCCATGGCATGAGAGACGGCGTCGACTATGCGGGCTACGGCGCGGCGCTCTCTGCCACCAACGAACGGGAGCTGGAAGCGGCCCTATCGCAAGTCCTGGGCCCAGAAGGCGCTGAATCTTTGCGCGCGGGGCGGCGTCGATTGGTCGAAGATATGCTCGATGGCGCCCACGGCTCGGCGGCCAAGAAAGCGGCAGATGTGCTGGTGCAGTTGGCTCGCAGACGCTCGGAAGTCCCTTGACGCGTTGTTTACGCTTGCCGTTGCACGTTGCGTCCCTTGCTCCGGGCGAATCTGGACACAAGAACCTATGGGGCGTATTCTCCACCGTTGAGACGGATTCCGCGCTTCGCCGCAGGAAGCTTGTTGCCGGGGCGTTGGTCCGCGGGCTCCGGCAAAAGTAAAATACGTGGTGCCATCGATGCAATCATCGGAACTTCCGCCCGACTCCAAGACGCGCTTCGCCGAGGAGGCCGGCGGCAAACGGCCCGGCTTGTTGCGCGAGTTCGTCGATTTTCTGCGGCACAACAAGAAGTGGTGGCTGGCCCCCATTATCGTGATGCTGCTGCTGATCGGCGTGATCGTGATTCTCGGGGGCACCGCCGCGGCCCCCTTCATCTACCCACTGCTATGATGGGGGACATTTGAGCGATCCGGCACGATCGTCGATGGCCACAACCAGCCCGGCTATGGCCGGGACACGCCGCCGCCCCGTTTATTGCGCGCTCAAGCGAGCGTTGGACGTGCTGGCCGCCGGCCTTGGCCTCGTTCTGCTGAGCCCGTTGTTCCTGGTCGCGGCACTGGCCGTGCGGTCGGACTCACGGGGTCCGGTGTTTTTCATCCAAGAGCGAGTGGGACGAAACTTCGTGCCCTTCGGCATCCTCAAGTTTCGCACGATGGTGGCCGACGCCGATCGCCGCGGTGGCCAAATCACCAGCGGTAACGACTCGCGCATCACGCGCAGCGGACGCTGGCTGCGCAGGACCAAGATCGACGAGTTGCCGCAGCTCATCAACGTAGTCCGCGGCGACATGAGCCTTGTCGGGCCCCGGCCCGAGGTGCCCAAGTACGTCGCGATGTTTCGCGACGACTACGCCACGATCCTGACGGTTCGCCCCGGCCTGACCGATCCGGCCTCGATCAAGTATCGCGACGAGGCCGCCGTGCTGGCGGCCAGTGATGACGCGGAGCGTTTGTACGTCGAGCGGGTGCTGCCGGACAAAATCGCGCTGGCGCGCGACTACGTGCAGCGGGCATCGCTAACTGGCGACCTGCTGCTGATCGTACAGACGCTCCTGCGGATCGGCCGCTAGCAGGGCGATCCGCAGGAGCGTGTCTTCCGTCGCAGCCGACGCCCGGCTGTGCGCTGCGGCTAGCAGCCGGCTGAAGAATTCGACGCCCAAGTCTCCCGGCGCACGTTTTTCCCGGCGCCGTCTTCTCCCGACTGCCAATCCTCCGGGCGATCAGTTTTCGCCGCCGACGGCCGGGACTTTCAACGCGTGGGGCTCGAGCTCGTCTCGCAGCACGAGCACTTCTGGCGGCGCCTCGATGCCCAGCCGGACTTTGTCGCCGGCCACGCGCACGACCGTCACGACGATCGAGTCTCCGAGTCTAATCCGTTCTCGCTCACGACGCGACAAGACGAGCATGATCGAACCTCCGTGTTATGATCGCTGTGTTTTCGATAGTGTAGTTATGTATACTGCCCGACGTATCCCTGTCAAGCGCGGTTTGTCGGCGAACCGCGCCCGCCGCGATCGCCCCACTCAGGCGGCCGCGGGTTCTAGACGCGGGGCTTGCACAAGTTGCGTCTTGTGAAAGCGCTCGCCGGTCGAACCGTAGAACAAAACCGTATTTCGCTGTGTCTCCCAGATGGCCGAAAATTTTACCGCTCGTGGACCGTGCAGGCAGTAGTAGATGCCGCAGGGGCGGTCCGCCCGTACCAGTATCCGCTCCGTCAGCGGAAAGGCGTCTAGCTCAAGTTGATGATGCTGGCACAGAACCTCGTTCACATACTCTCGTAATTCACGCAACGATTCAATTGTCACCGGGCAAGTGGTGAGCATGGGGTTGGCGTTCTCCTATGGAGCGCACGTGGAGATAGATAAGAAGCATGGCCGCGTGCGGGATAGATAATTTGGGGGATGTCTCGACAGAGATTCCTATCGGCCGGAATGGTGGGGGCACTTGCAGTAAGAAAGGCAATTTTGAGAAATCTGTTAGCTTGCAGTAAATGGCGATCTTAGCTAAAGATTTCCGACGCACGCCCCGCTCTCGTGGCGCTGCGTACAATCGCGCGCAGTAACGCGGTCTTGCGAAAGCTCGCAGGCACGGTGCTGAAAGCCGTTCACGCCTCCTACTTCGCGTAGTCGGCGAATGCCGCGGCAACGTCGGCCGACTTCTCGTCGCCCGTGTGCAGCACGACGCGGTAGCGCAGCCTCAGCGTTTCACCTTCGGGCAAGGTGGTTTCGCCCTTCTCGGCGCCCTTGGTAAAGTCGCTCAATCCGAACGGATTGGCCGCAAACAGGCCGTAGGTCCGCACGTGCCAGTGCGTGGGAAAGCCGAAGCTTGCTGGGTGGTTCAAGATGGCGATGCCCTGCTGCTCGCCATCGACGGGACCCTGATAATCGACCCAGGCGGCAGGCTTGCCCCAGGCCGCCTGGTTCTCTTGTCCCTCGCTGTTGACGATGCGGCCGCCTTGCTTTGCATCGACGCGCATGCTCGAAGCCGTGCGGATGCCGAACGAACCTTCCTTGGTATCGCCGAACACGACAGGGCCATCGCTGGCCGTGATCGCTACGTCAAAGTCAATCCAACGGCGTTGCTTGTCACCGCCAAAGCGCATCGTTCGCTCGTCCTGGCAAACGCGCCGGCTGCCATCGGGGCTGAGCCAATCGTTCCTGGTGACGATGACAGCTTGCGGGCCGCCGCTGACGCTGACAAACTCGCGATGCTCGATGCGTCCCTTCCCCTCGGACCAGAAGTCGATGCCGTTGACGTCGCCGTGCGTGAACCACAAGGAACGCTGGTGCGGATGGTCGCGATCGGTCTCACCCGGCACATTCGATTCCATCGGCCAATTGCGCGTCACCCGTTTGCCCGTCGGCCCGATGATCGGCCAGAGGATCGGCTTCGATCCTGACTTGACCAGATAGCTGGCGAACGGCTGGCCATCGATGCTGACCGCCACGCCCTGAGGCGACTCTTCGACGGTCACTTCCGCGGCCGCAATCGCCGGCAATGCCAGACAACAACCGACAAAACCCATCATCGTCCGCAAGCGTAGCATGGCGACTTTCTCCTGAAGTTCGGGAATAGTCACCATGGTAACCGGCCAGAACGCCCGCTGCCACCGGTTCGGAACAGCATGTTTCTCGGTCGGCGCATGCCGAAACCGTGGATACCCGGGACAGGGCCAAAGCAAGGCACGACGGGCTACTAGCGCTTGCTGACGGCGTCGGGCTCGAACTCCGCCAGGTCCACCGTTGTGAAGGTGGCCAACTGGTTGGCCGTTTCGCCGATTTTTTCGACGTCGCGCTGCAGCAACCGCCACGATACATGGTGCTCGCTGCGCATCGACACGGCCGAGACACCCAAGGTGCGCTGCGCGGGGATCGTCAGCGTTACTTCCGTCGGGATCAAGCTGTTCTTCGCCAGCTCCTTGTTCACCACCAACCGCGGAAAGGGGGGCGTCGATCCCAAGTGGATCATGGCATTGAAGCGCGCATACCAATCCGAAAACTCTCGATACTGTTGCGCCGTTTGCTGCGATGCCACGGGCACGGTTTCCAATGTGTAGGTAATGTGCGGGCTCACCATCGTGAGCTTGCCGTCGGCCGAAAGCTTCACGTCGAACTCCGGATCGGCGGCAAACTTCATGAAGCCATTGGAGCTCTTGGCGGCCCAGGCGTGAAAACGCTCGGAGAATACCAGCACTTCTTCGGTCTTGATTTCCACCTTCAGCTTGCGCGTCGGATCGAGCAGGATAAAACGGCCGCGCACCTGATCGAAGACCGTGATCCGCTGCGGATCCGACAAGTAGTCGTAGACAAATCCTGCCTGAAACAGTGTTTCGTTGTGGCTGGCCGGCTTGGTATCCTTGCCAACGAAGACCTTGGTCTCGATGCGAAAGTCGGCCGCCAGCGCCAGCGGCGCCAACCCGAGACCAAGCATCAACCCGATAAGCCCGGCTCGCATGCGCAACATCGCAGGGTTCCTCGCTTCAGGATGAAGGGGCGTTTTGGGGAGGCGGGAGAGTACCGCAATCGGCCGCCGGCTGTAAAGCCGAGTCTGGGCCGCCCGCGCCGTCGTTGCATGCACACGGCATCCCAGGCCGGAGGCAGCAGGGGCCCGGCGCCGCCCCCTGTGCCGGGGCCCATCCGGCGCGGTTCGCCGCGATGATACGACGGCTGCAACTGGTCGATCCGCTACAATCGGGAGGCGATTTCGCCCCCCCACATGCAATCCACACGCTCGTGCGTTATCGTTGATAGATTGCCTTTGCGCAATGCCCCCTTTTTCTGACTCACTCCGCTTGGCGGTAAGGAACTCGCGTCGATGACGAATGCACTGGAAACGAAAATTCGCGACAAGTCGGCCATGGTCGGGGTGGTAGGGCTCGGCTATGTCGGGCTGCCGCTCATTCGCGCGTTTGTGGCCGCCGGCTTTCGCACCATGGGCTTCGACGTCGACCAGTCGAAGGTCGACCGCCTGCTGGCCGGCCAGAGCTACATTGGCCATATCCCCTCGGAGTGGATTGCCGACTGCCTGGAGACAAAAAAATTCACGCCCACGGCCGACATGAAGCGGCTGGCCGAGGCCGATTGCCTGTTGATCTGCGTACCCACTCCGTTGAGCGAAAGCCGCGATCCGGACCTGGCCTACGTCGAAGCGACCGCGCGCCAGATCGCCGCCGTGCTGCGACCCGGCCAACTGGTGGTGTTGGAGAGCACCACCTATCCGGGCACGACGCGCGACGTCGTGCTGCCCATCCTGCAGCAACGCGGCCTGAAAATCGGCAGCGAGTTCTTCCTGGCCTACAGTCCCGAGCGCGAAGACCCTGGCAACCCCAACTACACGGCCAGCGGCATTCCCAAGGTCGTGGGAGGCATCGACGAAACCAGCGCCGCGCTGGCCGAATCGCTCTATGCCCATGCCGTCGTGAACGTGGTGCCGGTGGCCAACTGCGAAGTGGCCGAGGCGTGCAAGATCCTCGAGAACACCTATCGCTCGGTGAACATCGCCATGGTCAACGAGTTGAAGATGCTGTTCGATCGGATCGGCATCGACGTGTGGGACGTGATCGATGCCGCTAAGACCAAGCCGTTCGGCTTTCAGGCGTTTTATCCCGGCCCCGGCTTGGGCGGGCACTGCATTCCCATCGATCCGTTTTATCTGAGTTGGGTCGCGCGCAAACACGGCATGCCCACGCGGTTTATCGAGCTGGCCGGCGAAATCAACACCAGCATGCCGAAGTACGTCGTGCAGCGCGTGGCCGAGGCGCTCAACGAAGCGGGCAAGCCGCTCAACGGCAGCCGGATTTGCATCCTGGGCGTGGCCTACAAGAAAGACGTGGACGACCCGCGCGAAAGTCCGTCGTTCGAGCTCATGGAATTGCTCAGCGACGGCAAGGCCCTCTTGACCTACAACGATCCGCACGTGCCCACACTGCCCAAGATACGGCACCATCACCTGCCGGCCATGAGCAGCACGCCGCTCGACGAGAAATTCCTGGCCGGCCAGGACTGCGTGCTGATTGCGACCGATCATTCGGCCTACGACTACGAATTCATCGTGCGGCACGCGCGGCTGGTTGTCGACACGCGCAACGCAACCAAGAACGTCGCGCACGGCCGCGAGAAGATTCGTAAAGCGTAAGCTACTCTTGAAAAGCCCCAATTGCCGAGGGCCTGCATCACGAATCCGCAGTATCGCGATCCATGGCATCCACAAAACGCATCCTGGTCACCGGCGGCGCTGGCTTTCTGGGCTCGCACCTCTGCGAACGGCTGGTCGATCAAGGCCACGACGTAATCTGCCTGGACAATTTCTTCACCAGCCAGAAATCCAACGTCACCCATTTGCTCGATCGGCCGAATTTCGAGCTGATCCGCCACGACGTCACGCAGCCGTTCTGGCTCGAGCTGGACGAGATATACAACCTGGCCTGCCCTGCCTCGCCCGGCCACTACCAGTACAATCCTATCAAGACCATCAAGACCTCGGTGCTGGGCGCCATGCACGCGCTGGCCATCGGCAAGCGCTGCAAGGCCAAGGTGCTGCAAGCTTCCACCAGCGAGGTCTACGGCGATCCGGAAGTTCATCCCCAGGCCGAATCCTATCGCGGCAGCGTCAATCCCATCGGTCCGCGGGCCTGCTACGACGAAGGCAAGCGCGCCGCCGAAACGCTGTTCATGGACTATCACCGCCAGAACCACGTGAACATTCGCATCGTGCGCATCTTCAACACCTATGGCGCGCGGATGCACCCCTACGACGGGCGCGTCGTATCGAACTTCATTCGCCAGGCCTTGGCCGGCGAAGACATCACCATCTTTGGCAACGGCGAGCAAACCCGCTCGTTCTGCTATCGCGACGATTTGATCGAAGGCATCATCCGCATGATGAACGGCCCGGACGATTTCATCGGACCGGTCAACCTGGGCAACCCGGACGAGTTCACCATCCTGGAGTTGGCCCGGCTCGTGCTGGAAATGGTCGATTCGAAGTCGAAGCTCGTTTACATGCCGCTGCCGGCCGACGATCCCACCAAGCGGCGCCCCGATATCTCGCTGGCCAAGCAGCACTTGGACTGGGAGCCGAAGGTGAAGCTGCGCGAGGGCCTGGCCCAGACGATCGACTGGTTCCGCTCGATCGACATGAGCGACTATCGCCCGCCCACGCCGAACTACTGACCGTCGTCCTGCAAATGGCGCCCGGCGGCCAGCAAGCCCACGCACACCGCCATGCCGACGGCCGCTCCCAGGCAGTCGGCCAGCCAGTCGTAAACGCTGGCGTCGCGACCGAATGGAGTCTGCGTCCATTCGTCCAGCGCGGCGAAAACCGCGATCAGCGCCAGCGCCAGCCCCCGTTGCCGCCAGCCGAAGCGGCCACGCAACGCCCAGTTGAGCCCCACCAGCAGTGTCAGGCCAAAGTACGCACAAAAGTGTAGCGCCTTGTCCGACGCCCCGATTCGCAGCACCTCGCTCGCTCGCGGCCAATGGGTGCCAAACACCAGCGCTGCCCAATAGCACACCAGCACCACCATCGCCGGCGTTCGCAGCCACCTTGCCCGTGCTCGCTCGACCATGCGGAAATCCAAGGCGTTGTGGCTGGAAGGTACCCGGCACGAGGCCGCTGAAAACTGGCGGCCGCGCTGCTATAACGGTATTGTAGCCGCTGGTCGGCGGCCCGCTGCGCGCCGTGCGCCCTGTGCGGCCGACCACGCGGATCGAAAACGCAGGAACCGTGCCCATGCCCGCCGCGAACTTCACGCCCGAGGAAGTCGATCAATATCACGAAACGGGCTACCTGCTCGTGCCCAAGCTGTTCGACCAGCAGGAAATGGACATCCTGCTGAAGTACGCCAAGAGCGACCAGGCGCTGGTGGCCGGCGCCTCGGGCCGCCGCGATGCCACTGGCCAGATCACCAAGCTGACGCTCTGGAACGAGGTCGGCGACGACTTGTACGGCATGTTCTCGCGCTCGCCGCGGATCGTCGATCGCATGGAGCAACTCCTGGGCGGCGAGGTCTATCACTATCACACCAAGATGATGCTCAAGGAACCGAAGGTCGGCGGCGCCTGGGAATGGCACCAGGACTATGGCTACTGGTACCACAATGGTTGCCTGTATCCGCTGCTTTCCAGTTGCCTGATCGCGGTCGATCGGGCCACCAGGGAAAACGGCTGCCTGCAAGTGCTGCCGGGCTCGCACCTGATGGGCCGCATCGAACACGGCAAGACGGGTGATCAAACCGGCGCCGACATGGAGATCGTCAACGCCGCGCTCGAGCGGCTCCCCTTGAAGTACATCGAGGCCGAGCCGGGTGACGCCCTGTTCTTCCATTGCAATCTCTTGCACCGCTCGGACCAGAACACGTCGCCGCACCCGCGCTGGTCGCTGATCTGCTGTTACAATGCGGCGCGCAACGATCCCTACAAGGAGTCGCGCCACCCTCGCTATACGCCGCTGCAAAAAGTGTCCGACGGGGCGATCAAGCAGTGGAAACCGTCGGAGCCCTCGCTGGCGAGCTGATGAAACTCGGACTGATCAACTCCGCCTGGGTGCAAGCCGAACAGCCGACCACCTTCGGCCTGCAAAAGACCAAAGAGATCGGCTTCGACACGATCGATATCTTCATCGATCCCTTGGATGCCGACGTGCGCGAGCGGCGGCTGGTGAAGAACGAGTGCGACCGGCTCGGCCTGCCGATCGTTTCGCTCCCCTGCGTGGCCGTGGGATTGATCGACTTCAATCCCAGCGTGCGCCGCTTTCACATCCAGCGCGTGCGGGCCTACCTCGATCTGGCCTTCGAGTACGAAGCCGACAACGTGCTGCTGGTGATCGGCGAGTACATCTGGAACCGCGAGGTGATTCCGCCGGAAGAACAGTGGCGGCTGGGCGTCGACGCGGTAAAGGAGTTGGGCCGGCGCGCCGGCGAGCTTGGGCTGGAGATCGTGCTGGAGTTGGAGCCGTTTCCGCTGTCGCTGGTCAACGACGTCGAAACCATGACTCGTTTCCTGGACGACGTCGATCTGCCCAACGTGCTGGCCAACCTCGATATTTCGCACCTGGTGTTGTCGCGCGTGCCGCCCGAGCAGATTCGCCGCCTGGCGGGCCGCGTGGGACACATCCACCTGTCCGACTGCGACGGCAAGGTCCACGGCGACCTGCCGCCCGGGCGCGGCGTCGTGCCGTTCGAACCCTACCTGCGCGAGATCAAGGCGCTGGAACTAGGCGATCGCACAATCTCCATCGAGCTGGAATACTCGCCCGAGCCGGCTCGGATCGTCGAATGGGTTGAAGAAGCCTATCGCGAAACGGACAAGCTGATGCAGGCGATTGGTCTGCGCGGGTAACTTTTCGACGCGGTTCTTGCGATGCACGAACACTTCATGCGAATCGCCTTGGCTGAGGCGGCTGCGGCGCTGGCCGAGGACGAGGTGCCGGTGGGCGCGGTGATCGTGCATGGCGAGCGGGTGATCGCGGCGGCACACAACCAGCGCGAGCAATTGCACGACCCCACGGCCCACGCCGAGATGATCGCCATCACCCAGGCCGCCGAGGCGCTGGGCAGTTGGCGGCTGGAGGGCTGCACGCTGTATGTCACGCTGGAGCCCTGCCCCATGTGCGCCGGCGCAATCCTGCAGGCGCGCGTCGACACGCTGGTCTACGGCGCCGCCGATCCCAAGGCAGGAGCCGTGCAAACCCTGTATCAGTTGCTGGACGATCCCCGCTTGAATCACCGCACGCAGGCGGTGGGCGGCGTGCTCATGAACGAGTGCGGCAACATTTTGACGCAGTTTTTTCAGAGCCGGCGTCGAATGGGTAAGAAATAGGCCGCCGCCAGGGAGAGAATGGTCATGGGCTTGTCCGACTACTTGTTGTATAGCGTGGCGAAGCACTGGCCTTCGCCGATGGCGAAGCGCACCAAGAAATTCAACGCCGAGCCGGGCACCGACGCCTACAACATGGCCTATGCGCAGCACCAGTTCGACTGGAAAGTATCGCACGGCATGTTGCGGAGCGTCGTCGGGCTGGAAGTTCTGGAAATCGGCGCCGGCCACGGCGGTATCTCCTGCTTTATGGCTGCGGTCGGCGCGCGACGCGTGGTGGGAATCGACCTGAACACCAGGCATCTGCTGATCGCCCGCCGTTTTGTCGACGAATTTTCCAAACGCTTTGCGCCTGACTTTCAATTGCCGGTCGAGTTCCTGGAAATGAACGCCTCTCAGCTAGCCTTTGCCGATGCCCAGTTCGACCTGGTGCTGGCCGACAACGTCTTCGAGCATTTCACTGAGCCCGAGGACGTCATGCGCGAGGCGTACCGCGTGTTGCGACCCGGAGGCGGGCTGCTGGTGCCCGTGTTTTCTTCGATCAAGAGCAAGTACGGCCTGCACCTGAAGCACGGCCTGAAACTGCCCTGGGCAAATCTCGTGTTTTCCGAACGCGCGATCATCCGTGCAATGCAGCGGATGGTTCGTCGCAATCCCTCGTTGCTGGAGATTTACCCCGGCCTGGCCAATAACCCGCAGCGCGTTCGAGACGTGCGTCGCTATGGCGATCTCAATGACATTACCTATCGCGAATTCCAGGCGATGGCGGGCCGAGTTGGCTTCCACGTCGAAATGTTTGCACCCTATGGAACGCGGCTTGGCAAAGTGGTGTCGCGAATTCCCGGGGTCAGGCGATCGAGACTGATGGACGTGTTATCGACCGGCGCCTCGGCCTATCTGGTGAAGCCGAAGTAGTTCTTCACACCGATGTTCCTGGCGGCGCAAGCCGGCGGATCGTAAGATCAATTTTTTTGCCCCGGCCGCGCGCGGCCAGCCCTGCCCGAGAGCTTCCGCATGAGTGGCCGACCACTGGCACTTGCCTGGCTATGCCTGTCCCTGTTGGCGGTTGCGCTGGCAGCGGCGCCCCGACCGGCGTTGGCGGGCGGCGGCCCGGAGAACGTCTTTCTGGTGGTGAACTCCGCCAGTTGGGCGTCGCAAACCGTGGCGAATCACTTCATCGCTCTGCGCAAGATCTCGCCGCTCAACGTGTTTTACATTCACTGGAACGAAGGTTTCGAATCCGCCGACGCCGACGCCTTTCGCTCGAAAATCCTGCTGCCCACCATTCAAACGATCAGCCGCCGCGGCCTGGCGGGGCAGATTGACTACGTCGTTTATTCCAGCGACTTTCCTTGCGCCATCAACTTTGGCCCCGACTTTACCGGTACGCGGCTCATCGATCAGGCGCGCCCCATCTGCTCCATCAATTCAGCCACGTTCCTGTGGAACCTGGCGGTGCAAAAGAGCCCGCAGATGATGGACTTCAGCATCAACCAATACCTGCGCAACACCACCGGTCGCACGGTCCGCGTGCCGACGCACGGCTTTCGCAGTTGGTATGGCTGGGGGCCCGGCGGCGAAATGCTCGAAGCCGGCGGCCAGCCCTACCTGCTCTCCACCATGCTCGGCATGACCAGCGGGCGCGGTAATTCGGTCAACGAGGTGGTCGAGTCCCTGCGCCGTTCGGCCGCCGCCGACGGCACGCATCCCAAAGGCACCATCTATTACTGTCAGACCAGCGACGTCCGCTCCACGACCCGAGCTCCCGAGTTTCCCGCCGCGGTCGCCGAATTGAAGAAGCTGGGCGTGAACGCCGAGATCATCTCGACGGCCATGCCGGTCGGCCGCGACGACGTGTTGGGGTTGATGAGTGGCGTGGCCGAATTTTCCTGGCAAGGCACGCGCAGCACTATCCTGCCCGGGGCCATTTGCGAAAACTTCACCAGCTTCGGCGGCATCCTGACCGAAGGCAGCAGCCAGACGCCGCTGACCGAGTTCATCCGCTTTGGCGCGGCCGGCTCCAGCGGCACCGTGGTCGAGCCCTACGCCATTGCCGCCAAGTTTCCCTCGCCCTTCATCCACGTTCACTATGCGCGCGGCTGCTCGCTGGCAGAGGCATTCTATCAATCGATGGCCGCTCCGGCGCAGCAGTTGATCGTGGGCGACCCGCTCTGCCAGCCGTTTGCCGACATTCCGCGGGTGGAGGTCGGCGGCATTCCCGCCGACGGCAACGTGCAAGGCAAGCTGGCGCTGGCGCCATCGGCCACCGTCGCCGGCGGGGGCAAGATCGATCGTTACGAGCTGTTCGTCGACGGTCGCCGCGCCGACACCACGCGCATCGACGGCCGACTCGATTGGGATTCGACCACCGAGTCCGACGGCTATCACGAGCTGCGCGTGGTGGCCCTGGACGCCAGCCCCATCGAAACCCAGGGCCGAGCCGTCGTCGGCGTCACGGTCAACAATCACGGCCGCACGATCCAGGCGGCGGCCACGCCCGCGGGCAGCGTGCGCTGGGATCAAACGCTGAAGGTCCACGTCGCGGCGCCCGGCATGAAGGAGTTGGCCATCGTCCACGACACGCGCGTGATCAAGAAGATTGCCGGGCCGGAGGGGGACATCGACGTCGATCCGAGGTTGTTCGGCCTGGGACCGGTGCAACTGCAAGCGGTCGGCACCGCCGGAAATTCCGCGGCCGAGAGGGTCTGGTCGGCGCCCCTGACGATCAACGTCGAGCCGGCGCGCCCCTTACCGGCGCTGGCCAGTCCGCCGGCCAACCGGGGTCGCGGCCTGGTCCTGCAAATGCCGGGTAACAAGGTCATCCGCGTGGACGAAACCAAGGATCCGGCCTGGCTGACGCTCAAGGGCATGCACGCCAACGAGCCCTTCGTGCTGCAAGGGTTCTTCGACGTCGAGGCGGACGGCGTCCACCAGTTTCAGGTGTGGCACTCCGGCGAGTTGAAGCTCAGCGTCGATGGCCGCACGCTGTATGAAAACGCCAAGGGGGACAACACGCAGCGGTTCGCGCCGGTGGCCCTGGCCAAGGGCATGCACCGGCTGACCGTCACCGGCCGCACCGGCGGCGACATGAGGCTGAAGCTGCTCTACGGCGGCCCCGGCGCGCCATCGGTCGGCCGCAACCGATTCTTCCACGCCCGCTAGCGGCCGCAGTACCCCCGCGCAACAACAACGCCCCGCCCGAAAGCCGCACGGGGCGTTGATTTAGCTGAGTGGAGAACGAGCGATTAGTAGTCGACTTCGTTGAGGATGTACTGCCAGGGAAGTGGAGTCGCCGTCGTCGGAGTCGTTGGCATTGGTGTTGCGGCGTCGATATTCATGCTCGCCTGGCGCGGCGTCATCAGTTGCGTATAGACATAGTACTCAATCTCTTCGTTGATGAAGCGGTGATGATTGTCGACGAAGATCACGTTGACGCCACCTGGGTGAGCCGACGCCGGACGAGCGTAGGCCAGGCCGCCCACCGGGATCGGAACAGCGGTCGAATCCCAATTAATCGGTTGCGGCACCGTGGCAGCAAGCGCCATTCCGTTTACTACCGAACCTTCCGGAAAGTATCGGGGGTTGTTCCCGGATACATAGTTGTTGTCTCTCTCGCCGGTGATGAAGAACACCATGCCCATGTTCTGCTTGATTTGAAACTCGCTGTCCCAGGGCTGGGCTGGATTGTTGGTGGTGTCCAAAGGATTAGTGGCCCAGTTGGTCGACTGCAGGCTCTCTCCCAGCATCAGCGTGTTGGACGTGCCGTCATTGGAGTTGATGAAGTCCATCGTAATCTTGGGACCGGGCGGATTGGACGGGAACGATCCCGGGTTGTACCCCGCACCTACGGTTCCGTCGGCACCAGCCTGATTGAAGAAGACGCCGGAGTTGCGATCCTCCCTCCAAGCATTGCTGCCACCGGGTTGATTGTCGTCCGCCCTGAAAGCCGACCCGCAGTTGACGACATACGACAACGGATTGCTGCCAAGCAATTCCCCTGGGCTGCTCGGGCAGATCAAAATGTTCAAGAGCGAGTGCGCCCAAGGGCTGGCCGTGGTATTGAGAATATTGGGATCGGGCAACGCCACCGGCGCTTGCGTTTTCCAAACGCTATACATATCCGCGCGCTCGAGATTCGTGAGGATAGGCACGACCCAACTGGCGCGCTTCCTGTTGACCACGTTGGCATAGCCGGGGAAGCCGCGGTTCGTGCTCTCGACGCTGAGCATGGCCTGGCCGACGTTGCGCATGTTGTTCTGGCACGTGTTGCGGCGGCCGGCTTCGCGCGCCGACTGAATTGCCGGCAGCAGCAGGGCCATGAGCATGCCGATGATCGTGATGACCACCAACAATTCGACCAGCGTAAAGCCGCGCGTGGCCCGGCGCCCGGACCGGGAGAATCCGCCGGTCTTGCGGAGAATCACCGCCTTTGTGACAGTCATCATCGCCAAATCTCCTCTGTAGTTACGCACGTGCGCCCGCTTCGTTTGCCCGAAGTCTTATTCTCGCCGATAGAGCGCAAAACGTCCAGACAATTTCGGGCAAAATGGCCCGTTTGGCCGCGCAAGCGGCCCTGGGAACTGTGATCGTACCGCGACGGGGGCCGTGGGGCTGCTAACCGCGCCGCCGCCGGACCACCGCGGCCAGCGCTAGCGCGGCCGTGGCCGCCAGGACGAAACTGCCCGGTTCCGGCACCACGATGCTCAGAATCTGGTCGCGATAGACCGACAGGTCGAGGATCAGCGACTGATTGCCATAAACCGTGGTCAACTGCGGCTGACCGTTGAAGCTGTCCAGGACGGAGATGATGATTCCGCCGAGTTGCCACTGGCCGTTGACCAGCGTGTACACCGCGCCGCCGGAGTCGCCGAGGCTCACTTGGGCTTCGTGGGTCAAGCCCGCCTGCCCGGTGTACGTGGCGTCGTCGAACCGCGTGCTATAGCCGTACACGTAGTGCGGATCGCTATTACTGTCGAAGTAGGTCAGTGCGATCAGGCCGGTCTGCAACACTTCGTTCTCGCCCCAAATCTTGCTGTTGCTGGCGATCGTCTTAAAGCCGGCGTAGTCGTTGGGGCCGGGAACTGCCGGCGCGCTCTGCTCGGTCCATTGCCACGGGTTTTGCGATTTGTTGACACTCCAATACGTGGCGTCGCCGCGCTGGAAGCCGTTGCCGATCATGATCTGTCGACCCGTGGGCGTCGTCGAACTGATCAGATCAGGCGCGATGGCCGGCAGATCCGGATTGGTGGTAAATCGCAGCAATTTGAGATCGGCCAGCGAGTTATCCGGATTGAGCAGAAAGGTCGTCGAGTTGTCGTCGATCGTGTAGCTGTTGCCGTTCAGGGTGACCGGCGTGCCCGAGTGGAACGTGGCGTGTCCGGCTGCCAATGCCCAGCCGTTGCCCAGATAGGTGACGCTGGGCCCGTTCGGGCCGCGGGTGCCGACATTGTCGTATCCCGGTTCATTCGGACCGCCGGGGCCGCCCGCGGCAATCAGGCTGGCGCTATCGTTGTTGGCGCTGCCCGATTTAACGATCACTGCTTGAGCGGAAGTGACCCAACCGACCAGCGCGCATGCGAAGCACGCAATGGCCCGCGGTGAAGTGCAAAGCAAGTTTCGTCTCACGCCTCGTCCTCGTTTCCGGGCCGCCTCGTCTCTGGGCAAATTGCCATCGGCACAACGTTCACCAGAGATGGTATCGCTGATGGTCGCATTGTCCCTGCTGTCGATCCCAAGCCGATCGCGACAGAACCGCGCGAGCCGGCGCAAGCACGCTCGTAGAACCAAGAGTGCCAAGGACTTTGGCTCATGGTAGCTGACTGCCGCGACAAGTCAATAAAATTTGACGATTTTCTGAAATCCGTCGCTGAAACGCCCCCGCGGCGTCCCCGGGCAGCATCCGGCGCGAACGCATAAGTGCCATTTGATATTTGACAATCGAACCGCGTCTCGCTAGCATCAAAGCGGTTGGAAACAACAACCCGGATTGCCGCCAGCGCCAACTGAGGTTCTGGCGACAATCTGCCCGCAAACGCTTTCCCGCCCAACCGTCCTGCCTACAGTTACTGTTGAGTTTGTGGCCCCAAGGGGGCTGCTTGCCTTGGCTGTTTTTCCAAGTGAAATATTGCGTCCTCAACGCTTAGGGAGATTTGTATGAGCTTGCGCACGTATCGCCCGAACCGCCGTGGTTTCCTGGCCGTTGGCGCCCTGACCGGCATGGGGCTTTCGCTGGGAGACTATTTCGCTCTTCGCCAGGCGCGCGCAGAGCAAAAAGACTACGACTTCATCGAAGCCAAAGCCAAGAGCCTGATTCACATTTTCCTGCCGGGCGGGATCGCCCATCAGGAAACGTTCGATCCCAAGCCCTACGCACCGATCGAATATCGCGGCGAGTTGGGCTCGATCAAGACGACCATTGCCGGCGAGGTGTTTTCCGAAACGCTGCCCAAGACGGCCGAGATCGCCGACCGCATCACGGTGGTTCGCTCGATGTCGCACGGCGAAGCGGCCCACGAGCGGGGCACGCACAACATGTTCACCGGGTATCGCCCCAGCCCGGCGTTGATCTTCCCCAGCATGGGCAGCGTGGTCAGCCACGAGTACGGCCCGAAGAACAACATGCCTCCGTATGTGTGCATTCCGAACCAGCCCAATGAATTCGCGGGCACGGGCTATCTCAGCTCGTCGTTTGCACCGTTTAGCTTGGGGTCGGACCCTGCCCAAGGCGGCTTCAAGGTTCGCGATCTGAGCCTGACCGATGGCGTTACCGACGAGCGTTTTGGCCGTCGCCGAACCGCGGTT
>JBGSYQ010000314.1:0-6415 GCA_041750795.1 Pirellulales bacterium | reverse complement strand
GCTGGCCGGCGGTCGCTGGCTGCTGGGCAGTTATCATCCCAGCCAGCAGAACACCTTTACGGGGGTGCTGACCGAGCCGATGTTCGATCGCATCTTCCGAATGGCGCGAAAGCGGATCGAAGAACAAACCACCTTGCAGGCACCGGCACGCTAGCGCGGCGGAAGCTTCAAAACAAGCGCTTTGGCGCGCCAGCGGCCGCCGCTGTCAGCGGCGCGATGCACCGATCGCAAGTCGGCTGGCGCCAACGACGTAGCCCATTCGCCTTGACCGTGTGGCGCCGCTTCGCGTATGGTTCTCGCCCATTTGACACTTCAGGGGCAATTCCCCGACACGCATCCATCGTGCCCCGCATTCGTTCATTTAGAGGGAACCTGTTCATGAAATGGGCCACCGTCTTTCTGGGACTGCTGGTGGCGGGGACCGCCAGCGGCTGTTGGCGACCGCTGCACGGACAACGTTACGCACAGCCGGTGTATTCGCAAGCGCCGGTGTTTCAACCGCCGCCGAGCGCCTACGCGCAGCCGGCGCCCATCCAATCGCAACCCGCGCCCATCATGCAGGCGCAGCCGACGATCGTGCAGCAAGCGCCGATGGTGCAAGGCTGCCCGCCCGTCTATTGCCAACCCTGCCCACAGGTCTGCACGCCCTGCTACTGAGGTTCGACTCAAGAATAACTTCGGTGCTTGTTCGTGTGCCACTGGTGGCGCACGCCACCAGTGCAATTCAACAACGGGCCTGGCGGGCAACGCGCTCCCGACGACACTGGTGGCTGCCGCCACCTGGTCGGGCGGTCGCCACTCGTAGGCCCCGTCATGCGATTGGCGGCCAGCAGCCTGTTAAAAAATGCCGTCATGGCATTTTTCAACCTCGCCAAGTGCGAAGCAAAGCTTCGCACGGCTCGCAGAATAACGACTTGCGTCGCTATTCTGTCATCGCATCCATGCGATGTCGCAGCCTGTTGAATTCTTCAACAGGCTGCTACGCCTTGCCGGCCATTGCTTCGGCCAGGATCTTCGACGTGCTCTCGCGCATGATGCGCGGATCGACCGTTTTGCCTTCCAGCAGCGACTTGCGGACGTCCTTGCCGGAGATGAACACCGGCTTCTCGTCCTTGTGGTTCTCCATCAGGTCGACGCGTCCCAGCGACTCGTAAAAGGCGGCGAAGCCCACCTTCACGGGTTGGATTTTCAGATCGCCCTTTTGGTTGTGGAAAATCTCCTGTGCGTCGAAGTCGCCCCAGATGGCCGTGCCGTCGTGATAAGGCGCGTCGGCGTGCTTGCGTCCGATGACGATGTCGGTGAAGCCGTAATTCTGGCGATAGATGGCGTGCATGATCGCTTCCTTCGGGCCGCCGTAGAACATCTTGATGTCCAGCCCCAGCAGCAGCACGCGGTCGGGCACGCTCTCGCCGCGAGCCTTCCATACGGCGGGATCGCTGTCACCCTCGCCCAGGGCTTGCGTGTCGATCAGGGCCTCGTAGGTGTGCATCCGTACGTTGGCGTCGACGTCGTCTCCCTTGGTTTCGCCGATCAGCGGGTTGAGCACTGCGCCGGCGTTGTGCCCCGCACGAAGCAAGGTTTCCAGGCCGTAGACCAGCGCGTATTCGTGCGCCCGGTGCAACGGGTTGCGGGTTTGGAACGCCACGACGCGGTTCCAACCTTTTTCGGCGAGCAGCTTGCGCACTTCGCGCGGCGACAGCACGTACTTGCCGAACTTGGGGTTCTTCGGCTGCGGCAAGGCGCGGATGGTGCCGCCCAACAGGTGCGTATTGTCGGCATCGCCCTTGAGCACCATGTCGGCGCCGGGATGATCGGTGCGCTCGGTCAGATAGACGCTCTTGATATAGCGGGGCTTGTCCCACTCGAACACGTCGCTGACGTCCAACGTGGCCACCACTTCGCCGGCCGAGTTCGTCAGCGCCACCTGCTGGCCCGGCTTGATCGTTGCCGCAAGTTGGCTGGTGAGGGGCAACGCCAGCGGAATGGTCCAGGCATACAGCTTGCCGTTGTGCTCGATGACCGACTCGTCGAGCACGCGCTCGTACGTTTTGCGATCCATCGGGCCAGTCAGCGGGCTGAGCGCCCCGTCGGCAAATCGATAGACGGTCGACAGATCGGCGTCCGACACCGGCACTTTGGGTAGCGCGGCGGCCTCTTTCTTGAAGGCGTCGACTTCGGCAGCGGCAACGGTGCAACAAACGGGCTCGGTGAGACCACCGTGCGGAGCAATCAAATCGGACATGGATGGGGTTCCTGTGGCGTGCTTCGCGTCCAGCGTGTGCGAGGGCATAATCGTCCTTTCGATGCCGAGGGTATGACGAATCCCGCGCGCTCGCCCGGGACCGCAAGAGGTTCCCAAAATGCCAAGGGGCGGCGGGGTGATCGGTGGGTAAGAGAGCCAGTATAGGGCGACTGCGACGGACCCACAAGGCGGAGTTGGGGTGGGCAGAAATCGCCTGCTAGCGGGCGAGATTCGTCGCTGCCCCGCAACCTCGCCGGCTATGCGCCCGCCCCCTTGGCTCGCAGCGAGAGTACGACGCTTTCCGAACTGGTGCCGGCCAGCGGATAGCTGGCAAGCTTGCGCAGGTCGACGTTGCGCAACAGCCCCGCCTCGCGCGCTGCGGTGCGCTCGTCGACCCAGGCCGGGCCTTTGATCACCAGCAGCCGCTCGAACGATCCCCAGTGCGGCGCGAACCAGCGCAGCAGCTTGGACAAGGGGGCGACGGCCCGTGCCACCAGCACGTCGAACTGCTGGCGCGCCACGACCTCCTGGGCCGGCTCGTGATACACCGGGATGTCGAGACCCGCCTCTTGGACGATGGCTTGCACGGCCTTGGCCTTCTTGGCCACCGAGTCGCACAGCGCTACTTCCAGGTCGGGCCGGAGGATGGCCAGCACCACGCCCGGCACTCCGCCGCCGGTGCCCACGTCCAACACGCTTGCGCCCGAATCGAGAAACGGCTCCAGCGCCATGCTATCCACGACGTCGCGCGCCACGAACTTCTCGTAGTCGGTGTGGCGCGTGAGATTCAACGTTTCATTCCGTTCCCACAAGGCCCGGCAATAGCGGTCCAGGGCGTCAATCGCCTCGTCCGGCAGCTCAATTTCGTGACGCTCAAGCGCCGCGCGCAACGTGTCGGCGGTCGTAGGTTTCAAGGGTTCGTATCAGTCAGGGAGCAATGGGGAATACTTGCGGCAAGGGGTCGATTCTTGATCGCCGGGCTGTTGCTGGCAAGCGGAATTGGGCGGGGCGCGGCGAATCGCACCTCGACGCAGGCGTCGGTGCAATGTGGACGCGGACGTCAGTGCAACGTGTTTTGGCCTGCAATTTTGGCTCACAATGCGCGGCCCACCTGCCAATTTGACACACCTTCGAAATGCCGCGTTTTTGGCCGCTCTTCGCAAGTGCTTGGCGGATTGGCAACTGCGGCGAACGGTTTGGCAGTGGGCATTTGGCATTCGGTTTGCTCCTTTGTCGACCACGGATCCACGATCCGCACATCCAGGCTGCATGCGAAGCGTCTGCACCGCGGCGCGAGCCGTTCGGCAGGCGCAATTAGTGAATTCCTTCACGAGACCTGATAGGGAGGTTTCCGTCATGATGCTCTTGCGACGAACCAATGGCTATCACCCGCTCGATCAATTGCGCACGCAAATGGATCGGCTGGTAAGCGACTTCTTTGGCCCCATGACCGGCACCTATGCGCCGCGGGCCACGGCCGGATCAGGCAGTTTTCCGGCCCTGAATGTCTGGGAATTCGGCGATCATTTGTATGCCGAAGCCGAGTTGCCCGGCATGACCGGCGACGACATCGACGTCTCGGTGGTCGGCGGCGATCTGACAATTCGCGGCCACCGCGGCGAGCAACTCGAAGAAGGTAGTTCCTATCATCGGCGCGAACGCGGCAGCGGCGAGTTCACGCGCGTGCTGCGGCTGCCCATCGAAGTCGACGCCGATCGGGTCGAGGCGACGCTCAAGGACGGCGTGTTGCTGATCAAGCTGCCCAAGGCCGAAAGCGCCAAGCCCAAAAAGATCAAGGTGGCGGCCGGTTGACGAACGTCCCAGCACAACCGCGATTCGTGACAGCGCATTGCAACCGAAGTATGGCAACCGAACAACCATTCCGAACAACGCCGCCAACGCGGCAGGAGACATAGACTCATGACAACCGATGTGAACACCACTCAAACTGCGGGCAACGATGCCGAACGGACGCGCACCGGTCAATGGTTTCGACCGCCGGTCGACATCGTCGAGCGGGCGGACGAGTTGCTGCTGGTCGCCGACTTGCCGGGCGCCTCGAAGGAGTCGATCGACGTCGATTTCAACGACGGCCAGCTCACCATCGAAGGCACCGTGCCCGGGCGGTACGACGACAAAATGAACGTGCTGCTGGCCGAGTACGGTGTTGGCAACTTTCACCGCGTCTTCCGCGTCAGCGAGCAAATTGACTCCGCCCGCATTCATGCGGAATACACCAACGGCGTGCTGACGGTACACCTGCCCAAGGCCGAAGCCGCCAAGCCACGCAAGATCCAAGTGCAAGCCATGTAAGCAGCATTTCGCTCCGCAGCTACCGGGGCGACCACTCGCATACGAAAGGAGTACCCGCCATGACCCTGATACCTTGGAAGCAACGCCGGCCGGAATCCGCCGGGCAGCTTTTGCCCGCCTCCGGCTTCCGCACCGAGATGGATCGTCTGTTCGATTCGTTCTTCAGCGACGCGCCGTCCGTGTGGGGCGAGCGCGGCGGCTGGCCGTCGCTGGCCTGGCAACCGGCGATGGACGTCGAGGAAACCGACAAGCACGTGCTCGTGCGGGCCGAGATTCCCGGCGTCAAGGCCGACGATCTGGACGTCTCGATCCAGCACGGAGCGCTGGTGATCAGCGGCGAAAAGAAGGAAAGCGAAGAGCGCAAAGAGAGCGGCTATCTCTATCAAGAGCGCCGCTACGGCTCGTTCCGCCGCGAAATCACGCTGCCCACGGCCGTCGACGAGCAGAACGTCAAGGCCGAGTACAAAGATGGCGTGCTGCACGTCACGCTGGAAAAGTCGCAGGAAGCGCTGCCGAAGAAGATCCAGGTGACAGCGAAGTAACGCGCATCGGTAAGTAACGCGCATTGGCCCATCCGATGGATTCGCGCTGGCGCCCCGTATTCACGACCAAGCGTGTGCGGGGCGCTTTTTATTTGCGCGAGTTGCGGAAGCTTTGCCGCCCGGCGTTTCAAACAAATGCCGGGGTGGGCGGGTAGCTGCCGATTTCGACGTGATGGCCGTCCGGATCGCGACAGAACAGTTGCACCAGCCCGGTGTTGGCCACGGTGTTCTTGCGATAGGCGATACCGTGATCCTTGAGCAACTGTTCGGCGGCAGCCAGGTCGTCGGTGTGCAGCGCCAGGTGGTCGCCGCGAGTTTGAATCTCGCCGTCCGGATCGGGCGCCGCCTCGTTGTAGATCAGGTGGATCATGATGCCGTAGTTGTAGAGCCACGCGCCCGGAAAGTTGAAATCGGGACGCGCGACCTCGCGAAAGCCCAGCACGTCGCGATAGAAATCGCGGCTGGCCTCGACCCGCCTGGTGACGCGGCCCAGGTGATTGACGGCACCGATCGGCAGTGGTTGGGGTCGGCCGGTTGTGGACAGAGCGTTCATAGGTCACCTGAATCGCAAAGAGCGGATGCATTGGGCCGCCACGCGCGGCGGTTGACTAGCACTATAGCTAGCAATTCGCGGCCGGCCAAGCAAACGGCCGGGTGAAGCGTGCGCGGCCAGAAAATCTGGCACGTAGCTGAAGTTGCAAAACTTCAGCCCTTGGAAGCTGAATTCTTGCGAATCCAGCTACCGCCAGGAAATGCTGCCACACACGGTGAAGCTGGAGAATTCCTGGCGGTCGCCCCAGGCCCCGGCGACCGTTCGGATTTTCTCGATTCTGCCGATTGTGCGGTCGATAGTCACCTTTAGGGACTGTCGCGGCGTGCTACGTTGCGCGCCGGATGTCTGTCGCTTGTGGGGGGAAGGACGATGCTCGCTCGCCGCTTGAGTTTTACCTGGCTGGCATTGCTGGCCGCCACGCTGTCTGGCTGTTGTTGCGAGCCCTGGGGCGGTTGTTATCCCAACGGCATGAACTGGTGCGGGTCGTCGTGCGGTGAGTTGTTCTGGCACGAGTGGTTCAGCCTTCCGCCTGAGTGCTGCGATCCGTGCGACCAGTGCGGCGGCTTTACCGGCCCGCGGCTCAACGACGGACTGTACTCCCACGGCAACGATTACCACGGCTGGTGCGAGCGGCGCGATGCTCACCGGCACCACGCGCAACACGCTGGAATTCCGGCCGAACCGATCCAGCGCGGACCGAGCGCCGCGCCGGTGCCTGCGCCGGCCGACGAGCCGTACTACGACGACGGCGTCGACGAGATGTCG
>JBGSYQ010000313.1:0-6366 GCA_041750795.1 Pirellulales bacterium | reverse complement strand
CATGGTCCACTTGCGCGATGCCTCGTGAATCGCCATATACACGATCTTCAGGGCCGACTCTTCGTTGGGATAAATCTTGCGGTTCCGCGTGAACTTGCGAATCACGCTGTTGACACTTTCGATGGCGTTGGTGGTGTAGATTGCTTTACGAATCGGCGCGGGGAAATCGAACAGCCCCTAAACGCCGCTGGTAGATTGTCGGATGAGCGAGCCTGGAAGAATTGCTGACGGAACTGACGGCGCACGCGTAGAGCACCGTTGGCTAAGGTTACTCTGGCACGCGTTCGCGGGTTATTCGACAATTTGGTACGTTGCCGCCAGCGGAACAGTCTTCGCGCTTAGCTGGCTCGACTTAGCGCCTCAACGATTTCGCTGGGTTGCGTTTGGTTTTGCAATCACGTGCATTATTCTTTGGATGGTCTCCCGTCGACCAACACACTAGCCACCCAGTACCCGATTTTGGATTTTGGATTGAACCTTGCGGTCGAACATGCAGCGACGAACAACCCGTAGGCGCTGCTGGAATGCCGGTACGAGCGGACAAGACATTTGACTTCTCAGGAGCGATCATGCGACTCGGAACATGGCGCGATTTGTACCGCGTTGGCAATCGTTACTATTGGGGCGGAGTGATTGTCGGACTTGGCGGTGGGTTTGCCATTGCGCCATGCTTGATCCGGCCGCTGCCGGATGAACGGATTCTGTTTTTTATGATCGGGTCTGTGGTCATCGCGATTGGACACTTGATTGCCGCGCTGCCGCGAGGATCTGAAATCAACCGTCCACTGTGAACTCGCCATGTCACTCGACGCGTCAAACAAGCCATCGCCAGTGTTAGCATGGTTCCTGATTGGTTTTCTTCCGACACTGTTTGTATTTGTCGTGATAGCAGACAGAATTGTAGGTGCCTCGTATCGTTACCACTGGTTCGTTGGATTCATGCTGTGTTACGCTGTTGTCGCGTATTTCGTTGTGCGAGTGACGGCTCGACGAACATAAGGGCGTGAGGCAGCTAAACGGGACAGGTCTACATACGTCACCTGTCGTAAGGTTGCACCGGTAGCGGGCGTGGTCATTCTCTGGGCGATCAAACACGCCGGTATGAGCGCGCCACTGGACCTGAGCTTACGGCCCATGACTAGCAGTAGCCAAAGCACCGATCATGCGAAATGGTGGCAATACCTGATATGCCTTGCAGTAATCGTCTACGGATTGGTCGCGCTGGTCGGAACCTTTGTTTACTTCAACTTCGTGTGCATCGCCATGTTGATGGTTGGGGCAATGGGCGGAACTTTAGCCAGTGCATGGCAGCTCATCGTACACTACCAGGGCAAGCTCCGGTTCGTGGCAGCGGCGGTTGTGCTTCCCGTGTTGGCCGTGCTTGTCCTTTGGTCAGCCGAGGTGTTCTGGATCATCCTGCGAATGGCATTTCGGCAACTGTTCGGATGACGCCGACCAACACACTGTTAAGACATTACCCGATTTTTGATTCTGGGATTTCAGCGATTGTTTCCGCGAAGCACGACTACTGCCTCGCCGCGATTGAACCTGTCCCCTGCTAGAATGCCCCATGCGAGCCACGACCATCCTCGGAGGTGAACCATGTTTGGAATCGGGCCGGTGGAATTATTGATCGTGCTGGTGATAGCTGGCATTGCCTGTGCCGTCGTCGGCGTCATCGTTGCTGCCGCAATCAAAACCTTGCGGCAGAAATAGCCCGATGACCCCCGCCCCTAAGCGCCGCTGGCTACGGTTCTCGCTGCGGACGATGTTCGTGGTGGTGACGGCGGTCTGTTTGGGCCTCGGCTATCAGTGGCGCTGGATTACCCAACGGCACAGCATGTTGCAATCCGGCAAGCTCGAGGTTTTAGACGACGAAGAACTTATCGGCCTCGGTCTGCCAACTACGGCACGGGCACCTGGAATCCTATGGTTGTTCGGCGAACGCGGCTATCCTAACCTGTGGCAAAGACTGTCTCGGAAAGACCTGGAGTTGACGCCCTCGGAAATCGCCGAGCGGCGGCACATGACGCAATTGTTCCCCGAAGCGCAAATCGATGGCTCTTGGACCCCGCCCCCAAGGCCACCGAGGCAGCGCTTCGGATCGGACTATGATGGATTCAAGCTCTAGTTCCCGCCGACCGCCACACTCTTAGAATGCCGGTATGAGCGAAGACAACCTGGAATCCTTGGTCAAGGCATACGAGGCGAAGCTGGGGCGGTCCTTGACGGCTCAAGAATTCAAAGAGTTTGTGTATGCTTGGAACGAAGCACGACAGCTACCTAATGCCTACGAGAAGTTTGCGCACCGATTGAAGGCCAGGCAGGGAACAAGCATGCCCGATTTCGACGCGCTCTATCGGCGCAAGGCGGAACTCGACGGCGAGCAGCCATGACCCCCGCCCCTAATCGCCGCTGGCTACGGTTCTCGCTGCGGACGCTGTTCGTGTTGGTCGCCCTCGTTGGCTGCTGGCTCACCTACGAAATGAATTGGGTTCGTCAGCGCCGCCATGAAATCATCACTGGGGCCGTAGTAGCGCACGATGACGCAGCAGTCTATGCCAGAGCGCCGGGGGCGCTGTCGATATTCGGCGAGCAAGGCTATAAATCGATCACCGTACTGATCCCCAATTGCCACCGAATCACGCCAGCCGACAAACAGAAGGCAGCTCGGATTCGGCGACTATTTCCAGAAGCCGAAGTCGCCATGATGTCGGGAACCCCAGGGGAGTTTCTTGATAGGAGCAGCCCGTATCATCCTCTGAATCGCATGCCTGACAATCGTACGACACTGCCAAGCCCAGAGAGCACGGAAGATTTACCTTCCGTCGAGGACGACCCATTCCCCCCCGAATAGTCGTGGGAACGACCAACACACTATTAAGACAGTACCCGATTTCCGATTCTCGAATTGCGCCATCGTTGCCATGACCGACTCCCCCGCCCCTAAGCGCCGCTGGTTCCGATATGGTGAGCCCTGGGGGCTGTTGGCGAAGACCAACCCGCATGCAACGCGCGGCAGCGTGGCCCGTCACGGCATTGCCTGGGCGGCGGTTGGCGCAATGATCTATTGGGGTTTCGTTTACTTCAAAGACTGGTCGACCGACCACTGGCTGGCCAAGTCGTTGTCCCTAGCCATTTTCTTGGGGCTAATTGGCGTGCTCACGGAATGGCAAATCGATGACTCCGACGACGACGATCCACTGCCGCCGACCAGCACGTCAGGACAATAGCCTGCACACGATCTTAGGACACTACCCGGCGTTGCTGGGCGGTGGCCCTCAGGGCGAGTGCGGCCTATGATACAAGTTTTCGACCTCCCCTAGTTCGAGGTCCTGGTGACGGCTCGCTCGATTTCGCTCCGCGGCGTCGCGGTTCACAACCTGAAGCATATCGATCTCGATATTCCGCGCGGCCGCCTGGTCGTGCTGTGCGGCTTGAGCGGCAGCGGCAAGACGAGCCTGGCGCTGGACACGCTCTACGCCGAAGGTCAGCGGCGCTACGTCGACAGCTTTTCGGCCTACACGCGGCAGTTTCTCGATCGATTGGAAAAACCGGCTGCCGACCGCATCGACGGCATTCCGCCTGCCATTGCCGTCACGCACAAGAACACCAGCCGCTCGGCCCGCTCGACCGTGGGCACGGCCACCGAAACGGCAGACTACTTGCGGCTGTTATTCGCCAAGATCGGCCGGGTTTTTTGTCACACCTGCGGCCAGGAGGTGCGTCGCCACACGCCGCAAACCGTCGTGGCCGCCGTCGAGCAGCTTCCCCCTGGTGGGCGCTACCTGGTCGCCTTCGCCGTCGCGCCGACGTCGACCGCGGCGGGATCGCGCTGGCCCGTGTTTGTTGAAGAAGGCTTCGTGCGCGTTGTCGTCGGTCATCGACTGGTGAACCTGACGAACGAGCCCTGGTCCGACACGCTGGCCGCCGACGCCGGCGGGCAGGTCTTCGCCGTCGTCGATCGGCTCACGGCCGGCGGCGCCAGCGATCAGCGATTGCGCGATTCGCTCGAGACCGCGTTTGCCAAGGGGAGCGGTCGCGCGCATCTGTTCGTGGAACCGCAAAACGGCGATGCGGCCGAAAGTCTTCCCGGCGCGGCCCCCTTCGAACTGGATGGCGCCACCTGGCAGCATTCGATCTTCGGCGGCGAGTGGGCTTGCCTGAAGTGCGGACTGACCTACCCGGAGCCCGAGCCGCGATTGTTCAGCTTCAACAGCCCGCTGGGCGCCTGTCCCCAGTGCGAAGGGTTCGGCAATACGATCGACGTTGACATGGAACTGGTCGTTCCGGACGCGAACAAGTCGCTCAAGGAGGGCGCCATCGCCCCCTGGAACACGCCGGCATATGCCCACGAGTTGGCAGAGCTGCTGGCCTTGGCCGAGGACCGGCAACTGCGCGTCGACGTGCCTTTTCGCGAGTTGGACGAGCGCGAGCGCCACATCGTGACCGACGGCGTGCCGCAGTGCAACTTTGGCGGGCTAAACGGCTTCTTCGCCTGGCTCGAACGCCGCAAGTACAAGATGCACCTGCGGGTGTTTCTGAGCCGATGGCGCAGTCATCGCCCCTGCCCCGCCTGCGGCGGAAAGCGGTTGCGCCCGGAAGCCTTGGCCACGCGCATCGGCGAACAGTCGATCGCGGATATATCCAGTCTGAAGATTGCCGACGCATTGGATTTCTTCCGTGGTTTGGAACTGTCGCCCTGGGAGCGCCAGGTAGGGCGCATCATGCTCGAAACGGTCGAGGCGCGGCTGGCGTACCTGGTCGAGGTCGGGCTTGGCTATCTCACGCTCGACCGCACGCTGCGCACGCTCAGCGGCGGAGAGTCGCAGCGAGTGGCGCTGACCACGGCCCTGGGCTCCGGATTGGTGAACATGCTCTACGTGCTCGACGAGCCCTCGGTCGGCCTGCACCCGCGCGACGTCGAGCGACTGTCTGGCGCCGTTGCGTCGCTGCGCGACCGGGGAAATTCCGTGGTCGTTGTCGAGCACGAGGAGTCGATGATTCGCGCCGCGGATCAATTGATCGAGATCGGCCCCGGCGCCGGCGAACGAGGTGGCGAAGTCGTGTTTCAAGGCACGCTCGACGAGATGCTCGGCCACCCGCGCAGCTTGACGGGCGACTACTTGTCGGGCCGCCGCGGCATCGCTCCGGTGGTCAAGCGGCGCCCGCCCGACCACGGTTGGATTCGCCTGGCCGGCGCTCGCGGCAACAATCTGCAGCACGTGACGGTTGAGTTTCCTTTGGGCGTGCTGTGCCTGGTGACCGGTGTGAGCGGCTCGGGCAAGAGCACGCTGGTGCAAGACACGCTCTACCCGGCCCTCTGCCGGCGAATGCGTATCGACGGGCCCAAGCCGCTCCCCTACGACGACGTTTACGGCGACGGGCAACTCGACGAGGTGGTGCTGGTGGATCAGAACCCGATCGGCCGCTCGCCGCGCTCCAACCCCGTCACGTACATCAAAGCCTTCGACGAAATCCGCGCCGTCTTTGCCGAGACGGTCGAGGCACGCACGCGGAACTATGACGCGGCGAAGTTCAGTTTCAACGTCGATGGCGGCCGTTGCACCAAGTGCCAGGGGGATGGCTACCTGGCCATCGACATGCAATTCCTGGCCGACGTGTACATGAAGTGCCCGCAGTGCGGCGGCCGCCGGTATCGCAAAGAGATCCTGGACGTCACGTATCGCGGGCGAAGCATTGCCGACGTGTTGGAAATGACCGTCCGCGAGGCGTTCACATTCTTTCGCGGACAAATGAAAGTGCAGGCCCGCCTCAAGCGGCTGATCGACGTCGGGCTCGATTACTTGCGGCTGGGCCAGCCGGCCAACACGCTCTCGGGAGGCGAAGCGCAGCGGCTCAAGTTGGCGGCCTATATGTCGGCAACGCGCCGCGGCCGCTCGCTGTTCCTGCTGGACGAACCTACCACCGGGCTGCACTTTCAAGACGTCGTGCAACTACTCGATTGCCTGGAGGCGTTGATCAACGTCGGCCACTCGCTGATCGTGGTGGAGCACAACTTGCAATTGATGAAGGCGGCCGACTATATCGTCGACCTCGGGCCCGGCGCGGCCGACGAGGGAGGCCGCGTGGTGGCGAAGGGCACGCCGGAGGCCGTCTCCCGTGTGAAGGAATCCTTCACTGGCCGATTTCTGGCCAAAGCGTTGGCCGACGACGAGCGTGCGATGCGCGAGCGGCTGGTAACCACTCCCGAAGAAGGTTGAGCAGCGTGAACGACAATCCGGCCGATTTCGATCAGCGCCTGGAGGTATTCTTCGGCCAAACGTCCGACGCGGTGGCCTATGCGTATGCGCGACTGCCGGGCGTGCCGGCCGATGGCCGCTGTCGATTGAGCGGCCGGCTCAC
>JBGSYQ010000312.1:0-7597 GCA_041750795.1 Pirellulales bacterium | reverse complement strand
CGAGGCGTCGCTGGAGCGCGCCCGGCGGATCGCGCGCGGGGCATTGGTTTCCTATGGCTGGGCCGTGCCGCTGGCGGCGCGCGGCTTGTGGCGGATGTGGATCTTCGTCAAATCGGATCGCGGCATTACTTCGGTCACGATGGGCGAGACCCTGGCGGCCATGGGGCGGGGCTTCGAGCAACTTGTCGGCGCTGGGCCGCTGTCGGCGCTGGTGCTTGTTGCCGTGCTCGTGGGTCTGGCGGTGTTGTGGCGACAGTCGCGCGCGGCGGCGCTGGCGCTGGTACTGACGTCCGCCGCCACGTTGGCCATGATCTTTGCCGGGCGGAGCGTGCATCACATGATCGCCGTGCGATACTTCACCGTGCTGCAGCCGGCCGTCTGGCTGGCGCTGGCGGCGCTGGTCGTGTTTGCTCGGAGCTCCGCGGTGCGCGGAGTGTTGCGCGTGGGACTGTTGGCGCTTGTCGCGGCGCAGGTGTGGCAATCGACGCACATCGATCGTTGGGTGGACGTGAACACTTGGCGCTATGCGCGAGCGGCCTCGCGGTTCATCGGCGAAGCACGCTCTGGCGGCGACCTGGTGCTGTGCGCGCCGGCCGTGAATTTCGGTTGGGTGGCCAGGTACTACGATCTGCCCGGGCCCGACGAGTTGCGGCTGCCGCCCGAGACATTCGCACGCGCAACAGCGCAGGCCGGCGACGACGAGCGCGCGACCTGGGTAATGGCCTATATGTTCGATCCGCGCTCCGAAGCAGCGCTGCGCGACCTGGTCAACGACGCGCGCAGCGGGCAGCGCTCGGAGGCCGAGCGCGACCAGATCGTGGCGGCAGTGCGCGACAAGGGCCTGACCGTCGTGCGGCTGAGCGCCGGACGCTTCGATTCGTGGGTCTACCACGCGGCCACAGACGATTTCGTGCCACTCGCAACCATCCTAGCCGACCGCCCCACCAACGTCCGCACCGCATCAGCCCAAGACCCCGACACCCCGCGCTAGCAGCCTGTTAGAGAATTCGACAAGCTGTGACGTCGCATGGATGCGATGACAGAATGGCGCGTTCGACGCGGCGCTGCCGGCCAGAGGTATTCGCGTCCGCCGGCTGCGACCCATGTCGCCCAACTTGAATGCCTTTGTGGAGCGTCGGATCCAATCGATTAAGCACGAATGCTTGAATTATTCCATCGTGCTGGGCGAAGCTCACTTGAACTATCTCGTGGAGCAGTTCGAGGAACGGACAAATTTTTTTATACAGAGCGTCACATTGTACAGGGCGCCCACCAGGAATACGATTCGCTCCACTGTTTCCAACTTAGGCCAAATGTTGCCACAAGCGAATCGAGCACACTTTGATCGAATTGCGAGGAAAGGACATCGTCAAACTGAGCGCAAAATGCCCGCGGTTCCTCATACTTACACAAATCGACAACGGTCGTCCCCTGAACATCGTCAATCGTTGACTCAAGCGTCCGAAACAACTCCTGGGCTTGATCCGGCCGAGCATTTAACACCCACTCGGGCAGCGGATCCCAGCCGAAGTGCGCGATCACATAAATGGACGAGGGCCGTCCGATAAGGCGAGAATTGCGCACATCGTAAACAATGTCGAATACTCTCCTCTCGATTCCGTCTCTCGCCCAACGAAGTACAGCTTCGCGCGGCCGCTTGATGACTTCTTCAACCCGCAAGTGGCGGAGGTATGCAAATAGGCCGCTGATAGCACCTCCGCGGAATGAATACAACACTTCCTCAGGAAATGGATCACCGATTTCGAACCATTGCGAAAAGACTATTGACCCATGCGAGCTTACACACGACTCGATAGTTCGTGCAACTTCAAGGTAGCCTTTCCTCCATTGTTCTGGTGCGACGAACGGACTGGCACAGCTCAAGGACTCGGGAAGGCTTGTGGCGCCGAGCAGTTCTGCAAAATGAAGGCTCACTGCCCGTAGCCACTCCGCCATTGCAGTTGCGTCCAGCGGAGCGCAAGTGAACAGCTTATTCGTCATCATTTCGCGCGGCTCAGGTACCATACGACGCTCACCCGATTGGCAAACACTGCCACAGACAAAGAGACATCACTGCCACAGAACAAGGGACATCAGATCGATTGACCGGGGGTTAATCTTCAGGGGACGCAAACCTTTTCGGCTGAATGAACGAGGACACAAGTCTGCTACCGCACGAATCGCCACGCTGCCGGTCGACCAGTCTTTCAAGACGCACCATGCCCACCATCGTACCACAGCGCGAAGGCGATCACCCCTCAAGCATCATCGCCACGCGACGACGTTTCCGCGAATGAACGAATCCCGTCGCCGTGATCCAGCCGCAACGCGCCAACCAATCACCAGCCGCAACGCGTCGACCAACCAACGATCATCGACCCGCACCGCGCCACCAGCCAACAAGGGTCAAGCCGCAACGCGGCGACCAGTCAATAGCCAGGGGTGGAAACCCCTGGAATCCCGTCACCCCGACCAACGCCCAAGCCCCAACGGGGCGCCAGTCCGCGACACCTCACGGAAATCCGCGCGAAATCCTCCAACGCGCCAAAAAACACTAGCCCGAAGCGCCAGCGAGGGAGACACAACGCTCCTCCGCTGCGACTCGACGGCGCCTTGACAGCGCAAACACATCGCCACTCTCGCCCGTTTTTGTGTGTACGCGCTACTTCATTGCAAAGCGTTTGGTGACGCTCCCTCGCTCGCGCTTCGGGCTAGTGTTCGTCGCTGTCGCTCCCTCGCTGGCGCTTCGCACCTTGTGACTCCAACGCCACGACCAAAATCCAAAAATCCCTCTCCTCGATTCGTCGTCCCTCTGCGTCCCTTTGCGTCCCCTGCGGTTCGATTTCCTCTTCGTCGCAGAGGCGACAGGCTGGAGGCTGTAGGCTGTAGGCCGAAAGAAGATGACGTAGAGAGCGTTTGCTCCTTAATTCAAGATCCCCCGCGGTGTCCTCGGTGGCCACCCTCCAAAATCCAAAATCACTCATCGGCCAACGATCCTCGATTTTGTAGACGACTCCGTTGGGCGATCTGCCGCGCCATTCCTACACGACAAAGCGGGCCTTGCACGGCAGGCCGAACGTGCGGGCGACTGCCTCGTTGGTTACTTCGCCGGCGATGATGTTGATCGCCCGGGCGACTGGTTTGAGCTCGATCGCGGCGCGCTCGATGCCGCGATTGGCGATCGCCAGCGCCCAGGGGAGCGTGACGTTGCACAGCGCATACGTGCTGGTGCGGCCCACGGCGCCCGGCATGTTGGTGACGCAGTAGTGGACGACCTCGTCGATGATATACGTCGGCTCGCTGTGCGTGGTGGGACGGCTGGTCTCGACGCAGCCGCCTTGATCGATGGCCACGTCGATGATCACGCTGCCCGGCTTCATCAGCGTCAGGTCTTCGCGTTCGATCAGCCGCGGCGCTTTGGCGCCGGGGATCAGCACGGCGCCGATCACCAGATCGGCGCGCTGAAGCTGCTCGCGGACCGTGTGGCGATCGCTATACAGCGTGTCGACGTTGGCGGGCATGACGTCGTCGAGATAGCGGAGCCGGTCCATGTTGATGTCCAGCAGGCCGATATCCGCGCCGAAGCCGGCGGCGACCTTGGCCGCGTTGGCGCCGACGATGCCGCCGCCGAGGATCGTGATGTGCGCCGGCGCTACGCCCGGCACTCCGCCCAGCAGAATGCCGCGCCCCATTTGCGGCCGTTCCAGGTACTTGGCGCCTTCCTGAATGCTCATGCGGCCGGCCACCTCGCTCATCGGCGTCAGCAGCGGCAAGCCGCCGCGCTCGTCGCGCAAGGTTTCATAAGCCACGGCCGTGGCGCCGGTCGCCAGCATGGCCTCGGTCAGCTTGCGATCGGCGGCGAAATGGAAATAGGTGAAGATCGTCTGGCCGGTGCGAATCAAGGGCCACTCGGCCGGCAACGGCTCTTTGACCTTCAGCAGCAGATCGGCCTGGCCGAACACTTCGTCGGCGGTGTTCACCAGTTCGGCGCCGACCTGCTCGTAGGCCGAGTCGAGCAAGCCCGAGCCCAGCCCCGCGCCGCGCTCGACCAGCACGCGATGGCCCGCACGAACCAATTCGTCCGCGCCGACGGGCAACATGGCAACGCGATACTCGTCGCGCTTGATTTCCTTGGGCACACCGACAATCACGGCAAGCGCACCTGATCAGAGAATCTTTGTGGAGCGAGTCATTGTTGGCGAGCGGCACGGCCGAGACGCTAGATCTCTTTGCCGCACTGGTCGCAGAACCGGGCGGTCTCGTCGTTGAGCGCCTGGCAGTTGCGGCAGCGCACCTTGACGACGGCCGACTCTGAGTGTGCGCCCTGGCCGGTGTGTTTGGCAAGATCGACTTCGCCCAGAGCGTCGCCGACGATGCCGCCGGCCATCCGGCTCCATGGTTCGACGTCCTTGCGGGCCCGTTCGGGATCGAGCACCAGACCCGCCCCGGCCAGCCCGCGCTTGCCGGCGGTTTGCAAGGCGCGTCCGGCGATCATCATGGCCATGCCCGCAATGCCACGTCCGGCAAAGCTCCCCATGCCGTTGCCAAAGCCCCCCGGCCCGTCCAGCGGGTTCGGAAACATGACGAACAGCGAGAGAAACGTGAGCAGCCCGACAACGGAGAGTGCCATGCCGCCGTAGTAGAGGACCTTGCGAGAATCGCTGATTTCGTGACGCGTGGGTTGGTTCATGGGTGCGCCTGGTGAGCGAGCAAAAAAGAAACGTCAGCGTGCCCTGGAAATCGGCCCGCTGACATTATACCGAAGGGCCCTCGTTCACACGATCGCGCGCGCACGATCGTGCGTGTGGGGTATCGGCGGCGTCCTCCGCAACGTCGGATTTGCGGTCGTGCAATCCGATGGCTGATGGGGGCATGCGGCCTTAAGGCTCGCTACCCTGGCGGCGTCAGCGGCGATCAGGCGCGACAGCCGTGCCTGCACGTCGGTTTCGGCCGATTTTTGCAATGCCTGACCGGCGATCAACAGCGCGATGCCGGTCGCGCCGTGCGCGGCAAAGCGTTGCATGCTATTGTCGAATTCCACGGATTCACTTCGTGGATCAGGAAGGACGACGACGACCGACACCGACACGATCAGCCCAACCACGACGAGCGCCACGCCCAGACAATGCTGCAAAGAGCGAGTGCCAGGAATTACGAGTAGTTGATGTTTTCTCATGTGAATTCCCATCGAAGTAACGGTTGGAAAACCACCATGCGATTGCAGTTGCCCGACTGTTAGTACAACGACGTCGGATGCCAGGGCGCGCGCAATGCGACCCGTTCTGCAACAATTCAGCGGGAATTCTCGCGAGATTTCGTACGGAGGCACACGCACCGCATGTCCCGCGACCGGCGGATTAACGATCGGGCTGGCGGCCGCTTTGGTCGGCTGGCTGTGCGGGTTGCGCGGTGGCTGCGTGCTGCAATTGCTTCAGTTGCGCGTCGATAGCCGCGATGCTGACGCGAAGCTGCGACACTGTGGCGGAGCGCCGCGCCAGCATCAACTCCACCAGCAAAACGCCGCCGATCACAGCCAGGGGCACGAGCACCAAAAAAAACGGCCAGGTTACGACAAAGACGGAAACGCTAGGCGGTTCCGGCCGCATGTAAGTATTGACAGCCAACAGCACATAGAGCGCCGTCAGCACGAACCAGAGCAGCCAGACGACCCAGGTCCAATGGGTCAAACGACGCACGCGGCGATTCTCCGCGTCCAACAGATCGTACAGCATTTGCACGGCGACCGTGGTGGACGTGTGTTGTCTAAGAAGCGATTCACGCATCGAGTCGTCGTTCATGGTGACTCTCCAATCGTGTTCGAAGTGCCGCCTTGGCATAATGCAGACGCGAACGCACCGTGCCGGCAGTGCAACCAATAATCTGGGCCATTTCGTCGTAGGACAGATTCTCCATGAATCGTAGCAGCAACACTTCGCGGTGCTTCTGGCTGAGATGGACCAACTGCTCGTGAATTTCGGCCGCGTCGGAAGGCGAAAACATAGGCTGCGAGTCATCGGCGATCTGAGTGGTCGCCGCCTCTTCGTCCAGCGACACGGTCCTGCGCTCGGCTAAATGCGTGAGGGCTTTACGACGGGCAATCTGGTACAGCCAGACGACGAACGCCTCCGGGCTCCGCAGCCGGCCGATTCTCCGCATCACCACCAGCCAAACTTCCTGCTGCAGATCGGCGACGTCGTCTCGATTCAGCATCCTTTGCAGATAGTAACCCAACGCGCGATTATGTCGTAAAAACAAATCCTCCAGTGCCGGGCGCTCGCCCATTTGGCAGCGCACCACGAGCATTCGCTGAATCAGTTGTTCGATCGGATCCATGGCTGTCTTTCTTAGCCGAAAGACTGGTCCGACGCCAGAAAGTTCAGATTTGCGCGCAGATAGACTAATACCGCACGATGCACCACAGCGCTCGCAGCCCATCGCGCCAGCCGATCTTCTTGCCTTGGGCGTAGGTGCGGCCGGAGTAGCTGATCGGTCGCTCGTAGATCCGAATGCCGGGAAGGCGGGCGAGCTTGGCCGTCAGTTCGGGCTCGATGCCGAAGCGCCGCTCCTTGAGCGAGGGGGCGATCTGCTGGATGACCTCGCGGCGGAATGCCTTGTAACAGGTTTCAATGTCCGAGAGGTTCAGGTTCGTCGACAGGTTCGACAACAGCGTCAGCAGCCAGTTGCCCGCGCGGTGCCAGAAGTAGAGCACGCGATGCCCTTCGCCGATGAAACGACTGCCGTAGACGACGTCGGCCTGGCCTTCGACGATCGGCTGAATCAGCCGCGAGAATTCCGCCGGGTCGTATTCCAGGTCGGCGTCTTGCACGATCACCACGTCGCCACGCGCGTGCGCGAAGCCCGTCTTGAGCGCAGCGCCTTTGCCCTGGTTCGCGGCGTGCAACAGCAGCGTGACGTCTTCGCAATCGCGATACGCGGCCAGGACGTCGCGCGTGCCGTCGGTGCTGCCGTCGTCGACCACGATCAGCTCGCACGGCACGCCGCAGGCGCGCACGCGGCGGATCACCTCCGCCACCGTGGCCACTTCGTTGTAGACCGGAATCACGACCGACAGCAGAAAGCCCTCGGGCAAGCGATAGATGCCCAACCAGCGACAGATGGCCGGACCGAGCAGCGTTTGCAGTAACTCGACGGCGTCGGCGCCGCCCTCGGCGTCGCGCCGCCACTGCAGCAGCGCGTCGCGCAACTCGGAGGGTGCAGGCGTGGAGACGTCGTCGGCGCTCAAGAACTTCTTCCAGACATGAATCGGCCGGTCGTGGGATCGCTAAGGGTCGACCGAAAGATAACTGCGGTGCTTGTTCGTGCCACTGGTGGCGCCGCCACCAGTGCAATCCAACAACGGGCGGTGCGGGCAACGGGGCCCGACGACACTGGTGGCTGCCGCCACCAGTGGCACTAGTGAGCGTTTATGGAAGTTATTCTTCGGTCGCCCCTGAATCCATCGTATGCCACGCGCGAGGCGCGGTTCAAGGGGCGCGGCCACGCTGGCCCGCTGAATGAGAAGGCGCTCGTGCCGGCAACCGGTGGGAATACCCGAGATTTCCCGAGCGCCGGCGCGCCGGCGCCCCGCCGACCGTGC